>DASUQB010000034.1:0-10058 GCA_036280835.1 Microbacterium sp. | reverse complement strand
AGGGTCGGCGGATACGGTGCGGCGCTCGATGCGCTTCTCGATGTCGGTGCCGACCTCGATGATGCGGTGCACGTAGATGCCCGGCAGGTGCACCTGGTCGGGGTCGAGGTCCCCCGGTTCGACGAGCTGCTCGACCTGCGCGATGCAGACCCTGCCGGCCATCGCGGCGAGCGGGTTGAAGTTGCGGGCGGCCTTGTTGAAGATCAGGTTGCCGTGGCGGTCGCCTTTGAGCGCATGGACGAGCGCGAAGTCGGTGACGATCGCCTCTTCCAGCACGTATTCGCGCTCGACGCCCGTGACGTCGAAGGTGCGCACGTCCTTAGGCGGCGAGGCGATGGCGACGCCGCCGCTGCCGTCATAGCGGCGCGGAAGACCACCCTCCGCGACCTGTGTGCCGACGCCGGTCTGGGTGAAGAACGCGGCGACCCCGGAGCCGCCGGCGCGCAGCTTCTCGGCGAGCGTGCCCTGCGGAGTGAGCTCGAGCTCGAGCTCGCCGCTGAGGAACTGGCGCTCGAACTCCTTGTTCTCGCCCACGTACGACGACGTCATCTTGCGGATGCGCCTGGCGTTCAGCAGGATGCCGAGGCCCCAGTCATCCACCCCGCAGTTGTTCGAGACGATGCTGAGATCGCTCGTCCCCTGTGCGAGCAGGGCCTCGATGAGGGCGATCGGATTGCCGGAGAGCCCGAAGCCGCCGACGGCGAGGCTTGCTCCGTCCGGGATGTCGGCGACGGCCTCGGCCGCCGATGCGAACGTCTTGTCGATCACGTGGTTCCCACTCCTTCGTCGGACGCGGCTGACCACGATCCGGTGCGCGGGCCACCGGCCGGGATGCCACCTCCACTCTGCGCCCTCGGAGGGCGGCCGTTCAAGGGACGGCTTGTGATGTGGATGCCGTGAGACGTAGTGTCCACATTGTGGAACGATCGACGAGCGTGCCCGGGGCGCAGGCCATCGCGCGCGCCGCCCGGCTGCTGCGGCTCGTCACCGCGGCGGGCGAAACAGGCGCCGGCGTGCAGGAGCTCGCGCGACAGGCCGACCTCTCGCGATCGACCGCGCACCGGCTGCTCTCCGCCCTGCGCGTGGAGGGCCTGGTGGATCAGGATGAGAACACGGCGAGGTGGATGCCGGGGCCCGAGCTCTTCCTGATGGGAAGCGTCGCCGCGACGCGCTACGACGTCGCCGGCCTGGCGCGAGACATCGTCCGCTCGCTCGCCGTCAAGACCGAGGAGAGCGCGTTCCTCTCGGTGCGCCGGGCGGATGAGACCGTGTGCCTGCTCCGCGAGGAGGGCAGCTTCCCGATCCGCTCGTTCGTGCTGAGCGAGGGTGTGCGGTTCCCGCTCGGCGTGGCATCGGCTGGCCTCGCGATCCTCGCCTTCCTGCCCGAGACGGATGTCGAGGCCTATCTCGAGCGGCATCCCGAGCTGCCGGAGCGCTTCGGTCGTCCCCACTCCCCCCGCCCGCTGCGGGCCCGCATCGCGGACACGCGTGATCGCGGCTACGCGGTCAACCCGGGGCTGATCGTCAAGGGGAGCTGGGGGCTCGGCGCGGCGGTGTTCAACCGCGCCGGGCAGCCGGAGTGGGCGCTGAGCCTCACCGGCGTGGAGTTCCGGTTCGGGCCGGACCGCCTGCCGGCCCTCGGCCGCACCCTGCTCGCGCACGCCCACCAGCTCACGACGCGCATCGCGGCAGCGGGACGCTGACGAACCGGCGCCGACACCACGCAGGAGATTCGGACCCGGGAGACCCCAGGGGGGCCGGCCCGGGCCTGCGGCGCGCCGCGCCCCGCGCTGTGTTCGCCGCCGCCGGTGGACGCGAGAAAGGGCCGACCCGTGGGGGATCGGCCCTTCCGTGCCCCGGTCGGACGTGCAGCCCGACCGGGACGTTCTCGCCTCTGCGGGACTGCTGTCTACCGGAGCACTCCGCAGACGGCCGGGTCGGTCGCCTCGGCGGGGAGGTTCGGGTCGAGCTCGCTCGCACCGGCGGCGCCGAAGCTGTACATGCCGTCGCCGTCGTAGTCCACGCCGTGGATGACCAGCACGCCCTCCCCTGCGCGGATGGCGTCGGCGATCTCCTTGGCGGTTCCGAGGCCGCCCGCGCCGGGGTAGCCGGTGCCCGCCACATCGGTGAACTCGATGTTGTCGCGGCTGTAGTGGTAGCTGCCGTCCTGCGAGACGGGGAAGCGCGACACGTCCAGGAAGCTCCCCGGCGTCGTGTCGCCGACGGTGTTGAGCGAGACGACCACGGGACCGTAGGCCGGCACGCCCTCGACGGTGTTGAGTCGGCCGTCCCTATTGGCATCCAGGCCCAGCCCAGGGCACTCGTTGAGCGCCTGCTCGCCGTAGTGGATGTGCTGCGCGTGCGGTGCGTCGGGGGTCAGGCCCTCGGCGTACACCTCGATGTGCTGGATCTTCTGGTTGCGGACGATGGCCGTGGCCCACCCCGAAGCACCCGAGTCGTTGAGCGCCGTGAGGTTTGCCGTCAGGGTCACGGTCTTGTCCGCGCCCTTGCGGGTCTCCTTCCCGCTGTGGTCCTCGCCGTTGTGCGCGGCCGCCGGGCCGGCGCCCATCGACAGGGCGAGCACCAGTGCTGCACCGGCTCCGAGCAGCATGTTCGTATTCCGTTTCACGATCGACTCCTTTGTCGTCGCTCCCCCCGGCGGAAGGCCCGCCGGTCCCTTGCGACACCTGGTATTCGGAGCACGAGGCCGATCGGATTGCCGTTCCCGGCACGTCGCGGGTCACGCACACGACGCAGGAGGCCCGCCCCGCGACAGGGCGGAAGCTGGCGCGTCGGGCGCGGCCGGTGTCAGTCCTGCGCCGTCTTCACCGACGACGCGCCTGCCGCTGCCGCGACCCGGTCGCGCACGACGGCGGCCACCGCGCCGGCGCCGCGCTCGGACATGGCGATCGTGTAGTGGTTGACGTCTGCGACCGGAACGTGCTCGAGTTCCGGGTGGGCCGCCAGCAGCGCCGGCAGGCGGTCGTGGGAGTACAGCGGCGGGATCTGGTCGAGCAGCCCGCGCTCGGCGGTCAAGAGCACGGTCGGATGCCGCAGCCGGGCGAGCGCGTCGGCGATCGCCGTGCCGGAGTTCTGGTCGATCGAGTCCTCCTCGAGCGTCGCGTAGCTCGTGGCGGGCCTGAGCTCCGGTTCGTCGCCGACGAGGTCATAGGCGAGGTACGCCTCGAGCGCCGGCGACCAGTCTCTCCGGAACGCGGGGTGCGCGCGCCAGAAGTCGAAGTACGCGTCCACCGACGGGAAGCGCATGGCGAGGCGATCGGCCGTCGGGCCGAGCACGAGCCTGATGGCTTCTTCTGGCGCGAGGCCGTCGGGCAGGTCGAGCGGCAGACCGCCGTCGACGAGGACGACGCCGGAGACGCGATCGGGGTGCAGGTCGCCGAGCACGAGGGCGACGAATGCCCCCATCGAGTGCCCCACCACCAGGGCGCGCTGCACGCCGACCGCGTCGAGCGCCGCCACGAGGTCGGCCGCATGGGCCTCCAGCCCCGCCGCGCCCGCCAGCCCGTTGCTGCGCCCGCGACCGCGCAGGTCGGGGGCGATGACACGGGCGAAGGGCAGCCGTTCGACGACCAGGGGCCACGACAGGTGCGACGCCGTCACCCCGTGGATCAGCAGCACGGCGGGGGCGACGTCCGGGTCGTCCCCGTTGAGCGGGTCCCACACGGCGACGCGAAGGTCACCGCCCCGCACGGGCACATCGATCGTTCGATAGGCGTGGGTGCTCATCGCGAGGTCCACCCGCCGTCCATCGTGTACGAGGCGCCGGTGACCATGCCGGCCTTGTCCGAGACGAGCCAGCCCGCGAGAGAGGCCACTTCGGAGGCTTCGACGAGCCGCTTGATGGCGCTCTCGGTGAGCATGATCTTCTCGACGACGTCGCTCTCGGGGATGCCGTGCAGCCGAGCCTGGTCGGCGATCTGCTTCTCGACCAGGGGCGTGCGCACGTAGCCGGGGCTGATGCAGTTGCTCGTCACCCCGTGCGGGCCGCCCTCGAGCGCCGTCACCTTCGACAGTCCCTCCAGCCCGTGCTTGGCTGCGACGTAGGCCGACTTGAAGGGGCTCGCCCGCAGGCCGTGCACGCTCGACACGTTCACGATGCGGCCCCAGCCGCGCTCGTACATCCCGGGCAGCGCCGCGCGGATCAGCAGGAACGGCGACTCCACCATGAGGCGCTGGATGAGGCGGAACGCGTCGGGGTCGAACTCCGGGATCGGACTGACCCGCTGGATGCCGGCGTTGTTCACCAGGATGTCGGCCTCGAGCGTCAGCTCGTCGAGCGCCGCCGTGTCAGCCAGGTCGACCGTCCACGCCTCGCCGCCGAGATCCGATGCCGCGGCCTCGGCCGCCGCGCCGTCGAGGTCCGCGATGACGACATGCGCCCCTCGTCCTGCGAACTCCCGCGCGCACGCCAGGCCGATGCCGCTCGCGCCGCCCGTCACGATCGCCCGCCTGCCGATCAGGTCCTGGTCCGTCATCCTTCGATCCCCTGTCGAGGTGCGAGCGCGTTGTCGATGAAGCGCATCATGTCGTCGAAGATCGCGGGCGGCAGCTCGGCGGGAGGTCTGCCGTCGGCATCCCGCTCCCACAGCAGGAACCGCATGCCGATGAGCTCGCCCATCCCCATGAGCGCCCACGCCGTGATGCCGGGATCGAGTGCCGGATCGACGTCGCCGACCGCCTGGGCCGCCCGCAGTCCGGTCTCGTAGCCCTCGACGATGCGCGTGTAGTGCAGCCGCAGCGTCTCGGGCGACACGAACTCGGCCTCCCGCACCACTCGGTAGAGCGCCGGGTGCTCGGCGGTGAACCGGAAGAATCCGGCGAAACCGGCGCGCTCGGCTTCGAGCCGCGACGAGGCACCCTCCATGGCCTCCGCCATCGAGCGGCGCACCCGCCGGTTGAGGTCGATCACGAGGGCTTCGAAGATGACCTGCTTGCTGTCGAAGTAGAGGTAGAACGTGCCGAGGCCGACGCCGGCGCGCTCGGTGATCTTGACGATGGATGCCTCGTGATACCCCGACTCGGCGAACACGTGCTCGGCCGCCTCGAGCAGCCTGCGACGCGTCGCCTCGCCTCGCTTGGTGAGCGGCCGACCGGTCGCCTGCGAGATGCCGGCGGCCTCGTCGTCGAGGGTCAGCGGGTCAGGAGCGCTCACGGCGCACCTCCTCCTCCACAAGGGCCTGCGCGCGGGCGCGGAGGCGGGAACGGGCCAGCTTGTCGATCGTCGAGCGTGGCAGCTCGTCGACGAATTCGACGCGGACGGGAAGCTTGAAGGCGGCGAGCACCGAGCGCGCGTGCGCGAGCACTTCGGCCTCGTCGAGCGGCTTGTCCGCGACGACGAAGGCCACGCCCCGCTCACCCCACACGCGGTCGGGGACGCCCACGACGGCGGCGGCGTGGATCGCGGGGTGGAGCGTGAGGGCGTGCTCCACCTCGGCCGGCGCGACGTTCTCGCCGCCCGAGATGAAGATGTCCTTCAGCCGGTCGACGATGCGGTAGACGCCGTCGGCATCGCGGGAGGCGAGGTCGCCGGTGCGCAGCCACTCCCCCCAGCGGGCACGCTCCGTGGCCACGGGATCGCCGAGGTAGCCGGCGAAGACGCTCGGTCCCCGGACCCAGAGCTCGCCCGTGGCGGCGCCCTCGAGCACCTCGGCGGACGCGGGATCGGCGAGGCACACATCGACGTGCGGGTAGGGGCGGCCCACCGCGCCGGGGTGCCGGGCGGCTTCCGTGGGGCTGAGGCACAGCACGTTCGGCGCGGCTTCGGTGAGCCCGTATCCCTGCGTCAGCGTCACGCCGCGGCCCGTCCACGTGTCGAAGAGCGAGGACGGCATCGTCGCCCCGCCCACGAGCGCGGTGCGCAGGTGCGAGAGATCGGATGCCGCGAACCGGGGGTCATCGGCCAGCAGCTGGTACTGCGTCGGAACGCCCATCATCGTGGTGACCCCGCGCTCCTGCAGCAGTTGCAGCACCCGCGACGGCTGGAAGGACCGCTCCAGCACGACGGTGGCCCCGACCCACCAGGCGAGCAGCGGCTGGCAGTTCCAGGCGGCCACGTGGAACTGCGGAAGCATCGCGAGTACGACGTCGTCGGCCGTGAGCTGCACGGCTCCCGCGAGTGCGAGGTTGTTCCAGAAGCAGTTCGCGTGGGTCAGCACGACGCCCTTGGGCGCCGCCTCGCTGCCGGAGGTGAAGATGATCAGCAGCGGGTCGTCATCGAGCACGGCGCGGCTCTCGCGCGGGAGGCCGAAGCCGCGGTCGCGCGGCGGAACAGCCGCCTCGATCCCGGTGGTGCCGAGCGTGGCGATGGGCGGGGCGTCGGTGTCCGCGCCGGAACGGAGGTGGCCGAGCGCATCGGTGACGACGGCCTCGTACTCGTCCTCCACCAGCACGAGCTGCGCATCCGCCCGCTGAGCGACGCCCGCGAGCTCGCGCGCGGTGAGCCGCCACGACAGCGGGACGAACGCGATGCCCGCCTTCGCGCAGGCGAAGAACGAGACGACGTGGTCGATCGAGTTGCCCGACACCGTGGCGATGCGCTCCCCCGCTCCATAGCCTGCCCGGCGCAGGGCGAGCGACAGCTCGTGCGAGCGGTCCTCGAGCTCCCGGTACCCGATCGTCACGCCGCGATCGTCGATCGCGATCCGCTCCGGCGACGCGAGCGCCCGGTCCGTCAGCCAGCGGCCGATCGTGTGTGCGCCATCGGAGGACGAGCGCCCCGCGAACTCCCACTCCCAGGTCATGCACGCACCTCTTCGGGGGTGGGCTCCGCCGCGGCATCCGCATCGTCGAGACGGGCGAGCGCGGTGCGCGCCCGCCCGCCGCGCCGTCGACGCGCCCAGGCATCGGCGGTGCCGGCGATGCCGCCGGGGAGGAACATCACCACGAGGATGAACAGCACACCGAGGATGAAGAGCGGCTCCGACAACGGCACGCGGAGCACGTCGGGCAGGCCGGCGATGGCCTCGGATCCGGCGAGCACCGTGAGGCGCTGATCGAGCAGCGTGTAGAGCACGCCCCCCACGATGGCACCCCAGCGGAACCCGACGCCACCGAGCACGACCATGACGAGCACGGTGATGGTCAGGTCGGCCGACACCGACCGGGGCACGGTTCCCGACTGCAGCAGCATGTAGGCCATGCCGGCGAGGCTCGCGAGCAGGGCCGCGATGACGAAGATGATGAGCTTCGCCGTGTACGGACGCAGACCGAGCACGCGCACACGCAGCTCGTTCTCGCGCGTCGCCTCGGCGAGGTGCCCCAGCCGCGACGTGTCGACCCACAGCACGACGAGGTAGACGATCACGAGCACGACGAGCGTGAACCAGTACAGGTTGCGGGTGTCGGCGACCCCGACGAGCCAATCCGGCACGTTGTCGGTGTTCAGGCCCAGGCCCTCCTCGCCGCCCGTGATCTGCGGGTTGCGCCGCACCAGCACGGAGCCCGCCTGGGCGAAGGCGAGCGTCACCATCGCGAAGGGGATGCCGGACACGCGCATGCTGACCGCACCGGTGACGAGGGCGATGACGAGCCCGCCGACCAGGGCGAGGAGGATGCCGGGGAACAGCGGGATGCCGGTGTTCTCGAGCACGATGCCCAGGCCGTAGGCGCCCGCGCCGAAGTACAGCGCATGACCGAACGAGAGCATGCCGGCCGTTCCGAGCAGCAGGTTGTACGACAGCGCCAGTGCCGCGAAGACCATGCAGAGCGAGAGCAGCGCGAGGCTTCCCAGCATGTAGGTGGGCGTGGGCAGGATGCCGGGGATCGAGATGTTCAGCAGCGGCAGCACCGCCATCAGCACGACGAGCGCGACCCCGGCGATCGCCGGCAGGAGGGCGCGCAGTCGCTCCGTCCGCGGAGCCCGCGGCCGCTGGGCTGTCTCGTCCGATCCCCGAGCCTGTCGAACCGGCGTCGTGGCCCCGTCATCCTGGATGGTCATGCCTTCCTCCCCAGCAGTCCGGACGGCCTCACCAGCAGGACGACGGCGAGCAGGATGACGACGATGAAATCGCCGGTCCCTCCGAGGTAGGTGTTCGCGAACTGCTGAAGCACCGCGACGAGCACCGACGCGATCGCCGCGCCCGTCAGCGAGCCCAGCCCGCCGATCACCGTGACGATGAACGCGAAGATGAGGAGCGTCGCACCGAGGTGCGGCGAGACGAAGGTCGTGTAGTGCATCGCGAGCACTCCGCCGATTCCGGCCGCGGCACCGCCGATGGCGAAGACCAGCGTGAATGAGCGCCGCACGTCGATGCCGAGGGCGGTGACCATCGAGCGGTTCTCGACGCCGGCCCGGATGATCATGCCGTAGCGGGTCTTCTTCAGGAACAGCACGAGAGCGGCGAGCACGAGGGCCGCGGCGATCATGAGCACCCAGTAGGTGTTCGGGATGCGAGCGCCGAGCACCTCGGTGGTCTGCTTCAGCCACGGAGGGCCGGAGATGTTGATGGCGTCGGTTCCCCAGATCCCCTCGAAAAGGGCGACCGCGGCGAAGGAGAGGCCGACGGTCACGAGCACCTGCTCGATGTGCCGCTCGTACAGCGGGCGGATGAGCACGAGCTCGGTCAGGGTGGCGAACACCGCGCCGACGACGGCCCCGACGAGCAGCGAGGTCAGGAACGACCCCCACGAGGCGGTGCCGAGCGCCTGGGCCACCTGCCACCCGATGAAGGCGCTGAGCGTCAGGAAGGCCCCGTGCGCGAAGTTGAGCACGTGCATGAGCCCGTAGATCAGGCTCAGACCGGAGGCGACGAGGAAGTAGAGGGCGCCGAGGCCGACGCCGGTGATGAGGATGAGGACGAGGGTGCTCATGCGCCCGCCTCCGCGTTCGGTGCGGCGATGACCTCGGCGTGCACGCCGAGCAGGCGCGTGGTGAGATCCTCGTCATCCAGGATCTCCGCCGCCTTGCCCGTATGCACCACCCGCCCGCCGGCGATCACGATCGCCCCGTCGGCCAGCCGGCGGACGACCTCGAGGTTCTGCTCGACGAGCAGGATCGGCACGATCTTCGACGCCTCGAGGAGGGCATCGGCGACCTGCGTCACGATCTTGGGCGCCAGGCCCTTCGTCGGCTCGTCGACGAGCAGCAGCTTGTTGTCGTTGAGCAGCGCCCTAGCGACCGACACCATCTGCTGCTGTCCGCCCGAGAGGGTGCCGGCCATCTGATCGCGGCGCTGAACGAGGTCGGGGAAGAGCTCGGCGACGAACTCGCGGCGCGGGTTGCGCTGCCGCTCCGCCAACGCGAGGTTCTCGGCGACGGACAGCTTCGCGAACACCTCGCGGTCCTCGGGCACGTAGCCGACGCCCCGCTGCACGATCCTGTGGGTCGGCAGGCCGTCGATGCGCTCCCCCGCCAGCACCACCTCGCCCTTGCGCTGGATCAGGCCGAGGATGCCGCGCAGCGTCGAGGTCTTGCCGACTCCATTGCGCCCGAGCACCGCGGTGATACCGGTGGCCGGCACCTCGAACGTGACGTTCTCGACGACCTGCTGGCCGGCGATGGAGGCCCGCATCGCTCGGACCTGCAGGATCGGCGCGGTCATGCCGCTGTCCCGAGGTAGGCGCTCTGCACGAGGGGATTCGCCATCACGTTCTGCGGGGTGTCGAAGGCGATGATCGTGCCGAAGTACATCACCGCCACCTTGTCGACGAGTCCCATGAGCACGTCGATGTGGTGCTCGACCATCAGCACCGTGCAGCCCTTCTCGGCGTGCATGCGCCTGATGTTGTCCACGAGCCCCGGCACATCGCCGGAGGCGACGCCCGCCATCGGCTCATCGAGGAGGACGATGCCGGCATCCGTCGCAAGCAGCACCGCGATCTCGAGCTTGCGCTTGTCGCCGTGCGAGATGTCGCCCGCGGGCGTGTCGAGCTTGTGGCTCAGCCCCACCTCGTCCAGTTTCGCGCGGGCGACCTCGGTGGCGGCATCCGATCGCCGCGGGAAGCGGAGCAGCGAGTAGTTGCCTCCCCGCGCCACCTGGGCGGCGAGCCGGACGTTCTCGAGCACGCTGAGGCGCGGGAAGATGCTGGAGGTCTGGAAC
>DASUQB010000033.1:0-7533 GCA_036280835.1 Microbacterium sp. | reverse complement strand
GGCGTGCATAGCGGAACGCCCGCTCGTGACTGCCCGCGCGCTCGAAGTGCAGCGCCAGCACCGCGTCATCGCCGCGGCGTCGCTCGAGCTCGAGGCCGGTGCGCAGATGGAGACGGCGCCGGGTGCGGAACGGCAGGCCGGCGTAGGCCGCCTCCCACACGACCTGCCTCCGGAAGCGCAGGAACCAGTCCCCGTCGGGCTCGAGGTACCGGTGCAACCGGGCCCAGGTCGCGGCACTCGGCGGCTGCGCGTCCTCGTCGAGGACGAAGGGGATCAGCGCCGGATCGAACGCGCGGCCGAGCACGGCCGCGCGCCGGACGAGCGAGCGGTCCGCCGGCGGTAGGCGGTCGAGCCGCGCCGCCGCCGCGGCCTCGATGCTCTCGGGGAGCTGCTCCGCACCGTCGCGGGCCGCCGAGCGCAGGAGGTCCCGGAGGAACTGCGGGTTGCCGCCGGAGCGCTCGGCGACGACCTCGAGCACGCGCGGCGGCAGGGGGACGTTCTCGGTCGCGGCCCGCGCGAGGGCCAGTGTCTCGTCTGGCGTCAGCGGCTCCGGCTCCATCCGCTCGACCGCCACGTGCGCCGCGACGCCCGGCCCCGCGTCGCGCCGCGTCAGGGCCAGCAGCCACGGCGCCTCGGGGACGGCTGCGGCGAGCGCCGCGAGGAACCCCGCCGAGGCGGGATCGACGTGATGCGCGTCCTCGATCTCGATCAGCGTCGGCGACTTGAGCGTCGAGCGCAGGAACGTCACGACGACCTCGTGGAGCTTCGCGCGCCGGAACTCGCCGTCGAGGTGGGCCACCTGCGGCGTCGGCGGGAGGTCGAGCCCCAAGGGGATCGCGAGCAGCGGCAGCCAGGGCTCGAGCGCCGGGTCGACGCCGGAGACGGCGGCGCGGAGGCGAGCCGTCACGTGGCCGGCGCCGGCGTCCAAGGGCGTCCGCAGCACCTGGTGCAGGAGCTGCCGCGAGACCACGTGGGGGACGGCGGCGGTGTATGCCTCGCAGGTGACCTGCAGCCCGCGCAGGTCGTGCCCGCGCATCCGGAGCTCCTCGAGCAGCCGGCTCTTGCCGATCCCGGGCTCGCCGACGATGTCGAGGACCCGCCCGCTCCCGTCTCGCACCCCCGCGAGGGCCGCCTCGAGGGCTTCGGTCTCCTTCCGGCGCCCCACCAGCGGGAAGCGCCGGTCGGCCAGCACGGACTCGTGGCTCCTCCCACCCAGCGCGGACCCGACGGACAGCGCGTCCACAGGACGCGCCTTGCCCTTGACCCGGAAGGGAGCCATGCGCGTGACCGCGAAGCGCGTTGCGGAGCCCTCGACGACCCGCTCGGTCGCGTAGAGCTCGCCCTCGGGCGCGGCGGCCATGAGTCGGGCGGCGAGATTGACGGCGTCGCCCATGACGGTGTAGGTGCGGCGGTACGACGGCCCGATGTCGCCGGCGAACACGGCGCCGCGGTGCACGCCGATCTTCAGCGGCAGCGCACCGCCGCCCTCGAGCACCTCCCGCAGCGCGAGCAGCATCCGCTCGTCGTCCTCGCCCGTCGCGACGGGTGCGCCGGCCGCCAGCAGCAGCTTCCCGCCGTCGGCGTCGACGTCCGAGCCGAGCAGGCAGACGCCATGCCGCGCGGCGATCGCCGCCGTGCGCGCGACCAGCGTGTCGAGCGCGGCGGCGACCCCCTCCGCCCCCTGCTCGGCGAGGAGCGCGTCGAGACCGCCGAAGCGCAGGAAGGCGACCGTCACGACGCGGTGCTCCGGCGCTCCGGGGCCGGCTTGGAGGTGGTCGCGGAGCAGGGGCGAGAGCGCGGCGTCCAGGTGGGCGGGAGCCGTCCGTCTCGCCTCCGGCGCGCCGACCACCCGCGCGACGGGCGCCGATCGCAGCAGGTGGCCAGGGCCCGCATGGGTGCTGGTGCAATCGGCGGGCAGCCTCGATGCCGTCGCGCTGCTCACCACGATCTGGCCCGCACCGGCGGCGTGCTCCATCCTGACCACCGCGGTCGCCGCCGGGCCCGCGATGAGCAGTTCGCGATGCGCGCCGCGCGTCACGAAGAACGAGCACTCCCCGGAGTGGACGCCGACCGACATGCGCAGCCTCACCTGAACGCCGCCCGCGTCCAGCCGACCGATCTCCCGCAACAGCGCTCGCATCCCGAACGCCGCCCGGCACGCCCGTTCCGGGTGCCCCTCCCCGTCGAACAGCAGCAGCAGCGCGTCGCCGCCGAACTTCAGCAGGCTCCCGCCGCCCTCGTAAGCGACCGCCAGCAGGGGGGTGAAGCATTCGTCGATCGCGTCGGAAAGGCGCTCGGCCCCCTCCCGTCCCTGGCGCGCCAGCCGCTCGGAGAGCCGCGTGAAGCCCGAGATGTCGACGAACACGAGCGTGCCGTCGAGGACGCGCACCGGTGCGTCCGGGGTCTCCTCGAGATGCCGCAGCAGAAGCCGCGGGACGTACGGGAGGAGCCACTGCGTCTCAGTCACGCCGGATCACCGTGGAACCGGCGGGCCGGGTCGCCTCACGCGGCGGGCGGCGCGCCGCTGCCCGTCTCTACCGCAGGCCGGCGCTGGGCGACGAGATCGCGCAACCGCTGGACGGTCTCAGGCGTGAGCCGCTTGATGTCCCATGTCGTGAGCTTGACGACCCGCAGTGGCGACGTCGCGACCACGGACGCGTTGCGCAGGCCGTGCTCGAGGACGCCGGTCTCGCCGAACACGTCCCCGGGCCCGAGCGTGGCCAGCAGTTGCCCCGCGTGGCGAACCTCGGCCGTGCCCTCCTCGATGGCGATCAGCTCCGTCGAGTAGTCCCCCTCCCGCACCAGCGTGGCGCCCTGGGGCGCGCTGTCCTCCGTCGCGAAGGTGGCGATCCGCCGGAGGTCGGCGTCCGACACGTCGGCGAACACCGGGATATTGCGCAGGCGACCTACATCCATCGAGCTCTCCTAGGTTGGATGGAACTTCCTACCACAGCCGGCGAGTGCGCAGTGATCGATTGCGTCGGCTCGGCGCGTGCCGAGTTGCAGGTCGCGAGCCGCGCCCGAGTCAATTCGGACCCCGGAGTGGATCCCGTCCTCCCCTGCCGCAGCAAGCTTTCATGCGAACGATTCCGCGTGATCGTCGCCATGGCCGGCTGCTCGTGGGTCCCGACCGATGTCGAACCTGGATCGCTCTCCCGCGCTCGGCTCCTGGAGGCTTACGCTCGTACGCGTCATGCGCGACGTCGCCTCGTTCCTGAAAGGGCACCCGCCGTTCGACGAGTTCGACGCTGCGACCGTCGCGCGACTCGCGCAGCGCGCCCGGCATGAGCGCTTTCCCGCCGGGACGACGATCTTCGAGCAGGGCGCAGAGCCGCCGGGTGCGCTGCGGATGGTCTACGAGGGCGCCGTCGAGCTCGTCGACCGCGGCCGGGTCGTGGACCTTCTCGGCGAGGGCGAGCTGTTCGGCCATCCGTCGATGGTCGCGACGATGCCGACGGGGCTCGAAGCGCGGGCGCACGAGGACTCTGCCTGCCTCGCGCTTCCGGCGGAGGATGTCCTCCCCCTACTCGCCTTGCCGGCGGGACTGCGTTACCTTGCGCGTTCGCTGCTCGGCCGTCCGCGGGCCGGCACGGTGCCCGCGGCCGAAGTCGGCGGATTCGATCTCGCACACCAGCCCGTGACGAGCCTCATCCGCGAGCAGCCGATCATCTGCGAGCCGGACGTCTCGCTGCGCCGGGCGGCGGCAGGGATGGCGCGGACCGGCGCGAGCTCGGTGCTCGTGCGCCTCGAGCGCGGCCGGTTCGGCATCGTCACGGATCGCGACCTGCGTTCGCGGGTCGTCGCGAAGGGGGTCTCGGTCGACGCTCCTGTGAGCCAGGTGATGAGCGCGCCAGCCGTCACGATCGACGCTGCGGGCAACGGCGCGGACGTGCTGATGACGATGCTCGATCACGGCATACGCCATCTCCCGGTCGTCACAGCGCGCGCCGAGGTTCTCGGCGTGGTCAGTGACCTCGATCTGCTGGCGGCCGAGGCGCGTACGCCGTTCGCGCTGCGCCGTGCGATCGCCGCGGCGGAGAACACCGATCACCTCCGCGATGCCGCCCGGCGAGTGGAGCCGGCGATAGTCGCCCTGCATGAGGCCGGTCTCGCTCCGGCGCAGATCAGTGGCCTGATCTCGGTCGTCGCCGACGCGCTCGTTCGTCGCGCGATCGAGCTCGTCGAAGCTCGGTCTGGAGCGTCCACCGCGGAGTTCGCCTGGCTGGCGCTCGGCAGTCATGCCCGGCGCGAGGCCGTTCCGTCCTCCGACGTCGACTCGGGCCTCGTGTGGGCCGACGCGACCGACGGCGGGGCGGCAGAGGCACTCGCCCGCGAGGCGCTCGAGACCCTGGCCGCGACGGGCGTGAGGTCGGACAGCCACGGCCTCACCGCGACCGGGTCACTCGTGGCGAACGCCGCCGGTGACTGGCAACGCAACATCAGGACGTGGCTGGACGAACCCACCGAGAACAACGCGGTCATGGCGCTCTCGATCGTGCTGGACCATCGGACGGTCCATGGGCCCGCAGACGCATTCGGAGCCTTGGCCCCGCTCCGCGCGGTCGGTCTTCGACCCCACGTCCTGCGCCTGTTGCTCAGGCTCGCCGTGAGCCTCAGACCGCCGACCGGCTTCCTGCGGGACTTCGTCATCGAGCACTCCGGCGAGCACCGCGGAACGCTCGACATCAAGAAGGGCGGGGTCCTGCCGGTCGTCGCAATCGCTCGCTATGCCGGCCATGCCGCCGGAGCCGAGGCGACCGCGACGCCGGAGCGCCTGCGGGCTGCCGCCGACGCGGGTGTGCTCTCCGCCACCGAAGCTCGAACACTCGAAGAGGCCCATGCGATCTTCGCCGCGCTACGTATGGACCACCAGGTGACCCAGCTCAGAGCCGGCATCCAAGCGGACGACCACGTCGATCCCAAGTCGCTCGGCCCGCTCGCCCGACACCACCTCCGCGATG
Source organism: Microbacterium sp. (assembly GCA_036280835.1). Classification (GTDB taxonomy): domain Bacteria; phylum Actinomycetota; class Actinomycetes; order Actinomycetales; family Microbacteriaceae; genus Microbacterium. The sequence continues at coordinate 2,572 of DASUQB010000033.1, read as the reverse complement.
CCTTCCGCGCCGTGGCGTCGGTTCAGAGGAACCTGGACCGCGAACTGCACTGGAGCGCGTAGGGCAGGCACAGGCGGGCGACGCCGTTCGGCGTCGCCCGCGTCGCGCTACGGCAGCGCTACTTGACCGTGAACGGAAGCCGCTGACCTGCCGCGTAGTGGCCGGGCAGGAAGCACACGAGCTCGTAGCTGCCGGGCTTCAGCTCGGCCGACACGGTCTCGCTCTCGCCGGCGGCGAGGTTCTTGCCCTTCGCAACGAACGCGCTCTCGTCGAGCATGCCGCCGCTCGCAGCCGCCGGGGCGGGTGTGATCGCGAGCCCGTGGACGGTGGCGCCCTCGTTCTTGACGGCGAAGGTCACCTTGCCCGCCTTCACGTCCGGGACGGTCGACTTGACCCACATGTCGCCGAGCGTGACGCCGACGTCACCGGCCGGCTGGGACGCCGAGGTGCTGTGCCCACCCATGTCGTGGCCGCCCGCCGCCTCGGGCGCGCGCGTGGTCTTCACGACGCCGATCGCGCCCTTGACCGCGTCGCCGAAGGCGTGGGTGACGAACGGGAACGTCCCCTCCTCGTCGAGGGTGAACTCGACCCAGCCGCCCTGCGACGGAGCGAGGTTGATCGTCTGGGAGTCGTGGCCGGTGACGCCCTCGACGTGCGTGGTGTCGAAGACCGTGCCGATCACGTGGAACGCGCTCCAGATGCTCGGTCCGGCGTTGAGCACGTACATGCGGACGCGCTCGTCGCGACGCACGGTGATCGGGGCGTCCTTGTACTGGTTCGCGAACCCGTTGAACGCGATCACGTCCGGCTGCTTGGCCTGCATCTTGGAGAGGTCCGCCTCCTTTCCGGGCTTGCCGAGGTAGTACTCCTGCTGGGTGATCCACAGCTCCTTGTCGACCGGGGCGAGGTTCTTCGGCTTGACGATGAACGTGCCGACCATCCCGGCGCCCGTGTGCATCAGGACCGGCTGGGTCGCGCAGTGGTACATGAACACGCCCGGGTGCTTGGCGACGAAGCGGTAGTGCATCGACTTTCCCGGTGCGAGATCCGCGTAGCGGCGGCCCGGATCGACCTCGGCCGAGTGGAAGTCCAACGAGTGCGGCATCGTGACCTTCATCGCCTTCGAAGATCCGTTGGTCAGCGTGAAGTCGACGGTGTCGCCCTCGGTCACCACCATCGGGGCGGACACGCCGGTGCCGCGGTGGTACTTGCCGTTGACGGCGAAGCTCCAGACCTCCGTCGGCGCCAGGTCCTTGGAGACCTGGGTCACGTGCTGGAAGACATCCACCTTGAAGTGCTTCACGGCCCCGGAGGGCACCGGTGGCAGCGTCGGATCGACCCGCTCGAAGGGCTCGAACGCGACGCCCCTGGCGTCGGCGAGCGTCGGCGCGGCGGCCGGCGCGGGGGTCGGAGCCGCCGTCGGCGCGGGGCGCGCGATCGTCGCCACGTTCGTCCCGTCGTCGCCGGCGACCGCGTAGACGGCGAGGAGGACGGACAGGATCGCCAACAGCCCGACGAGGCCGAGGCCCACCATCATCCACTCGCGCCACACACGCGGCGCGCCCTCGCCGCCGGCCGTAGCCACGGGGATCTCGGGCGGCCCGTCGTCGCCGAAGCCCTCCGCGGCGCGATAGTCGAGCGGCGGGTGATCGGAGGGCGGCTGCTCTGATGGGGGAACGCGGGTGGCCATCGTCAAGACTCCTTCGGACACATGGGTGATCTACGGCGATCCTCGACGGATCCCGCAGCGCCGAACACCGCAGTTCCCGGCAGACGTGGGTGGAGGACTACTGAGCGCCCGTCAGTGACCCGAGCCGGCGCTCGGCCCGGCCCCGCCGCGCTCCTGCACCTCGATCAGGCAGCCGGCCGTGTCCGGATCCTTCGGGACGAAGCCCGCGAGGGTCGCGCTGGGATCGACACCCTCGAGCAGGCCGTTCGTGACGCCGCGGTGGAGCGCGCATATCGCAGGCTGGTTGGCTCGAACGGCGTCCCGGTAGGGGCAGTTGCGCAGCACGTAACGGTGACGCCCCGCGGCCGGGTGCTCACGGCGCGGGGCGAACCCGAGAGCGGCCAATGCGTCCTGCATCGCGTCACCGACCGGCCGGCCGCCGGCCGGCGCGAGCGCATGGCCGACCTCCCGCCCGACCTGCTCGACCTCGGCGAGACCGGGCGGTCGCGAGAGGGCGCGGGCGAGCCAGGCGGCGAGCCGAGCGTGAGCCTGCGGCGGCTCGCCGCCCGGGCGGGCGTCCGCCGCGATGGCCCACTCGTGACGCGGGCGACCGCGGGTCTGCATGACCGTTCGCCGCTCGAGCAGCCCCGCTTCGGCGAGCCGCTCGAGCTGCAGCCGGACCGTGTTGGGATGCCGTCCGAGTCGCTGGGCCAGCTCCTGGGTGGTCGCAGGACGCAGCAGCTCGGTGAGAACGGTCACGATCTGCAGGCGTACCGGCAGGGCGAGCACGTCGCCGGAAGGAGGGCTCGGGATCTCCACGGGATCGTCGGGTTCCAGCCTACGGCGACTTTTTCCCAATGACTAGGGAAAAATCTGGTAAGCATCCGGTTGAGGTCGCTGGGA
>DASUQB010000032.1:0-2750 GCA_036280835.1 Microbacterium sp. | reverse complement strand
AACGCGCGCTCGAGGTCCGGCGCGGCATCCAGCACGTCCCGCATCTGGAGGGCGTAGTCCTCCCAGTCGGTGGCGAGCCGCACGACCCCGCCGTCCCGGAGCGCACCGGCCACGACGTCTCCGAAGGGCGGCTTCACGAGGCGGCGCTTGGTGTGCTTGTTCTTGTGCCAGGGGTCGGGGAAGAAGATCCAGACCTCGTCGGCGGCGCCCTCCGGAAGGAGCGTCTCGAGCACCTCCGGAGCGTTGGCCTCGATGAGGCGGAGGTTCGTGATGCCGGCCCGCTGGGCATCCAGCACCGTGCGGGCGAGCCCCGCCCGGAACACGTCGACCGCGAGGAAGTCGTCGCCGGGACGGGACGCCGCCGCGTGGATGATGGCGTGACCCTGGCCGGAGCCGATCTCGACGATGAGGGGCGCCTCTCGGCCGAAGGCGGCCGCGTGGTCGAGCCGCGCGTCCGGATGCACCGACGTCGCTCCGACCGACCGCTCGGTGACGATCATGTACGACTCGGAGTGGACGGCGAAGGCGCGCTCCTGGGCCTCCGACATCCGTCCGCTGCGCCGCACGAACGAGACGGGCTCCTCGCGGAAGGAGGGCGTGGGCAGGTCGGCGGACACGTTCCCAGGCTACGGCGTGCCGGGGGCGGGCCCGGCTCCGCGCGGCGACCGGAAGAACGCCCGGGGACGACTCGAGCGCCGGGCGGGCCCGAGCGAAGTCCGGACTCAGGCCGTGACGTAGTCGATCAGCTCTTCGACCCGGCCGAGCAGGGCGGGCTCGATGTCGCGGTAGGACGACACCGATGCGAGCACCCGCTGCCACGCCCGGGCCTTGTCGGCCGGGGTCGCGTGGGGCCAGCCGAGCGCCTTGCAGACGCCGGTCTTCCAGTCGATCCCCCGCGGCACCTCGGGCCAGCGGGCGATGCCGAGCGCCCGCGGGGTGACGCACTGCCACACGTCTACGAAGGGGTGGCCGACGATCTTCAGGTGCCGGCCGTGCGGGCCGCGTTCGACGGCCGCGGCCATCCGGGACTCCTTCGAGCCCGGCACCAGATGATCCACGAGCACGCCGTAGCGCCGCTCTGCCGTCGGCGGCTCCTCGCGCAGCAGGTCATCGAGCAGATCGATGCCCTGCAGGTACTCGACCACCACTCCCTCGACACGGAGGTCGTCGCCCCAGACCTTCTCGACGAGCTCGGCGTCGTGCCGGCCCTCGACCAGGATGCGGCTGGCCCGCGCCGTCCGGGCACGGGCGTCGGCGACGGCGAACGACCCCGATGCGGTCCTGGCGGGGGTGGATGCCGCGGCGCGAGCCGGCACGGCGAGCACGACGGGCCGGCCATCGATCAGGAACCCCGGGCCCACGGGGAACAGGCGCTTGGCGCCGCGGCGGTCCTCGAGCTCCACGAGGCGTCCGTCGGTGCGGGTCACGGCGCCGCAGAACCCGTCGTCGGCGACCTCCACGACGAGATCCCGCACCGCGTCGACCGTCGGCACCGCCGTGCGGGCGGCCTCTCGCCACCCCGGCGCCAGCACGTCCGCGCCATACCTGTCATCCATGGAACCTCCCGCGGCGGCCCAGCCTAGGCGGGCGCTCGCGGCCTCGCGGCCAGGCGCGCGCGCGAGTCGCCGGGCTGTGCGCGGCCTACCGCCTCATGCGCCGGGATGCATAGACTCGAACCGAGGGCGACCCGTGCCCGGATGGAGGGGGTGGCGCCATGCGAGCGCGTTGGGCGATGACGCTCGCGGCCGGTCTCACGGTCCTGCTGTCGATCACGGGCTCTCCCGCGTCGGCCACCGATCCCGTGCAGCTGGACGCCGCCTACGTGTTCGATGGGTCGGACGTCCTCTCGCCCGCCCAGGAGGCCGAAGCCGGGCAAAGGCTCGCGCAGCTGAAGGCCGACACCGGGGTCGATCTCTGGGTGGTCTTCGTCGACGAGTTCACGAACCCCTCCGACTCGCAGGAATGGGCCGACGAGACCGCGCAGCTGAATGGGCTCGGACCCACGCAGTACCTGATGGCAGTCGCCACCGAGTCGCGGCAGTTCTACATCTCCGCCGACAGCGAGGGGCCGCTGTCCCCCGAGCAGCTCGACCAGATCGAGCAGCAGCAGGTGCAGCCGCTCCTGGCGGCTAACGACTGGAGCGGAGCAGTGGATGCCGCGGCCGCCGGCTTCGAGGACGCATCGGACGGCGGCTCGGGCGCGCCGGCCGCGCCGGGCACCGGAAGCGGGATCTTCACCGGCATCCTGTGGTTCCTCGTCATCGGCCTCGGGGTGCTTCTCGTCGTGTGGCTCGTGATCCGCAGCCGGCGAAAGAGGAAGCAGCCGGCCTTGGTCGGCCAGGCGGCGCCCGCCGTCGAGCAGATCCCGACGGAGGAGCTGGCACGACGCGCCGGGTCGGCCCTCGTCCAGACGGATGACGCGGTCAGGACCAGCGAGGAGGAACTGGGCTTCGCCAGGGCGCAGTTCGGCGACGCGGCGACGACCGAGTTCGAGGCGGCGCTCGCGACGGCGAAGCAGAACCTCACGCAGGCCTTCTCGCTGCAGCAGCAGCTCGACGACGCCACTCCCGACTCCGAGCAGCAGGTGCGGGCCATGAACACCGAGATCATCCGGTTGTGCGAGGAGGCGAACACCGGCCTCGACGACAAGGCGGCGGCCTTCGACGAGCTGCGCAAGCTCGAGCAGAACGCGCCCGAGGCTCTGGCCCGCGTCCAGGAGGAGCGCGCCGCCGTGGGTGCCACGATCCCCC
>DASUQB010000031.1:0-3827 GCA_036280835.1 Microbacterium sp. | reverse complement strand
CGTGAACCTCGACCTCATCGGATACATCCTGATGGGAGCCGGCCTCGTCGTCTTCCTGATCGGACTCGTCCTCATGCTGCGCAAGCGTCAGAGCGTGGCAACCTCCCACACCAGCGTCGACCCGGTCAGCGGTGAGCGCGTGACGCGCCAGGCCACCAGCCGGACGGATGACCCGCCGGTCGTCTGAGACGGAACCAGCGAAGCCGCCGGCATCCATCGGGATGCCGGCGGCTTCGTCGTCCTCCCGCGACCGCGATCGCAGGGGACCCTCACGTGCACGAATCGTTCTTGATCTGACATAATGTGCATTATCGGCAATTGGATACCAGCGCGTCCTGGACCGCACAGTCCCTAGAACGATCCCGCGATGCGGACGGCATCCCGGCGGTACATCGCCGCGTGTTCGAGCAGATCCGTCCTCGCGGTGAGGGCGGCGCGGTCCTCGGTGAAGTCGGCCAGCTCGGTGAGACGCTCGACTGCCGCTCTCAGCACATCCCGCTCGTCGTAATGAATCCCGTATGCGGCGATCAGATCCCGCAGCCGACGCGCCGGGTCGCCGAATCGAATCGATTCATCGACCGCGTCCTCGGCGAAGGGAACCAGCCGATAGGCGAGATACGCGAGATCCCGGATCCGGGCACCCGGCGACGCCATGTCGAAGTCGATGACGCCGGCCAGCCGGCCGTCATGGACGAGGAGGTTGTACGGGGCGAAGTCGTTGTGACAGATCACCTCCACGGGCTGGTGGCTCGGCATCCGCCATGGGAGCGACGCGTCGACGAGCGGCTGGGAGGCATCGTGGACGGCTCGGAGAAGCCGCCCCGCATCCCTCAGCATCGCCTGCGACCAGCGCAGTCGAACCTCAGCCGAGTCGAGGGTCGCCCCGGGAAGGAACGTGAGCACCTCGCGCCCTCGACCATCGATCCCGAGCGGACGGGGAACCCCGCTCACTCCCCCGGCGGCCAGCGCGTCGAGCAGGGCGTGCACCGCGGGAGTCCACGGCCCGGCCACGCGGCGGACCGTGTCACCGACGCGGACGACGGGCTCCATGTTGCCTCCGGCGAGCGTCTCCTCGATCACCCGTCGATCATGTCAGGAGCTGAGAACCCGTAGGCTCGAGGGCATGACATCGCGACGCCGCGACCGCGGCGTCGGGTTCGCGGTCGGCCCTGCTTCTCGGCGGGCCCGCTGATGCTCGGCGTCCTGACCGGCTTCCTCGTCGTCGGCCTCGCGATCTTCGTGGGGTACGTCCTCGGTCGCATGGATCTGCTGGGCGAGCATGCGCGCTACGTGCTCAGCCGCCTGAACTTCTTCGTGCTGTCCCCGTTCCTGCTCTTCGTCGTGCTCGCCGCGGCGGACGTTCGCACGCTCTTCTCCGCGCTCCTTCCGGTGTCGGCCATCGCGGCGATCATCATGTTCGCGATCCAGTGGATCTTCACCGGGCTGCTCTGGAAGCGGCGCCTCGGTGACACCGTGATCGCGGCGCTCTCCAGCGGCATGGTGAACTCCAATAACATCGGCATCCCGATCTCGCTCTACCTGCTCGGAAACGCCGCCTATTCCGCGCCGGTCATCCTCGTGCAGCTGCTGCTGTTCATGCCCGTCGCGCTGGCGCTGCTGGATGCCGCCACCTCGGGCGCGAAGTCGTTCGGGCGCATCATGCGCCAGACCGTGCGCAACCCGATGCTGATCGGATCGGCGCTCGGCGTCGTCGTCTCGCTGAGCGGGGTGGAGCTGCCCCCGATCGTGCTCGACCCGCTCACCCTCATCGCCAACGCGTGCGTTCCCATCATGCTCATCAGCTACGGGATCTCCCTGCACGGCCAGCGCGTGCTGACCAGCGTCGGGCATCGCCGCGACATCGTGCTCGCGGCCGGATTGAAGCTGATCGCGATGCCGCTCGTGGCATGGGCGCTGGGGGCCTTCGTCTTCCACCTCTCCCCCGCTGAGCTGCTCATCGTGGTCGTGCTCGCCAGCCTGCCGACCGCTCAGAACGTCTTCAACTACGCGCAGCGCTACGACGTCGGCGAGACGATCGCGCGCGACACGATATTCCTCAGCACGATCGGGTGCATCCCCGTGCTCCTGCTCGTCTCCGTGCTCTTATCGTGATGTGACGCGCCACCGAAATGTGCCGATGCACATCCCGCGGTGGGCGTACTCTGGGGGCGCAACTTCACAGTAATCTCCCAGAAAGGCGCATTCATGTCCACTGCAACCCCCAGCTCCGAGGAGAGGGCGGCGCTCAACGGCATCCGCACCGCTCTCGGCCTCGGTGGAGTGATCTCCCTCATCGTCGGCATCCTGATCCTGGTCTGGCCGGGAAAGACCGCCTTCGTCGTGACGGCGATCATCGCCGTCTACGCCATCGCCGCGGGACTCGTATATGCCGGACTCGGCATCTTCTCGAAGGACAAGGGCGGTTGGGCCCGGCTGGGTCACATCGTGCTCGGCGTGCTGTTCATCATCGCCGGCATCGTGGCCTTCCTGAACCTCGGCCAGACGACGGCCTTCCTCGCCGTCTTCGTCGGCATCCTCGTGGGTATCCTCTGGATCATCGAGGGCGTCGTCTCGCTCTCGACCCTCGGTGACGCCCGTTCACGCGGATGGACGATCTTCTTCGCGATCATCAGCATCATCGCCGGTATCGTCCTGCTCTTCTCGCCGCTCTACATCCTGGCGCTGTGGTGGCTGCTCGGCATCGCCCTGGTGGTGCTCGGCATCGTCCAGATCGTCCGCGCGTTCTCGTTCGGCAACGCCAAGGCCTGAGACCCGCACGCAGAAGAGCCCGGGACGCCGTCCCGGGCTCTTCTGCGTCAGGCCTGGTCAGCCGCCCACTGATGAGGGCGCGTACTGATCGGCCGTGTACTGATCAGGCGCCGACGGGCAGTTTCCGCGCCCACCAGTCGAGAACCGCGGCGAAGCGCTCGAGGCGGTGCCGTGGCTGGCCGGAGCGGGTCAGCTCGTGGTTCTCGCCGGGGAAGACGAGCATCTCCGCATCGACGCCGTTGCGCTTGAGCGCCGCGTAGTACCGCGTCGCCTGCTCCAGGGGGCAGCGGAAGTCGAGCTCCGAGTGGATGACGAGGGTCGGCGTCCGCACGTCCCCCACAGCGGCCATGGGGCTCTGGCGCCGCACCGCCTCCGGATCGACGCCGACGTACTCGTCGCCGAAGAACGACCCGATGTCGCTCGTGCCCTGGAAGGACACGGGGTCGAGGAACCCCCGCTCGACGATGGCGCCGGCGAAGCGGTGGTCGTGGGCGATGACCCAGGCGGTCAGGTAGCCGCCGTACGAGCCGCCCATGACGCCGACGCGACCGCCGTCGAGCGAGTCGTCCGATGCGACGGCGCCCTCGAGGAAGTCGATGACGTCGGCGAAGTCGAGGGTGCCCATCGCCTGGCGGATGCTGCGCCCGTGGTCGCGGCCGTAACCGGCGGAGCCGCGCGGGTTGCAGTAGGCGACGGCGTAGCCGGCGTCGACGAGCGTCTGCACCTCGTCGAACGGGTGGATGCCGTACGACGCGTACGGGCCGCCGTGGATCATCAGGATGACGGGGTGCGGCCCGTTCCCCTCGGGCGCTGCGACCCACCCGTGCACGGGATAGCCGTCGCGGCCGTCGATCGTGAGTTCGCGCACGGGAGCGAGGCCGACGTCCCGAAGACCCGCACCGAAGTCGGTGAGGCTGCGCACCGCGCCGCCCTCGATCGCGACCAGCTCGCCGAAGGAGTCGGGACGAGCGGCGGCGGCGACGATGCGGTCGCCCGCGGCATCCTGCCCGCTCGCCTCGACGTCGCCACCGAGCACCTCCGTCGATTCGCCATCGCGC
>DASUQB010000030.1:0-12241 GCA_036280835.1 Microbacterium sp. | reverse complement strand
GACCGACCGCTCCGGCACGTCCACGGGGACATTATCTTCCCGGCTCGCATCCGGGAGAAGGCCCCACCGCCGGTCGTTGCGACGGATGCCGCCCCTAGGCTGACTGGGTGCCCGACAAGCCCGCAGCCGAACTGGTGATCGACCGCTCCCTCGTCCAGGGCCTCGTGGACCAGCAGTACGGCCCCGCCAGGGGGCTGGAACTCACCCACGCCGCCGATGGATGGGACTGCTCGGTCTGGCGGCTGGGCACCGAATTCGCCGTGCGCCTTCCCCGCCGTTCGCTGGCCGCGCCGCTCGTGCTGCACGAGCAGGAATGGCTCCCCGGGATCGCCCGCCGCGTGCGGCAGACGGGGGTCGAAGTGCCCGCCCCGGTGTTCGCGGGTGCGCCGACGAAGGACTTCCCATGGGCATGGTCGGTCGTGCCGTGGATCGACGGCGACGCCGGCCTCGACATCCGCCGCCCCGATCGTGCCGGCTGGGCAGCACCCCTTGCCGCGGCGCTCGGTGCACTGCACACGCCGGCTCCGGGCGACTACCCGCGCAATCCCTTCCGCGGGGTCCCGCTGTCCGAGCGAGCGGATGCGGTCCGCGACCGCCTCGCGCAGCTGAAGGGCGGCCCGGATGCCTCGGCGATGCCGGCGCTGGAAGAGGCCTGGGACGCGGGGCTCGCGGCAGAGCGCTGGGCCGATCCGCCTGTCTGGATCCACGGCGACCTGCACCCGGGCAATATCGTGGCGCTTGGACGGCGCCTGGCCGGGATCATCGACTTCGGCGATGTGACGGCGGGTGATCCCGCCTACGACCTGTCCGTCGCCTGGCTGGCGTTCGACGAGCCGGCGCGGCGCGCATTCATTGGCGCCTGCGGCCCGCGGGTGAGCGAACCCACGTGGATTCGCGCCCGCGCATGGGCGGCATCGGTCACCCTGATGCTGCTGGCGCACAGCGACGACAACCCGCCGTACGCGGCACTGGGACGGGAGTGCGTCGCGGAGTTGACCTGAAGCCCGGACTTCCTGAGGCATGGGTTCCTCCGAAGCCTGGATTTCCCTGGAGCCTGATCTCCCCCGAAGCCCGAGGATGGGCTGAGTCTCATGGATGGCGCGGCCGCTCAGCGCCGGATCTCCGTGGCCGTCGACAGGTAGACGTTGACGTGATCGCCCTCGAGCTGCAGGCGCACCATGCTGCCGATCGGCATGTCGGCGAAGAGATCCCCGCCCCAGCCGTCGACACGAGTGAGATCGACGGTGGGAACCAGTCCGTCTGTCGCGCAGCCGCCCGTCCCGCCCTGCTGGAGGTGGGTGACCACGACGCACTCGGTGCCGTACCGCGACGTGCCGCTCCAGACGGAGAAGCCGCGGAAGTCCTCGTACTGAAGCACCTCGCCGTCGATGCCCAGCCCGTCGAGATATCCGCCCATGGAGCGGAGCGGGGGTTCGCTGGGCTGGGAGGACACGAGGTGCAGCACGTGGTCGGGCGCACGCGGTGCGACCCAGCTGTAGCCGGCGACGGCGACGGCCGCCGCCGTGACGCCCCCCGCGAGCACCAGCCACCGACGGCGGCGCCACCAAGGACGCGCCGGGGCGGGCGGTTCGTCCGCCGGGTCGGGCGGTTCGTCCGCCGGGGCGGCAGCCGCGACCGCCGCGTCGGGGGCGCGAGGCTCGCCGGCCGGAGGCGGAGCGGCGGCCGGGAGCGGGTCCGGGCCGCGCATCGCCTGCGAGGCCGAGCGTGACTCCGGGATCGACGCCGACACGGCACCCGCCCGCCCGAGCACGGCGACCGGGGCGCGGTGCCCCGACTCGAGCTGTTCCGACTCGAGCTGCTCCAGTCGGGCCAGGGCCGCGGCATCGCCCGCGATGTCGGCATCCGGACCATACGCCCGCGCGCGGAGACGTTCGAGCTCATCGGGTTGCCCGTCATCGGCGGACGGCGACATCGCGTCCATGCGCACATTATGCGCCGCCGGTCACGCACCCGCCAGGGCTGCGGACGACGGGGACCGACGCCCGCGACCAGCGGTCCACGGCTGGACCGGTCAGCCGCTCCGTCTCTCCGTCGATGAGCCGATCGTTCGGATGGCGTCGGCCTCGCCGAGGTAGACGTCCACGCGATCGCCGTTCAGGACGAACCGGATCAGGCTGCCCGTCGGCATGTCGTCGAAGGCCTCGTCGCTGACGCCCATGTATTTCTGGAGGTCGGCGATCGTGGGAAGCCCTTCGGGCGAGCACCCGACAGCCCCGAGACCCTGCTCGGGACGCGACACGAGCAGGCAGTCGGTGCCGTACCGGGACACCCCGCTCCACACCGAGAATCCGCGGAAGTCCTCGTAGCGACGGAGACCCTCGGCGTCGAGACCCAGCCACTCCAGGTTCCCGTACACGTCGACGAACTCGTCCCGCTCGCCGATGGACTGCAGGGCGAGCACCCGGTCGGGCGGTCGCGGTGAGATCCATGCGATCAGCACGGCTACGGCGGCCAGCGCAAGCGCGCCCGCGCCGACGATCGCCCAGGAGCGGCGGCGGCGCCACCACGGCGGCTTCGCCGCAGGGGTGTATCCCTCGACGGGGGCGGGGGGCGCATCCGGCCCGGACGACCCGCCGGCGAGCTCGTCACGACGACCCGGGGCGGGCGAGCCTGGCACGCGTTCGGTGACGGACCCCGGCGAGGACGGTGCTTCGGTGCCAGAGGCCGGCCCGGGGCGAAGGACCGGGGTCGTGTCCGAGTGTCCGGCCCGGTGGTCGGTGGGAGCGGGGTCGAAGAAGGACGCGGGTCCGCCCGCGCGGTGCGCCGGAGACCCCGACCCGCCCACGACGATGCGCCGCGCCGACTCCAGCTCGGTGAGCCGGGCCTGGGCCGCGGCATCCTCTGCGATGTCCGCGTCCGGACCGTACGCCCGCTCGCGCAGGCGCTCCAGCTCCTCGGTCACGTCCGACTCGACCGACCCCAGCGTCGCATCCATCTCCCCATTATCGAGCCGGGTCGCGAGCCGAGGGCGTCAGCGGGTCGATCCGGGAAAGCCGGGTGCATCCACCGTCTGTGCGACCACCGCGCCGTCCCGCAGCACGAGCCGGATCATTCTGCCGACCGGCATGTCGCCCCATGCCTCGATTCCGGAGAGCCGCGACGATTCGCGGTACTTGACCAGGTCGATCGTCGGCTCGCCGCTCCAGGGCGCGCAGTCCACCCGCCATCGCGGCCGGGCATCGGTGGTCACGAACATGCACGTCGAACTCGTTCCCCGCGGGCCGCTCCAGATGTTGAGTCCGCGGAACTCCTCGTAGAGACGCACGTCGTCCGGGGAGATGCCGAGGTAGTCCAGCTCAGCGGCGGCGCTCAGCTCGGCCGAGGCGTCCGCCGGAACATCGGCGCGGGGCTGGAGGGTCACATCGAGGGATGCCCCCGTGAGCGTGGATGCCGCGACCACGGCGGCGAGCACGGCCAGGACGCCTCCGGCCATCGCGGCGCGGCGGCGGGCGGGCCGACGCACCGCTGCCCCCAGCGAGTTTTCGGAACCCGCAGCGGTCGCGATCGGCGCAGCCGGCGGATCCTCCTGGCGCGGCGTCCCCTGCCCCTTGGGCGGACCCTCCGCAGCTGAGGGAGGCGTATCGATCAGCGGGGTTCCCGCGGCGCGGCGAACCGCGGCCTCCAGCTCCAGGAGCCTGGCCTGGGCCGCCAGGTCATGGCCGATTCCCGGCCCCGGTCCGTAGGCGAGCCGCCGCAGCTCGTCGAGCTCGGCCAGGTCCGCCCGGGAGGGCGACGACAGCGTCGCACCCATGCCCTCATTATCCGCCCGGTGAAGGCACCGGGGTCGGGTTCCGCTCGATGTAGACGTCGACGACGTCGTCGTGCAGGACGAAGCGGACGGTGGAATCCTCGGGTATCGGTCCTCCGGGCGCATCCGCCGGCAGCAGCCGGGACACGATGACGACATCGGCGGTCGTGTCGATCGTCGGCGCGGTGCAGTTGAAGCGCCAGAGGTCCTGCTCGAACACGACCGCCAGGCAGCGCCAGTCGTTCGGCGCGCTCGTGCTCCAGACCCGCAGCGCTCCATAACCGCCGTACGAGACCCAGTCCGGCGCTGTCGTCTCGAGGAACTGGAGTTCGTCCTGGTCGAGCGTGGGAGGGACATCTCCCGATAGAGGCTGGTCGAGGGCGACCAGTCGCGCTTCAGCGCGCGGCCGCGTGACGGCGTCGACGACGTGCACTCCCAGGGAGACGAGCGCGACGATCGCAGCGATGGCGGCGATCACCCACGGCAGTCGAGGGTGCGCACGCCGAGCTCCCGGCGGGCCCCGGTCTGCGGCAGGCAGTGCCGGCGCACCGGCGGCCGGGCCCGGCTGCCCGGTGCCGCCGGCGGCCGCGGGCTGCGCGCCGGAGTGCGGCGCGGCGACCTCATCGTCCGCAGGGCCGTACCCATCGGCGCCCGGCGAACCCGCGTGCGCCCTCGAGATCGGCGGCGCCTGCGCGCGCTCAAGCTCCGCGAGCCGCGCCTGGGCATGCGGGTCCGCGCCGATGTCGGCGTCGGGACCGTACGCGCGCCGCCGAAGGGCGGCGAGCTCGTCGTCGGGCGGAGGAACCGCGTCCACGAGGACATTGTGCCCCCGTCATCGAGGCGGGAGAAGAGGCCTGCGCATCCGTGGCTCCGGGTACGAGAAAACCCCCGCCTGAGCGGGGGTTTTTCTCTGCTGGGGTACCTGGACTCGAACCAAGAACAAAGGTACCAGAAACCTCCGTGTTGCCAATTACACCATACCCCAAGGCTCCGAACCGAAGCTCGTACCAAGGATCAAGTCTAGACCAGTCTGGTGAGCCTGCCAAACCGAGAGGTGCCGCTACGGTCGCCGCTCCCCGACGAGGGCGCCGAGGCGTCGGATGGACTCGGACTTCCCGAGCAGCTCCATCGACTCGAACAGCGGAGGCGACACTCGACGACCGCTCAGCGCGACGCGCAGTGGTCCGTAGGCGATGCGCGGCTTGAGCCCGAGGCCCTCGATCAGAGCGGCGGACAGCGCCTGCTGTACCGCCGCGGCCGTGAATTCGGTCTCGGGAACCATCTCCAGCGCTGCGACAGACGCGACGAGCACCTCTCCCGCGTTCTCGGGGAGCGACGCCCGTGCCTCCTCCTCGATCTCGATGTCGTTCGAGAAGAGGAAGCCGAGCAGCCCCGGCGCGTCGCCGAGCAGAGGCAGTCGCTCCTGGATGAGCGGCGCCGCCTTTGTGAGCAGGGCGAACTCCGTCGCCGTCGGCGGGTCTGCCAGCACCCCGGCCGACGCGAGGTAGGGCACGATGCGGCGCGCGAAATCGTCGGGCTCCAGCATCCGGATGTGGTCGCCGTTGATCGACTCGGCCTTCTTCTGATCGAAGCGAGCCGGGTTGGGGTTGACGTCGGCGATATCGAATGCGGCCACCATCTCATCGAGCGAGAACACGTCGCGATCGTGGCTCAGCGACCAGCCCAGCAGCGAGAGGTAGTTGAGCAGACCCTCGGGGATGAACCCGCGCTCGCGCTGCAGGAAGAGGTCGGCGCGCGGATCCCGCTTCGAGAGCTTCTTGTTGCCGTCGCCGAGCACGAGCGGCATGTGGCCGAACCGCGGGATGAACGTCGTCACGCCGGCGTCGATCAGTGCACGGTAGAGGGCGAGCTGGCGCGCCGTCGACGGCATCAGATCCTCCCCGCGCAGCACGTGCGTGATGCCCATCAGCGCGTCATCCACCGGGTTGACGAACGTGTAGAGCGGGATGCCGCCGGCGCGGAAGATGACGAAGTCGGGGAACGACCCCGCCGGAAAGGTCACGTCGCCGCGAATCAGGTCGGTGAAGCTGAGGTCCTCGTCCGGCACCTTCAGACGCAGCGCCGGCTCGCGGCCCTCGGCTCGGAAAGCGGCCGTCTGCTCGTCGGTGAGGTCGCGGTCGTAGTTGTCGTAGCCGAGCTGCTTCGCCCGGCCGGCGGCTTCGTTGCGGGCGTCGATCTCCTCGGCGTTCGAGTAGCTCTCGTACACCGCGCCGCTGGCCATGAGCTTCTCGAGCACCTCGCGGTAGAGGTGGTGACGCTGCGACTGGCGATAGGGCGCGTGGGGGCCGCCCACCTCGACGCCCTCGTCCCAGTCGATGTTCAGCCACGTCAGCGCATCGAGCAGCTGAAGGTAGCTCTCCTCGCTGTCGCGCGCGGCGTCCGTGTCTTCGATGCGGAACACCATCTTGCCGCCGGTGTGGCGCGCGTACGCCCAGTTGAAGAGGGCCGTGCGCACGAGGCCGACGTGCGGGAGGCCGGTCGGCGAGGGGCAGAACCGCACCCGCACATCGGCGCCGGTGGCGGTCGTGGTCGGGTGGGCGTTCGCGGGAGAGGTCTCAGACATGGCGCCTCAAGCCTAGTCGCGGGCGACCGTCAGGCCGGAGGCCTCCACGACCCCGGGATGCTGCGCGACGCGCTGATCCCGCGCTGGTCCCGCGCTGTCGTCGCCGCCGCGGTCCCCGCGCCCCGGCGCGGTGCTCAGGCGGTCAACGCGTGCTCCAGCGCCCGCACGGTCGCGGCGATCGCCGGCACGCGCAGCGCGCCCTGCGCCGAGACGAGGTGCATGGTGCGCGCGTCGGCGTTGGTGGTGGGCCGCACGGCGACCCCCGGCAGCACGGGGAAGGACTCGATCGCGAGCCGCGGAAGCAGGGCGACCCCGATCCCCATCGCGACGAGCCCCTCGACGGCCACGAAGTTGTCCGTCTCGAAGGCGATCGCCGGATCGAACCCCGCCGTGCGGCACACCTGCTCGAGGTGCCCGCGGCAGCGGGGGCACCCGGCGATCCACGGTTCGGACGAGAGCTCCGCGATGTCCACGGCGTCGCTGCGGGCCTGCGCATGCTTCTCCGGCAGCACCGCCAGAACGTCGTCGGAGCCCACCCTGCGGGTCGAGAGTCCGCGGGCGCTGCGGCGGTGCGGATCGCCGAGGTCGCCCGGGTAGCTGAACGTCAGCGCGAGATCCACCCGGTCATCGCGCACGAGCTGGACGGCCTCCGGCGGTTCGGCTTCGACGTACGTGAGCGAGAGCCCGGGATGCCGCTCCCGCAGCGTCTGGATGAGGCGCGGCAGGACGGTCGGCGAGGCCGAGGGGAAGGCGGCCAGCCGCACACGCCCCGCGCGCAGGCCCTGCAGCTCTGCGAGTTCGCCGGCCGCGGCATCCAGTGCCGTCGTCACGGACGTGGCGTGCCGGGCGAGGATGCGGCCCGCCTCCGTCAGACGCAGGCGGCGACCGGCCCGCTCGACCAGGGCGACGCCGAGGCGGCCCTCCGCGCGTCGCACGTGCTGGCTCAACGCGGACTGGCTGTAGCCGAGCGACGCAGCCGCACCGGTGATCGATCCCTCGTCGGCGATCGCCTTCACGACCCGCAGCGTCAGGGGCTCGACATCCGGCAGCTCGTCCATCACGAGTGAATCATAAGCACCCGCACGGATGTGCCACCGACGTCACGCGTCCCTCGATGAATCAGCGCGCCGTCGGGCGGCATCTCCAGGGTCCCGCGCTCGTGTTCGTCAGAAGACGAAGAGCTGCCCGAGGATGAGGACGGCGACGAAGAAGAAGACGATCACCGCGCCGACGATCGCCAGTGTGCGGCCGGAGAGGTTCGCCACCGCGTAGCCGATGAGGAACGGCAGCGCGAAGAGGAAGATCGCGACGATCCACCAGAACGCGACATAGCCGCCGGTCGTGGCCTCCGAGAGGCGCCCGGCGAACAGCTGCTGAGAGGCGGGGTGCGTCGCGTACCGCACGGCCGCGGTCAGCGGCACGGCGATGAAGGCGAAGACGATGAGACCGAGCAGCGCCCCCCAGAGTCCGGGGCTGCCGCCCCCGCTGAGCACGCCGCCACGCATTTCATCACGATTCTCCGTTGCCATGGCTCCGACCATAGCGGGATGCCGCGCTCCACCACACGAAGGTTTCTCGATGTGGGGCGCCCGGACGTCGGCGATACATAAGCGTGTGTGCTGTCATGCATCGAAACTCGCCCGTAGACCGATGATTCGCCGATGCCGGATGCTGGTCGCATGACCACCGCGACACTTCTCCACCCCCTCTCCGCGGTGCGCGACGAATTCTCGGTCGAGCCCGGCTACCTCGCGTCTTGCACGGTCGGTCCGCCGACCGCATCGTCCCGTCGCGCGGTGATCGCCGACATCACGAGCGCCGCGGCCGGGCGGATCGACATCGGATGCTACTGCGAGGTGGTCGAACGCGCCCGGAGCCTGTTCGCGGAGCTGGTCGGGGTGAACGCTTCTCGCGTCGCCATCGGTTCGCAGGCCTCCGTCTCCGCGGGCCTGCTCGCGGCATCGCTGCCGGATGGCGCAGAGGTGCTGTGCGTCGAAGGCGACTTCTCGTCCATCGTGCTGCCGTTCGTACACGCCGGACGCGGAATCCGGGTGCGAACGACCACCCTCGAGCACCTCGCCGGCGCCGTCCGGGAAGACACCGACCTCGTGTCGTTCTCCCTCGTGCAGTCCGCGACCGGCGAGGTGGCGGACGCCTCCGCGATCGCCGCCGCGGCCGCACGGTGCGGCGCCCGCACCTTCTGCGACATGACTCAGGCCGTCGGCTGGATGCCGGTGGCGGCGGATCTCTTCGACGCCACCGTCTGCCACGCCTACAAGTGGCTGTGCGCGCCGCGCGGCGTCGCGTTCCTCACCGTGGCGGCGGACTGGGATCTGCGGCCGGTGCACGCCGGGTGGTACGCCGGTGCGGACCCCTGGGCGTCGTGCTACGGCGGGGCCGCGGCACTGGCGGATGACGCGCGGCGCTACGACGTCTCCCCCGCGTGGCAGGCGTTCGTCGGTGCGGAGCCGGCGCTCGCGCTCTTCGCCGCACTCGACGCCGCCGCGGTGTTCGACCATACGACGGGGCTGGCGGCGGCGTTCCGCCGCCGTCTGGGCATGCCCGAGCCCCTCCGAGCCGGCGCGATCGTCACCTGGAACGACCCGGATGGGACCGACCTGGCGATGCTCGGCGCAGCGGGGGTGACGGCGTCAGGGCGCGCGGGGCGGGCGCGCGTCGCCTTCCATGTGTTCAACGACCACGCCGACGTCGAGCTGGCCGCCACCGCCCTCGGCCGCTGAGCGCCGGACCCGTCAACGGGCGGGCTGAAACCGCGGCATCCGTGCGAACGGCATGAGGCCCACGACGATCGCGACGACTCCGAGGGCGACCGTGGCGAGCCCCTCGTAGCCGATCCATCCGAGCACCACGCCCGCGAGGATGGCGCCCACCGCCGCGCTGAGCGCCATGATCGAGTCGCTCCGCCCCTGTCTGCGCGGACGCATCGCCGTGACCGTGCTCTCGGTGAGCAGCGCCGACCCCGCCACGGTCGCGGCGCTCCACCCGAGTCCGAGCAGGAGCAGCGCGACCATGACACCTGCCTGTGTGTGCGCTCCGATGGCCGCGGTCAGCAGGGCCATGGCGAGCATCACCTGCCCGATGAGGATGACGGAGAAGCGTCCCCATCGGTCGGCCAGGATGCCGAAGACGGGCGAGAGCCCGTACATGCCCAACACGTGCAGCCCGATCGTCACGCCCACGGCGAGTGTCACGTTCTGCGGCACCAGATGCGCGAGGTGAACGGGGGTCATCGCCATCACGGAGGCCATCACGACGTGCGATCCCGCCACGGCGAGGATCGCGTACCGTGCGGTCAGGGGGCGATCCGTCTCGACGATGTGCTCGCGACGCGCCTCACCCTCGCGCGCGAGCCGCTGGGCGATGAGCAGCGGGTCGGGGCGCAGCGCCACGAGGTAGAGCGCGAAGGCGCACAGCTGCGCGACGAGGGAGAACAGGTAGGCGCCGGTCAGAGGTGGCATGCCGATCGCGGAACCGAGCGCCTCACCGGGAGAGAGCATGAGGGGGCCGACGACGCCGCCCACCGTCGTCGCCCAGACGACGACGGAGAGGTCGCGGCCCCGGCGTTCGGTCGGCGCCAGGTCGGTCGCGGCGAACCGCGACTGGAGGTTGCCGGCGTTGCCGGCCCCGATCATCAGCACACCGATCAGCAGCACCGGGAACGATCGGATCGCCGCGCCCGCGATGACGGTGACGATGCCGATGATCGCGAGAAGATTTCCGAGCGAGAGCGCGATGCGACGCCCGCGGGCCCCCGCCAGCCGCGCGAGGGGGATCGCGCAGATGGCCGCGCCCAGCGTGACGGATGCGGTCGCGAGCCCCGAGAGCGAATCCTGGCCGGAGATGTCGGCGGCCAGCAGCGCTCCGAGTGAGACCGTGGCACCGAACGCGATGCCGCCCAGCACCTGACCTGCGGCGAGCACCTTGACGGTGCGGCGCTGGATCGTCGCGACATCCTGCGCCTCGCCGGTCCCAGGTGTGCTCATGATCGAGGATCGGCGGTGGCTGCCGCGGCGACACGCGCTCTACGCACCGGTACCGGCGCCCTGCGCGTCGCGCGCACTGTTGCGGAGGACACCGAGGCCGCTGATCTCGACCTCGATCGTGTCGCCGGCCACGAAGGCACCGACTCCGGCGGGGGTGCCGGTCAGGATGACGTCGCCGGGAAGCAGGGTGAACGCGGCCGAGGCGTACTCGATGATCGCCCCGACCGAGTGGATCATGTCGGTGAGCGGTGCGCTCTGCACGGTCTCGCCGTTGAGACGCGTCTCGATGGTGGCGGTGGCCACATCGAACTCGGTCTCGATCGCCGGACCGAGCGGGCAGAACGTGTCGAAGCCCTTGGCACGGGCCCACTGGCCGTCGGTCTTCTGCAGATCGCGGGCGGTGACGTCGTTGGCGATCGTGTAGCCGAAGATGACCTCGTCGGCGCGGTCCGCGCTGACGTTCTTGGCGATCGAGCCGATGACGACGGCGAGTTCGCCCTCGAACGACGTGAAGCTCGACTGACGCGGGCGCACGATGACGTCGCCCGGGCCGATCACCGCGGTGTTCGGCTTGAAGAAGAGCATCGGCTCCGGGGGCACCTCGTTGCCGAGCTCCTCCGCATGGGCCCGGTAGTTGCGGCCCACCGCGACGACCTTCGAACGCGGGATGACGGGCGCCAGCAGCGCGGCGTCCGCCAGCGGCACGCGCTCGCCCGTCGTGTCGTATCCCGCGAACATCGGGTCGCCCGCCAGCACGACGAGTTCACCGTCATCCACGATCCCGTAGCGAATGGCGTCCTGGTGGCTGAAGCGTGCGATCCTCACCGCAACAGCCTAGACCCGTGCCCCGGCGCCGCCCCCTAGCCCTCCAGCTTGAGGAGCCAGCCGTGCCTGTCCTCGCGGCGGCCGTATTGGATGTCCGTGAGCTCCTCGCGCAGCGACAGCGCCAGCTCGCCGGTGGGCTGCTCGTCGATGAAGTCCTTGCCCTTGAGCGTGCCGATCGGCGTGACGACGGCTGCGGTGCCGCAGGCGAACACCTCGACGATGTCGCCGGACGCGACGCCGTCGCGCCACTCGGCGAGCGACACCGCCCGGCCGTGCACCTCGTGGCCGCGGTCGCGCGCCAGCTGGAGGATCGAGTCGCGGGTGATCCCCTCGAGGATGCTCGGGGATTCGGGGGTGACGAGCGTGCCGTCCTTCATGACGAAGATGACGTTCATGCCGCCGAGCTCCTCGACGTTGCCGTCGCTGTCGAGGAACACCACCTGGTCGCAGCCGTGCTCGTAGGCCTCGGACTGCGGCAGCAGGCTCGCGGCGTAGTTGCCTCCGGTCTTCGCGGCTCCCGTGCCGCCCTTGCCGGCGCGTGCGTAGTCCTCGGAGAGCCAGATCGTGACGGGGTTCACTCCGCCGTGGAAGTAGGCGCCGGCGGGGCTGGCGATCACGTAGTACGCGACCTTCTGTGCGGGCCGAACGCCGAGGAACGCCTCCTTGGCGAACATGAAGGGGCGCAGGTAGAGGCTCTGGTCCTTGCCGGAGGGCACCCATGCGCCGTCGACCGCGACGAGCTCGCGCAACGACTGGATGAAGTACTCGACGGGCAGCTCGGGCAGCGCCAGGCGCCGCGCGGAGCGCTGCAGGCGGCGGCCGTTCTGGTCGGGACGGAACGTGTGGATCGAGCCGTCCTCATGGCGGTACGCCTTGATGCCCTCGAAGATCTCCTGACCGTAGTGCAGCACGGCGGCGGCCGGGTCGAGGGAGAGCGGTCCGTACGGCTGCACCCGCGGGCGGTGCCAGCCGCCGCGCTGCGACCAGCAGATGTCGACCATGTGGTCGGTGAAGTTCGTGCCGAACCCGGGATTCGCGAGGATCTCCTCGCGCTGGGCG
>DASUQB010000029.1:0-6615 GCA_036280835.1 Microbacterium sp. | reverse complement strand
CCCCCGTCGTGATGATGCGGATCAGGCCTTCGAGTCGGCGAGGACGTAGCCCTCTTCGCCGTGCACGATGGTGTCGATGCCGGCGATCTCGTCCTCGTTCTTGACGCGGAAGCCGATCGTCTTCTGGATGATGAAGCCGATGACCCACGCCAGGGTGAACGAGTAGATCAGCACCGAGAAGGCGGCGATCGCCTGCACGAGCAGCTGCGTCGCCGAGCCGCTGTAGATGAGGCCCGTGCCGTTGGCGAAGAAGCCCAGGTACAGGGTTCCGATGAGGCCGCCGACGAGGTGGATGCCCACGACGTCCAGCGAGTCGTCGAAGCCGAGCTTGAACTTCAGCTCGATCGCGAGGGCGCAGACCGCACCGGCGACCAGGCCGAGCACGATCGCCCAGATCGGGGTGAGCGATGCACAGGCCGGCGTGATCGCGACCAGACCAGCGACGGCGCCGGAGGCTGCGCCGACCGAGGTGGGCTTGCCGTCCTTGAGCTTCTCGACGATCAGCCATGCCAGGAGCGCCGCAGCCGGAGCGGCGATCGTGTTGACGAAGGCGAGCGCGGCGGTGTTGTCGGCGGCGAGCTCGGAACCGGCGTTGAAGCCGAACCAGCCGAACCACAGCAGGCCGGCGCCGAGGAGCACGAAGGGCGGGTTGTGCGGGACGGTGATGCCCTTGGAGAACCCGACACGGCGGCCGAGCACCAGGGCGAGCGCGAGGGCTGCGGCACCGGCGTTGATGTGCACCGCGGTACCGCCGGCGAAGTCGATGGCGCCGACGCCGAACCAGGTCTGCATGCCGTACGTGATCCAGCCGCCGTAGGCGAAGCTGCCGTCCTCGGCCAGGCCGAAGTTGAACACCCAGCTGGCGACCGGGAAGTAGACGATGGTCGCCCAGATGCCGGCGAAGACCATCCACGCGCCGAACTTGGCCCGGTCGGCGATCGCACCGGAGACCAGGGCGACGGTGAGGATCGCGAACGTGGCCTGGAAGGCGACGAAGGCGAGCGGCGGGTACGCGGCGTCCTCAGGCGTGGTGAGCAGGCTCTCGAGCCCGATCGCCGACAGGTCGATCGACCAGGGGAAGACGATGCCCTCGGCCGCCGGGAACGCGATGGCGTAGCCGTAGAGCACCCAGAGGACGCCGATGAGGCCGAGCGCGCCGAAGCTGAGCATCATCATGCTGATGACGCTCTTCGCCTTGACCAGACCGCCGTAGAAGAACGCCAGCCCTGGCGTCATCAACAGGACGAGTGCGGCGGCGAGGAGAATGAATGCTGTGTTGCCTTGATCCATCTCGAGTGGAACCTCTCTGCGGGGGACGCAGGTGTAGCGTCGGGTTCCCCCAGTGTCGCCACTTCGGATTTCCCCCGCCGTGCGCCTCGTGTTTCGCAGCGGTTACGTGCCGGCCCCCCACGTAAACATCACGTTTCGGGCGGCCGCGAGGCGGCCAGGGAAAGGGCGCTCAGGCGTGCGTCGAGGCGTTGAGGCGTGAGATGGCGCGCAGGTACTTCTTGCGGTAGCCGCCGGCGAGCATCTCCTCGCCGAACACCAGGTCCAGCGCCAGGCCCGTGGCGCGCACGGGGATCTGGGCGTCGTAGACGCGGTCGACGAAGGCGACGAAGCGCAGGGCCTCGGACTGGTCGGTCAGCTCGCGCACGCCGGTGACGCCCACCAGGTCGAGGCCTTCGACCAGCCGGATGTACTTCGACGGGTGCAGGCGGGCGAGGTGTCCGATCAGGCCGTCGAACGGGTCGTCGGATGCGACGCCGTGGGTCGCGGCATCCGCGACGGCCGCCCGGTAGTCCTCGTCGCTCAGCACCACGGCGTGCCCGTCGAACGAGCGCTGACGGTAGTCCACGCCGTCGATCCGGATCGTCTGGAAGCTCGCCGACATCGCATGGATCTCGCGGAGGAAGTCCTGCGCCGCGAAGCGTCCTTCGCCGAGGGCGTTCGGCGGGGTGTTGGATGTCGCCGCCAGGCGCGTGCCGGAGGCCACGAGCTCGCCGAGCAGCCGCGTCATGACCATCGTGTCGCCCGGGTCGTCGAGTTCGAACTCGTCGATGCAGAGGAGCTCGGAGCCACGGAAGAGGTCGACGGTGTTCTTGTAGCCGAGAGCCCCGACCAGCGCCGTGTACTCGATGAACGATCCGAAGTACTTCCGGCGTGCCGGCATGGCGTGGTAGACCGCGGCGAGCAGGTGGGTCTTGCCGACCCCGAACCCGCCGTCGAGGTACACGCCCGGCTTGAGCTCGGGCCCCTTCTTGGGCCGGCTGAAGAACCCGCCCCTCTTGGCGGCCGGTGCGACGCCGGAGAACGCCATGAGCGTCTCCTTCGCCTCCTGCTGCGACGGGTACGCGGCATCCGCCCGGTAGGTCTCGAACGTCGCCTCGTCGAACTGCGGCGGCGGCACGAGGCTCGCCACCATCTCGGTGCCCGTGACCTGCGGCTGGAGCTCGGCGAGATGGACGATTCCCGTGCGTGCACTGGTCGTCGTCATACGAGCGCTGTCGTTGTCATACGAGTGATCCTGTGTCGAACCTTTACAGAACGGGTGCGGGCGGTGCCCAGCCGACCTAGGGTCGAAGGGACGGCTCAACCCTACGCCGTCCATCCCGAGCGATCCGCTCGCGCCCACCCGAGGAGCACCCTTGTCCGTCGACTTCGACACCTCATCCGAAAAGTTCGCGGACTATGCGGAGCCCGGCCGGCTCGTGACGGGCGAATGGCTCGAGGCCCGCCTCGGCACCCCGGGGCTCGTGGTCGTCGAGTCCGACGAGGACGTGCTGCTGTACGAGACCGGGCACATCCCCGGCGCGGTCAAGGTCGACTGGCACACCGAGCTGAACGACCCCGTCGTGCGCGACTACGTCGACGGCGCCGGCTTCGCGGAGCTGCTCAGCCGCAAGGGCATCGCACGCGATGACACCGTGGTGCTGTACGGCGACAAGAACAATTGGTGGGCCGCCTACGCCCTCTGGGTCTTCTCCCTCTTCGGCCACCAGGACGTGCGGCTGCTGGACGGCGGCCGCGACAAGTGGATCGCCGAGGGGCGGCCGATCACCACGGAGGCGTCCTCGACCGAGCCGACCGAGTATCCCGTCGTGGAGCGGGACGACCGGTCGCTGCGCGCGTACAAGGACGACGTGCTGGCTCACCTCGGCAACCCGCTGATCGACGTGCGCTCGCCGGAGGAGTACTCGGGCGAGCGCACCACGGCCCCCGCCTACCCCGAGGAGGGCGCCCTGCGGGCAGGCCACATCCCCTCGGCGCAGAGCGTGCCGTGGGGCCGGGCCGTCGCGGAGGACGGCGGCTTCCGCAGCCGCGCCGAGCTCGACGCGATCTACCGGGAGGGCGCGGGGCTGAAGGACGGCGATGACATCGTCGCGTACTGCCGCATCGGAGAGCGGTCGAGCCACACCTGGTTCGTGCTCCACCATCTGCTCGGGTTCGACAAGGTGCGCAACTACGACGGCTCGTGGACCGAGTGGGGCAGCGCGGTGCGCGTTCCCATCGCGACCGGTGCCGAGCCGGGCGAAGCGCCCGCCCGCCCCTGACCGGCGCCGGCGGCCGCGTGGGAGAATGGTCGTGATGAGCGACACCGCACTCCCCCAGGCCCTGGCCGATATCCGCGACGAGTTCCTCGAGCTGCCGGAGCCCGACCGACTCCAGCTCCTGCTGGAGTTCTCCAACGACCTGCCCGCGGTGCCGGCGAAGTACGACGGCCATCCGGAGCTCAGCGAGCGCGTGGTGGAGTGCCAGTCGCCGGTCTACATCATCCTCGAGGTGGATGACGCGGGCACGGTCGCGATGCACGCCACCGCCCCGCGCGAGGCGCCCACGACCCGGGGGTTCGCCAGCATCCTGGTGCAGGGCATCAGCGGCCTGTCCGCCGACGAGGTTCTCGCCATCCCGAACGACTTCCCGCAGACGATCGGGCTGACACGAGCGGTCTCCCCGCTTCGCCTCGGCGGGATGACCGGCATGCTGATGCGCGCCAAGCGCCAGGTGCAGGCCAAGGCCGCGGTCTGAGGCTCAGGCCTCTTCGGCTGCGGGCGTGCGGGCGAGGCCCTGATTCACGAGCCACTCGCCGATCACGCGGGTCCATCGCTCCTGGTCGTAGTTCCAGAGCTTCGTGTGCCGGGCGGTGTCGAAGAGCTGCATCGTCACGAGGTCCGGCCGCGCGCTCAGCAGGGCGTGGGACGCGTCGGAGGGCACGAAGCCGTCGTCATCGCTGTGCAGGATCAGGATCGGATGCCGCAGCTCGTCCGCGCGCGCCACGACATCCAGCTTGTCGAACGGGATCGGCTCTCCCGTGCGCGTCACGCGCGTGGCCCACTCGGCGCCGAGGGCTCCGATCGCCATGTCGGTGACCGCGTGCGGCAGCTTGAGCAGCCGCGCCTGGTGGTCGAGCACGACCCGCCACTCGACGACGGGAGACTCCAGGACGACGGCGGCGATGACGTCCGCGTGCGCCGAGGACAGTGCGAGCTGCAGGGCGATCGCGCCGCCCATCGACCAGCCCATCAGCACGATGCGCTTCGCGCCGCGCCGACGCGCGAAGGCGACGGCGGCATCCACGTCGCGCCACTCGGTCGCGCCGAGGCCGTACGTGCCCGTGCGACTGCGGGGAGCCTCGCCGTCGTTGCGGTACGAGACGAGCAGGCTGTGGATGCCGAGGTCGCGGAACAGCGGCACGGCACGCAGGCACTCCGCGCGCGTGGTGCCGCGGCCGTGGATCTGGATGACCCAGGTGTCGCTGTCGGCGTCCCCGTCAGCGTCGGGCGCGGCGGGGAAGAACCACGCCGGGCACGGTCCGACGGACGCGCCGATGAGCTCGGCGGTGAACGGCACGTGCAGCTGGTCGGGCGAGTCGAAGTACCAGCCGCTGAAGGCCGCCTCGCTCGAGAGCGTCGTCTGGCTGTCGATGTGCGTGAGCAGCTTCCGCTTCACGGAGGTCTCGTCTTCGGCGAGCACCGAGCCGAGCTTGAGGTAGGACTCGGTGCCGCTGGTGAAGAGCCCGTAGCGTCCTGGGAGCTGCGTGTCGGCGGTGCGGGACAGCGTGATCGTCTGCGCCCCCGTGTCCACGCCGAGGATGACCGTGTCGGCCTGCCGCGCGGCGGGGGTGACGACGCGACGCGCCACGCGGAGCGAGACGAAGGCCATGGCCCCGGCGACACCCGTGAGGGCCGCTGCCAGCACGGCCGTGGTCACCTGGACGGCCACGACGAGAGCAGGAGCGGCGGACGCGGCGTGCCTGGGGGTCTTCATGGATGCATCACTCTAGTCTGTCGCCGTGACAGGTGATCGCCCGATGGATGCGTTCGCGCGCGCGGAAGCAGAAATGCGGGCCGTCGTGTTCCGCGACGATCTCTCGGTGCGCGAGATCCCGGCACCCTCGGGTCTCGCGCCCAACGCGCTCGCCCTCGCCGGCGACGTGCGCCCTGAGGACGAGGGCGTCGACTCCGCGTTCGGCACCGGGCGCTTCATCCTGCTCGATGACCCGGCCGAGCCCCCGCCGTGGAACGGCTCCCAGCGCATCGTGTGCTTCGCGCAGGCGCCTCTGGAGCCGGAGATCGGGACCGACCCGCTGCTGGCCGACGTCGCGTGGTCCTGGTTGGTCGACGCGCTCGATTCCCGCAGCGCGGAATACCACTCCGCATCCGGCACCGCCACCAAGACCCTGTCCAAGGGCTTCGGCTCCCTGGCGGCGCAGGGTGACGGGGCGCAGATCGAGCTGAGGGCATCGTGGTCGCCCTCCGGCCCGCTCGGCCCGCATGTCGAGGCGTGGGCTGAGCTCGTCTGCATGCTCGCCGGTCTGCCGCCGGGGTCGGAGGATATCGCGGTGTTCGGGAGTCGCCGGGTGCCCCGTGGCTGAGTACATCGTGATCGACTCCGCCGATGGCCTGGTTGCCGCATCCGAGACCCTCGCCGCAGGCACCGGCCCCGTCGCCGTCGACGTGGAGCGCGCGTCCGGCTTCCGCTACTCGCAGCGTGCGTACCTCATCCAGGTCTTCCGCCGCGGGGCCGGGATCTTCCTCTTCGATCCGCCCCCGATCGGCGACTTCGCGTCATTGCAGGCGGCGATCGGCGACGAGGAGTGGATCCTGCACGCCGCCAGTCAGGACCTCCCCTCCCTGCGGGAGCTGCACCTCATTCCGCGCGTGATCTTCGACACCGAGCTCGCGTCGCGCATGCTCGGGCACGAGCGCGTGGGTCTCGGCGCGGTGGTCGAGGACACCCTCGGCATCACGCTCGCCAAGGCGCATTCCGCGGCGGACTGGTCGACGCGCCCGCTTCCTCAGTCGTGGCTCGACTACGCCGCGAAGGATGTCGAGCACCTCGTCGACGTGCGCGACGTGCTCGTGGCGGAGCTCGAGGAGCAGGGCAAGACCGAGTTCGCGCGCGAGGAGTTCGCCGCCGTCCTGGAACGCGCTCCCAAGCCCGCCCGCGAAGACCCGTGGCGCCGCCTGAGCGGGCTGCACACCGTGCGCGGACGCCGGGGGCTCGCCATCGCCCGCTCGCTCTGGGAGGCGCGCGAGGCGTACGCACGGGAGCAGGACATCGCCCCGGGCCGCCTCGTGCCCGACCGTTCCCTGGTCGCGGCCGTGCTCGCCGATC
>DASUQB010000028.1:0-7054 GCA_036280835.1 Microbacterium sp. | reverse complement strand
TCGACGAAGACGCTCTCTCCGCGCTCCTCCTTCCACCAGCGCGCGGTGGCGAGGCCCGGGGCCCGGTTCTCGACCTCGCGGGCGAAGGTCTCGGCCGCGAGCCGCACCTGCTTGTAGTCCCACTGCGGCGCGATGCGCACGAGGATGTGGATGCCGCGCGAACCCGACGTCTTCGCCCAGCCGACCAGCCCGTGGTCATCGAGCACCTCGCGGGCGACGAAGGCCACGTCCACGATCTGCGACCAGTCGACACCGGGCATCGGGTCGAGGTCGATGCGCAGCTCATCGGGGCGGTCGAGGTCTTCGGCGCGCACCGGATGCGGGTTGAGGTCGAGGCACCCGAGGTTGACGACCCACGCGAGCCCGGCCGCGTTGCGCACCACCGCCTCCTCGGCTGAGGTTCCGGAGGCGTAGCGCAGGGTCGCCGTGTCGAGGAAGTCCGGGTGGTTCTCGGGCACGCGCTTCTGGAAGAAGGCCTCCTGATCGATGCCCTTCACGAATCGCTTGAGCACCATCGGCCGGCCGTACACGCCGCGCACGGCGCCGTCCGCGACCGCCAGGTAGTACTGCACGAGGTCGAGCTTGGTCAGCCCCGGCTCGGGGAAGACCACCTTGTCGGGGCTGCTGACGCGCACCTCGTGCCCGTCGATCTCGAGGACCTCGGCCGCGCTCTTGGATGGGCTCACGGTGCCACGCTAGCGGCGGGGTTCCGAGCCGTCACCCCTCTTGCGAGACGTCGCCCCGCTATGCCACCAGGGTCAACGAAGCGCGCACCGTCGCGCCCTGGGCGTGGAGCGTCGCGCCGCTCTCGGCGCGGGCCGGCTCGCCGCGCAGCTCGTCGGCCACCGCCACCGTGAGGTCGAGCAGCGTCAGGCCGAGCGCGCCGAGCACCGCGGCGACCATCTCGCTCGACGGCTCCTTGAGCCCGCGCTCCATCTCCGACAGGTACTGCGGGGAGACGCCGGCGCGGTCGGCCGTCTCCGTCAGCGTCTCGCCGCGTTCGTGCCGGAACCGACGGAGGTTCTCGCCGAGCACGTGCCGCCAGAGAGGATCGAGGTCGCGATGCCGCGGAAGGGGGATGAGCTCGGCCATGCCCCACGATAGAACGCGGATGCCGCCGCATCCGAGCCCTTCCGCTCAGAGCAGAAGCGACGCGGGCGCTGCGCATTCCGGTACCCGTCTTGACGAACGCCCGACATGAGAGCAGACTCCGCCTCGAAGGGCTGCTCGAGGGGGAGCATCACACCTTCGCGGGAACCGTTCAGGCACTGTCGCCTGTGCTTGTGCGCAGGCTTATGACCCGACACAAGCTGCGCGCGCCGTCCGACCACGAGGCTTCGCCGGGTCGCTTCTATTCGATGACGCTCAAAGGCGGTGCATCCTTCATGCGCAATTCGACCCGACCGACGACACATCACTCTTCCCGGCGCGCGGCCGCGACGATCGCAACGGCCGTCGCGATGCTGGGACTCTTCATCTCCCCTCCCGCGACGGCCGCGCCACCGGAGACGACGACAGAGCACTACTCGTTCGAGGCCTGGGATTGCGGCTACCCGATGCAGGTGGAAGGACAGTTCACCAGCACGCTCCACGAGCGCTCGAACCCTCGAGGCGGTGAGCTCCCTCTCCGTATGGAGAACGTGCGGTACGCCGAGACCTGGACGAACTCCGACGGCGACTCCTTCGAACTGTTCGGCAGGCTGGTCTCACGAGATGCGGAGATCACGCCCCTCGGCGGATCGCTGTACGAGATCACACTGCAGCAGTCGGGTCAGCCGCAGGTCGTCACCGCCGGCGGTTCCGTGATCGCTCGAGACCGTGGCAATCTCCGGCTCACCTTCAGAACCGATATCGAGACCGGGGCGTTCGAGTTCCTCGGTGTGCGCCTCAGCGGCCCGCATCCCGGCTTCGATGCCGATCTCTGCAAGATCGTCGCTCCCGTGGTGGGCACCGACTCGGCGCAGCGGCACACGCCGCACCCGCTCGGCACGACCGACGCGCCGCTGGGCTACTACGAGTACCTCCCGCCTTCGTACGGCACGGGGGCAGAGGGGAGCCCTCTTCTCATCCACACCAACGGATACGGCGAGAACGGCGACGGTTCGGCCGAAGCCCTCGGAAACCTGCTGTTCACCAGCATCCCGCGGTTCATCGACGTCGGGGGGTGGCCGCTCGAGCGTCCCTTCGTGGTGCTCTCGACCCAGCACGTCCCGCAGGCCGGCGTGCCGGGGCTGGATCCGTGCGCCGGGGTGCCGTGGTTCGGCTCGTGTGCCATGCAGCTGCAGCACGACCTGGGCCACCCGCCGGAGTCGGGCTGCACGACGCCCGATGAGATCCACGACTTCGTCGCCTACGCCATCGATCACTACGACGTGGATCCGTCCCGCGTGTACGTCACCGGGCTCTCGTGCGGGGCGTTCGGGATCTGGGAGTACCTCGCCGAGCACGGGGACGCACAGGTCGCCGCGGCGGTTCCCATCGCGGGCGAGGGCCGTCCGGCGTGGGCGACGGCCGGCTGCGCGCTCGGGGCCGTGCCGATCTGGGCGATCCACGGCGAGCTCGACGAGGTGGTGAACCCGGCGGGCAGCATCGAGCCGATCACGTCGCTGCAGCAGTGCCCCGGTGTCGCAGAGGACCAGGCGAAGCTGTCGATCTACCCCGGGGTCTTCCATGATTCGTGGGATGCGGCGTACAGCGGAAGCGCCGGCGACGACATCTATTCGTGGATGCTGGGCTTCACGCGCGGCTGAGCATATGCATCCCGGCACAGCGGAAGGGCCGCCCCGATGGGACGGCCCTTCCGTGAACTGCGTGGAGGCTAGTTGCTGCCGCGCGCGATGGCGATGATGCGCAGGATCTCGACGTACAGCCAGATGACCGTCACCATGATGCCGAAGGCGGCGTTCCAGGCGAGCTGGCGGGGGGCGCCGTTGCGGACACCGCGCTGGATGAGGTCGAAGTCGAGCACGAGCGAGTAGGCGCCCATGATGATGACGAGCGGTCCCATCAGCAGGCCGAGCGGGATGCCGAAGATCTCGACGCCGCTGCTGAGGCCGAATGCGCTGTCCGTCGCGCCGAAGATCATCATGAAGACGTTGATCAGCGAGAAGACGAGGTAGCCGACCATCGCGATGAGGAAGATCTTGGTAGCGCGCTTCGACGCCCGGATCTTGCCGCTCGCGAAGAGGGCGAGCGTCACACCCACGACGACGAGTGTCGCGAGCGTGGCCTGCACCACGATTCCGGGCCAGGAGACCTCGAAGAAGGCGGAGATGCCGCCGACGAAGATTCCCTGTGCGGCCGCGTAGGCGAAGACCAGCGGGACGCTGACCTTCTTCTTGAAGATGTTGACCATGGCGAGCACGAATCCGACGAGCCCGCCGATGATCATCGGCATAGACGTGACGGTGCCGGTGAAGGTCAGTCCGCCGTAGGTCCACACCCAGCCGATCGCCGAGAAGGCGACGAGCACGGCGAAGAGGGCGACGGTCTTCGCGATGGTGTCTTCGACCGTCATCCGGTCGGTCTCGATGGCGCCGGCGGAAGGGGCCGCGTACATGCCCTCGAGCTGGGCGTTGGCGGCGACGTCCGTCGCGGCGGCCTGCGCCGTCGAGAACTGGCCCTGCCGACCGAGGCCGGCGGCCTGAGGGCCGCCCGGGTAGGTCGACACGGCGCGCGGGTCCTGGAACGCCGGGTTGTTGAACGCGGGGTTGTTGAGGGCCATGGCCTTCTCACACTCCAATGTCAGGGGGTAGCAGCTGTGTGCTGTGAATCCACGATACCTGAACGATCCGTTGCGCCGGCTGGGATCTGGCCGAGTACGGCCGCGATTACGCTGAAGGCGTGCCTCGTCGTTCGCCGCTGGTCATCGGGCACCGCGGCGCGCCCGGATACCGGCCGGAGCACAGCCGCTCCTCTTACCACCTGGCCCTCGAGATGGGCGTCGACGCCGTCGAGCCCGACATCGTGGTGTCGAAGGACGGCGTGCTCGTCGTGCGGCACGAGAACGAGATCTCCGGCACGACCGATGTCGCCGACCGGCCCGAGTTCGCCGACCGGCGCACGACGAAGACGGTGGATGGCGCTACCTTGACCGGCTGGTTCACCGAGGACTTCACGTGGGCCGAGCTGGCCACCCTGCGGTGCCGCGAGCGCCTGCCCAAGATCAGGCCCGCAAGCGCCAGCTTCGACGACCAGCAGCCGGTGCTGCGACTGACGGACGTGCTCGACATCGTGCGCGAGGCGTCGCTCGCCCAGGGACGCGAGATCGGCGTGGTGCTCGAGATCAAGCACGCGACCTATTTCGCCGGCATCGGGCTCGACTTCCCGCCGCTCATCGAGGCCGAGCTTCGCCGCGCCGGGTGGGCCGAGGGCGAGTGGCCGCTGATCGTCGAGGCCTTCGAGTCGACCGTGCTCACGCAGCTGCGCGAGCGCGGCATCCGCGGATCCTTCGTCTACCTGATCGAGGCGGCCGGGCGTCCGTTCGACATGGTGGCCGCCTTCGGCAAGGCGGCGCTCACCTACAGGGCGACCGTGCAGCCGCCCGGCCTGGACTCGCTGGTGGGTGTCGTGGACGGCATCAGCGTCGACAAGCGCATGATCCTCGCCCCCGACAAGAGGGGCCGGATGACGGGACCGACGTCGCTCGTCGCGGATGCGCACGCTCGCGGCCTGAGGGTCTTCACCTGGACATGCCGACCCGAGAATGCATTCCTCGTCGGCGAGTACCGGCTGGGTCGCGCGCCCGCGGGCGTCGGCGACTACGAGGCGGAATGGGACGTCATCCGCTCCACCGGAATCGACGGGGTGTTCGTCGATCACGCAGACCTGGGCGTGGCGTTCTTCGGGCGTTGACGGGCGCTTCGTCGCCCGTTCAGAAGATGAGCGCCCCCTCATCTAGGCTGGCCAAGTGACCACAGGCATCGTCGCTCGGGCCCTCCGCCGTTCATTCGCAGAAGTGCATGCAGTGCGGGATGTGAGCTTCGAGGCGCGACCGGGCCGCGTGACCGCGCTCGTCGGACCCAACGGCTCCGGCAAGACGACGCTGCTGCTGATGCTCGCGTCGCTGCTGCGCCCCGACGCCGGCGAGATCCGCATCCAGGACATCGACCCGGTCGCCGATCCGACCGGTGTGCGCAGTGTCATCGGGTGGATGCCGGATGCCCTCGGCGCATGGCCGTCGCTGACGGCGCGCGAGACGCTCGTGGTCACCGCGAAGCTCTACCGCATCCCTGCCGACGTCGCGGGAGACCGGGCGTCGTCGCTGCTCGACACCGTCGGCCTCGCCGACCTCGCCGACGCCCCGGCACGCGTGCTCTCGCGCGGCCAGAAGCAGCGCCTGGGCCTCGCCCGCGCCCTCGTGCACGACCCCTCGGTCCTGCTGCTCGACGAGCCGGCCTCGGGGCTGGACCCCGACGCCCGCATCCACCTGCGCACCCTCCTCCGGGGGCTGGCGGCGGAGGGCCGGACCATCCTCGTCTCGAGCCACGTGCTGTCCGAGCTCGACGAGCTCGCCGACGACGCGGTCTTCATGGTGCGTGGCGAGACGGTGAGCGGCGACCGCGTTGCCGCGGCATCCACCCGCGCGCGCGAGTGGCGCATCAGGATCCCCGACGTCGCCGTCGAGGAGGCCCGGCGCTCCGTCGCGGAGGCGCTGCCGGACATGCCCACGCGGCTCGACCGCCGCGACGTCGTCGTGCCGTTCGCCACGGAAGGCGACGCCGCACGGGCCCTGGGCGCCCTGGTCGCCGCGGGGGTCGCCGTGTCCGAGTTCGCGCCCGTCACCGGCGATCTGGAGCACACGTTCCTCGACCTCGGCGCACGCGAGGAGCCGGCCGCCGACTCGCATCCCGGCACCGAGGGAGGGGAGCGGGCATGAGCGACTTCGTGCACGGCACCTGGACCATCGCCGCGCTCGAGCTGCGCCAGCGAGTGCGGAGCCTCGCCTGGTACGTGCTGCTCGGCATCTTCGCGGTGCTCCTGATCATCGTCACGGTGCTGGCATCGGCCGCCTTCATCACGTCACCGGACCAGCTGCGCGGCGCGTACTCCGTCGTCGTCTACTTCGTGCTGCTGCTCGTGGTGCTCGTCACGCCGGCGCTCAGCGGCAACGCCATCAACGGCGATCGGGACGCCGCGACCCTCGCCCCCGTGCAGGTGACGCTCGTCTCGACCTCGCAGATCATCGCCGGCAAGTTCCTCGCCGCGTGGCTCACGGGCCTCGCGTTCGTCGCGGTCGCCATCCCGTTCCTCGCCTTCACGGCCATCGGGGGCGCGGTCTCGCCGGCGACGCTCGCCGTGTCGATCATCGTGCTGCTGATCGAGATCGCCGTCGTCGCCGCCTTCGGTGTCGGGCTCTCGGGCATCCTGAACCGCCCGCTGTTCTCCGTGGTCACGACGTACCTCGTGGTCGCCGCCCTGACGATCGGCACGCTCATCGCCTTCGGTCTCGGGGGGTCGGCGGTGCGCAGCGAGGTCGTGAACAACTACCGCTCGTACGTCTATGACTCCCAGGGGATGGTCGACGATCCGCCGGTGTGCGGCGAGTGGCAGAGCACGACGTACGAGGCGCCGCGCTTCGACTACGTCTGGTGGACGCTCGCCGCCAACCCCTTCGTCA
This sequence comes from Microbacterium sp., assembly GCA_036280835.1. Taxonomy (GTDB): domain Bacteria; phylum Actinomycetota; class Actinomycetes; order Actinomycetales; family Microbacteriaceae; genus Microbacterium. Next base: position 435 of record DASUQB010000028.1, on the reverse strand, counting down.
TTCTCGCCGATGCCACGCCGATCGCGTTCGACGGTCAGGGCAACGCCGTCGACCTCTTCGGCCAGATCAGCAGCGGGGTCCGCTTCGCGCAGGTGCCGCCGAAGCTGGAGACGAGCTACGACGAGTGCGAGCCGTGGGTGCAGGAGGACTACGAGTCCGCGCAGGAGATCCACGCCCGCACGGCTCCGAGCTGGTTCGTGGGCCTCAGCATCCAGATCGTGCTGTCAGCCGGCGTGCTCGTCTGGGCGTGGTCGCGCACCCGCACGCCGGCCCGCCGGCTGCCCCGGGGGACGCGCATCGCCTGAACCGCGGGACACCCCGCCCGGTGAATCAGACCACGTCGAAGTGGGCGACGGTCGTCTCGCGGTCCACGAGGTAGCGGTCATCTTCGGGGTAGAAGACGGCGACGTCGATGTCGGCGCCGGCGAACGCCCG
>DASUQB010000027.1:0-2584 GCA_036280835.1 Microbacterium sp. | reverse complement strand
GGCGTCCTCCGAGCTCATCCCGTTGTCGTAGGCCTCACGGATCCGGCTGAGGATGAACACGTGGTAGTCCATCGACAGGCCGAAGAGGATCACGAACAGGAACATCGGCAGCCATGCCGTGATCGCGCCCTGTGATGCCTGGTCGACGCCGAGCAGGTCGGCCCCCACGCCGTTCTGGAACACCGCCACCAGCACGCCGTAGGCCGCGCCCACCGACAGGAGGTTCAGCACGATCGCCTTCGCCGGGATGACGATCGAGCGGAACTCGACGAGCAGGAGCATGAACGCCAGCCCGAGGACGAACGCGAACACGATCGGCGCGCGGTCGGCCATCAGGTCGGTGAAGTCCTTGGACCCCGCCGTCGTGCCGGTGACGAGCGCCTGCTCGACGCCGTCGGCCTGCTTGACCGTGCTCGGGATGACGTCCTTGCGCAGGAGCTCCAGCGCCCGCTCGGACTTCGCGTCGGTGCCGTTGCCCTGGACCGGGATCGACACCATCGCGACCGTCTTGTCAGGGCTGACCTCGACGCTGATCGGCCGGTTCATCGTCTTCGTCGCGAGCGCGGCCTGCTCCATCTCCTTGATGCCCTGCTGGACGGCGGGGCTGGTGACGTCGTCGGCCTTGATCGCGACCACGGCCGGGATCTGCCCGCCGGGGAACGCCTGCTGCATCTTGTCGTAGGTCTGCATGACCGCGAGGTCGCGCGGCAGGTCGTCCATCCCGCTGTTGGCGAGCTTGAGGTCGAGCGCCGGTGCGGCCAGCGCCAGCAGCAGCGCGGTGGCCGCCACGACCGAGACCAGCGGGCGCTTGAGCACCCGGTTGAGGACCGCGTTCCACATGCGCGACTCGCCGTCGTCGCGACGGAGGCGGTGCAGGAACGGGATCCGGCCCTTGTCGACCTTGCTGCCGAGCATCGACAGCGTGGCCGGCAGCACCGTCAGCGAGCCGAGCATCGCCACGGCGACGACCAGGATCGTGCCGACGGCGAACGAGACGAACGTGGCGTGTCCGGTGAAGAACATGCCCGCCATCGCGACCATGACGGTGAGGCCGGAGACGAGCACCGCGCGGCCGGAGGTCGCGGCGGCGATGTCGATGGCCTCGAGCTGGCTGCGGCCCTTCGCCTTCTCCTCACGCTCGCGGCGCAGGTAGAACAGCGAGTAGTCGACGCCGACGGCCAGGCCGATCAGCAGGACGACCGAGTTGACCGCCTCGTTCATCGGCAGCACCTGGCTGGCGACGGCCACGAGACCGAGCGCCGACGCGACGGCCGACAGGGCGAGGAGGAGCGGGACGGCGGCGGCGACGAGGGCGCCGAAGGCGATCAGCAGGATCGCGAGCGTGAGCGGGACCGACATGCTCTCGGCCTTCTGGAAGTCCTTCTCGAAGGACTCGTCGAGGGCCTTGGTCGCGCTGGCGGTGCCGAAGTGGCCCACCTCGACCTGCTTGTGCCGGCCGGCGGTCTTGCCGGTGGCGGCCATGATCTTCGTGATGAGCTGCTCTTGAGCATGCTCGTCGCTGCCGGTGAGCTCGAAGTTCACGAGCTGCGACCGGCCGTCCTTGGACGTGTCGGTCTGCTTCATGCGGACGCCGTCGAAGCTCTTGACGGTCGCGGTGACGTCCCTGGTTGCGGCGTTCAGCGCGGAGGCGCTGCCGCCCCTCTTCCCCTGGACGAGGACCGACTCGGAAGCCGGCTCGTCGGGGAAGGCGTCGTTGTGGATCTTCTCGGCGCGGGCCTGCTCGCCGGCGCCCTGATCGGAGTCGCTCATGGTCTTCAGCCCGGTGGACCCACCGAGGACGAAGGCGATGGCGACGAAGGCCAGCCATCCGAAGAAGGCGGTCTTCTTGTGCCGGGCGCTCCACCTTCCGGCGCGCGCCGCGACGCTTGAGTTCATGCGTGTCGATTCCAGGGTCACGAGACTCGCCTCCGGAGGCGGCCGCGACCATGAGGGATCCTCCCCAGCGGGGGTGGGGTTGTCCCCACCCTGCCTACGTGTGGTGGCCCTCCCCAGGCCAGGGAGCGAGGAAGAGCAGGAACCTGGAGTCTTCGACGGCGCGCACCTCGTGGCGCTCGTGCGGCTCCCAGTGGGCGACGAATCCGGGGCCGACGTTCTCCGTGCCGTTGTTGTGCTCGATGTCCAGCCGACCCGTGATGACCACGAGGTAGGCGTGCTCGTGCACCTCGTGCTCCTGCAGCAGATCGCCGGCCGGGAGGTTCACCGCGATCGTGCGCGCGACGCCATCCTCCGACTTGAGCACGGCCGGCCGGTGCACTTCGACGTCGAGGGTCGTCAGGTCCCAGGAATCCATGGCGGCGACACTACCCCTAAGGTGCCGCGCCATGCGTATCGAGGGATCTTCGGCAATCGTGTTCGGTGGAGCGTCCGGGCTGGGCGGCGCGTCCGCGCGCGAGCTCGCGTCGCGCGGTGCTTCGGTCGTCATCGCGGACGTCAACGAGGAGGCCGGCGCCGCGCTGGCGTCGGAGATCGGCGCCCGCTTCGTGCGGTGCGACGTCACCGACGAGGCGTCTGTGGCGGCCGCCGTCGAGGCGGCCGGCTCGCTCCGCATCGGGCTGAACTGCGC
>DASUQB010000026.1:0-14058 GCA_036280835.1 Microbacterium sp. | reverse complement strand
GACCCGTCGGCGCAGCGCGGCGGGCAGCACCTGCTCGAGCTTCGCGAGCGCCGTCAGGGTGGTCTCGGGACCGTGCACGAGACGCTGGGTCGCGGCGACCCGCAGCCCGATCGCCATCGTCACGGCCTCCTCGTCGGTGAGGAGCAGAGGGGGCACGGCGCTGCCCGCCTCGAGGCGATAGCCGCCCGCGACGCCCGGCGTCGACTCGATCCGGTAGCCGAGCTCGCGCAGCCGATCGATGTCGCGGCGCACCGTGCGCTCGGTGACGCCGAGACGACGCGACAGCTCGGTGCCCGTCCAATGGCGGTGCGCCTGCAGCATGTTGAGCAGCTGCAGTGCACGGTTGATCGTCTCGGCCATGACTCCATTATTTCTGGATTCAGGACCGATCCTGTCCGCATGCCTTCCTACCCTCGAACCATGGCGAACGAACCCATCATCGAATCCGAGGGCCTCACCAAGGTCTTCACCGTCAAGAAGAAGAGCGTCCACGCGGTCACCGACCTCTCCTTCTCCGTCGCCCGCGGCGAGCTCGTGGCGTTCCTCGGGCCCAACGGCGCAGGCAAGTCGACCAGCCTGCGCATGCTCACGACCCTGATCCCTCCCACGTCCGGTACGGCACGGGTGGTCGGCCACGACATCCTGACCCGGCCCGCGGACGTGCGCGCGCGCATCGGCTACGTCGGCCAGCTCACGAGCGGCAGCTTCTCGCAGCGCACGCGCGACGAGCTGCTCAGTCAGGGCGCCTTCTACGGCATGTCCCGCGCCGACTCCGCCCGGCGGGCCGACGAGCTCATCGAATCCCTCGACCTGTCGAGCTTTGCGACGCGCTCCGTGCAGCAGCTCAGCGGCGGGCAGAAGCGCCGGCTCGACGTCGCGCTCGGCCTGATGCACGCGCCGCCGCTCCTCTTCCTCGACGAGCCGTCGACCGGCCTCGACCCGCAGAGCCGTGCCAACCTGTGGCAGCACATCCTCGACCTGCGCGAGCAGCACGGCACGACGATCTTCCTCACGACGCACTACCTGGAGGAGGCGGATCGCTATGCCGAGCGCGTGATGGTGATGGACAAGGGGCGGGTGATCGCCGACGACACCGCCGGGGCGCTCAAGGCCACGCTCGCCGGCGATCTGCTGACCCTCGGATTCGACTCGCCGGACGACGCCGATCGCGCGATACCGGTGGTCGGAGCGCTGACCCCGGTCGACGTGCGCCGCGAGGGTGCGGCATCCATCGCCCTGACGGTGCCGGACGGCGACCGCCTGCTGCCGGCCGCGGTTCGTGCGCTGGATGCCGCAGGCATCTCCGTCGCGAGCGCCACGGGAGTGCCGCCCACCCTCGACGACGTGTTCCTCGCGCTCACCGGACGCACGCTGCGCGAAGCCGGCGAGGGCGAGGCGGCGGAGGAGAACGAAGAGCAGGATGCCTCGCCGGAGCTCAGCGCGAGCGCCGCGGCATCCGAGAAGACGGGAGCCCAGCGATGACCACCCAGACCACCACCCGACCCGACACCATCGTGCGGCCGAACGCCGCCCGCGACACCTGGAACGTGCTGACGCGCGAGCTGAGGCCCGTCGCGCGCGACCCCTTCACGCTGATCTTCAGCCTCGTGCAGCCGCTCGTCTTCCTCGGGCTCTTCGCGCCCCTCTTGATCGGGCAGTCCGGCCAGCCGGCGGGGGAGACCCTGCAGTGGTTCGTGCCCGGCGTGCTCGTGATGATCGTGCTGTTCGGCACCGGCGCAACGGGGTCGAACCTGCAGTACGAGATGATGACGGGCTCGCACGAGCGCACCCTCGTGGCGCCGCTCGCCCGATCGTCGCTCCTCGTGGGCCGTGCGCTCAAGGAGATCGCGCCGATCGTCATCCAGGCGCTCATCATCGTGCTGATCGCGTGGCCGTTCGGATTCAGCATCAACGTTCCGGGACTGGTCATCGGCCTCGCCCTGCTGGCCGTCTTCGGGGTCGGCCTCGGCGCCCTCTCGTACTCCCTCGCGCTCGCGACGAAGGACCGGGAGTGGCTGTTCTGGGGAGTGCAGCAGACGCTCATCTTCCCGCTGCTGATCCTCTCCGGCATGCTGCTGCCGCTGGATGAGGGCCCGGCCTGGATGCGCGTGGTCTCGGCGTTCAACCCGGTCAACTGGGTCGTCCAGGCCGAGCGCGCCCTGCTCGCCGGGGACCTCGGCGACATCACCGTGCTGTGGGGCTGGCTGGCCGCGCTGATCCTCGCCGCCGTCGGGCTGATCGTCGGCGTGCGCTCCATCCGCCGCAGCAGCTGAGCCCCCACCCCTGCGCGAGCCTTCACTCCCGCACCTTCATCCCCTCCGGGAAGGTGCCGGAGTGAAGTCTCGCGCAGACAGGGGTCATGCACAGGGGGTCGGGGCGGCCGGGCGCGATCGATTAGCGTGATCCCATGACGACGGCCCGGGTGCGAGGTGTGCTCGCCGTCGTCACCGCACTCGTGCTGCTCGCGCTCGGCTTCGGGGTCGCCGTGGTGGTGGGCGACGAGCTCGGCATCCGCACCGAGGACGCCGACTCGCCGCCGCTCACCCAGGCGCCCGATCCGGTCGTCGCCCCGGCCGTCCTCCCGCCGGAGTTCGCCTCCATCGACGCCCCCTCGACGTTCCGGATGGACACCGCGACCGACGAGCTGCGCGACGCCGTGGCCGCGGCATCCGGCACCGACGGCGAGGCGACCCTCGCGGTCGCCTTCGCCGACGGCGACCCCGACGACGAGTCCTACCGCCTCGAGGGATCGGCCGAAGCCCTGAGGATCGTCGCCTCGAGCGAGACGGGCGCGGTGCGCGGGGTCTACGACCTCGCGGCGGCCGTGCGCGACGCGCGAGCGGTGGATGCCGACCTCGGCCGCACGGTGCCCTCCCGCCTCGGGCTGCGGATGGCCGACCTCGGCGCCGTCGGCGTCGAGCCCGACGAAGACGCCTACGCCGCCGGCACCGACTACTCGCACACCTCCAACGCCTTCGTCGACGTCATCCTGGCCGACGCCCCGTACATCGACGAGTCCGCCCTCGCCGACGCGCGCGTGGAGTTCGAGGAGTTCGCGAAGCACATCCTCGCGGAGGGCTACAACGCGATCGCCGTCCCCGGCTTCATCGAGTACGCCACCTTCGAGGGCGTCGACGGCGTCTACGAGGACGGCGACGAGCATGTCGAGCGGGCTCTGGCCATGCAGCGGGCGTTCGGCCCCATCTGGGAGTACGCCGAAGAGCTCGGCATGAAGGTGTTCCTGCGCACCGACATGCTGACGCTGACGACGCCGCTCGAGGCGTATCTCACCGAGCGGTTCGGCTCGCTGGACACCGAGAACCCGGAATTCTGGGACGTGTACGCCACCGCGTACGACGAGGTGTACGCCGCGATGCCGTCGGTCGACGGCACGATCATCCGCATCGGCGAGGCCGGCCGGGTCTACGACGTCGAGGGCTGGGACTACTACTCCGCGCTCGCGGTGACGACCGTCGAATCGGTGCGCGCGATGCTCACGGGGCTCTCGGCCGGAGCCGAAGGCGCGGGCAAGGAGCTCATCTTCCGCACCTGGAGCGTCGGGGTGGGCGCCGTCGGCGACATGCACACGAACCCCGCGTCGTATGAGGCCGTGCTCGGCGGCATCGACTCGCCCGCGCTCATCGTGTCGACGAAGTACACCCTCGGCGACTTCTACAGCTGGCTGCCCGACAACGACACCCTCGAGATCGGCAAGCAGCGGCGCATCGTCGAGTTCCAGAGCCGTCGCGAATTCGAGAACTTCGGCGCCTTCCCCAACGACCTCGGCCTCGAGTATCAGCGCGCGATGCAGACCTTCCTCGAGGCCAATCCGCGCATCGAGGGCATCTGGACCTGGACGCAGGACGGCGGGCCGTGGCGCGCCGGACCCATGTCGCTCTATCTCAAGGAAGGGTTCTGGCAGCTCTACGACCTCAACACCGAGCTCGCGGTGCGCATCGCCCGCGACCCGGGCGTCGACGTGCAGGCCGTGACGGTCGACTGGGCGAGGCGGTGGTTCTCGGATGACGATGCCACCGTGACCGCGATCGCCCAGGCCATGACCCACTCGCGTCAGGCTGTCGCCGACGGCATGTACATCGGACCCTTCGCCGAGAAGCGCGTCTTCGCGATCGGGCTCGAGCCGCCGCCCATGATGTGGATCTTCGAGTGGGACATCCTCACGGGCGACTCGGCCGTGCTCAGCGTCATGTCGTCGATCGTCGGAGGAGAGGTCGAAGAGGCCATCGCCGAGGGCGAGGGCGCCGTCGCCGCGGCGGAGGAGATGCGGGCGCTCGTCGCGTCGACGGATGCCGCGGCGTGGCGCGACGCCGGGCTGCGCGACGACTTCGTCGGCACCATGGACTACGAGGTCGACGTGCTGCGGATGCTGACGGCGTACCGCGCCATGATCCTCTACCAGGGGCAGTGGCACTCCACGCTCTCGCCCGACTCGTACGCCGCCTGGGACGAGGCGCGCACCGACTTCGAGGCGCTCGCGGTCGACCACACCGAGCAGTACGAGGGCGACCTCGACTATCCCGCCTTCAACCTCACCGCCGCCCAGCTCGGCGTCGAGCGGGCCGAGCGCGACCTGGCGATGGCGTGGGCGTCCCGCATCCTGCTCGCCCTCACCGTGGCCTGGGTCGTGATCGGCATGCTGTCGGCGCGCACCCGGCTGGTTCGCCGGCCGGGCGCCGCCGCCGCGCGCATCTCGTGGATCGCCGCCACCCGCCCCTGGCGGGCGCGGGAGTCGACGCTCGGCCTGAAGCCCCTCGACCGGTGGCTGCTGCTGCTCGTGCCCGGCGGACTGCTGGTCGCCACGCGCGCCATACAGACGTCATTCCTGTCGTGGGCGCACGTCGCCACCACCCTCGGCGCATGGCTCGTCTTCGCGCTGGTCGTGCTGCTCGCGCTGCGCCGGCGCTCGCCGTGGGCGGTGATCGCGGCCGTCGGCGGCGCACTCGTGCTGCGCTGCGCCCTGCTGCTGTTCGCCCTGTCGTTCTCGGGTCCCGGCGGCTACTGGTACGCGTTCTGGACGGACCCGACGCGCCGCACCGTCTACATCACGATCGCGTTCGCGCTGTTCCTCTGGGTGTTCGTGGCCGGTGGGTGGGCGCTCGCCGCCCAGTTCGGCCGGCGCCGCGCGGCGGGCATCGTGCTCGCCGCGGTGGGGTTCGGTCTCGCCGTTCCGGCGACGATCGTCGCGATCGTCGGCCTCGAGAGCGCGCTGACCGTCTGGAACGACGAGGTCGGCCTGCTTCCGTGGGGGCTCTCCCGCATCCTGGGTATCACGGTGTACCTCGACATTCCGCTGGACACCGCCTGGATCGCGGCCGGGTTCGGAGCGGTGATCGCCGTGCTGGGCGTGCTGCTGGCCGTGCCGTGGCGGCGCCGCTCGGACGCGGCATCCGTCACCGTCTGACCCCTCGGCGTACGGGGCCGCCCATCCCCTCGCGTGTGTAACGGTTCGGGACTAACTTCCAACATATGCGTGACGCGCGGTGGTTTATTCCATAGACTCGACGGTGGCCGGAGGCCGACGCACAAAGGAGTTCACATGAGGAAGCGCATCTTGCCCATCGCCGTGTTGGGTGTGGCAGTACTCGGCATCACCGCCTGCAGCGGCGGCGCCGGAGGAGAAGGAGACGACTCGGGCGAAGGAAAGACGCTCGACGTCTGGATCATGCAGGGGACCAACCCGGACGCCGAGCCGTTCTTCGAGGAGGTGTCCGCGGCGTTCGAGGAGGAGACCGGAGCGACGCTCAACGTCGAGTTCGTGGAGTGGGCCGACGCCCACGACCGGTTCGTGACGTCGATCGCGGGCGGCACCACCCCCGATGTGGCCGAGACCGGCACCACCTGGACGCCCGAGTTCGCCGACGCGGGAGCACTCGCCCCGATCGGCGAATACGTCAGCGAAGCGGGTCTGGACGACGATCTCGTCGAGGGGCTCGTGGAGTCGGGCACCTACGAGGACGAGCTGTACGGCATGCCCTGGTACGCCGGCGTGCGCTCGCTCGTCTACCGCGCCGACGTCTTCGAAGAGCTCGGCATCCAGCCGCCCACGAACTGGGACGAGCTGCAGGCGGCCGGGCTGGCGATCAAGGCGGCGAAGCCGGACATGACGGCGATCGCCGTTCCCGGCGACGCCGAGTTCACCGTGTACCCGTGGGTGTGGGGTGCCGGCGGCGAGGTCGCCACCGAGTCGGACGGCGAGTGGACGAGCCAGCTCGACTCGCCCGAGTCGATCGAGGGACTGGAGTTCTGGACCGGTCTCGCGACCGAGCACAACCTGTCATCCGCCGGGGCGACGACCTGGAAGGAGACGGACGTGCTCGACCAGTTCGCCGCGGGCACGGTCGGCATGGCCGTGATGGGCTCGTGGACGCCGTCGGCGATCGTTGAGAAGAACCCGGAGATGGAGGGCAAGTTCGCCGCGATCCCGATCCCGGGCAAGGAGGGCGACATCGCGCCGTCGGTGCTGGGCGGCTCGCACCTCAGCGTCTTCGAGACCGCCGACGACAAGGAGCTCGCGTTCGCGTTCGTCGAGATGATGACGACGGGCGAGTTCGCCGAGCAGTGGGGCGAGCAGAGCGGGTACTTCCCCGGTCAGAAGTCGCTCCTGGAGGCATCCATCGAGAACGCCGACGAGGCGGTCGCGCCGTTCGCCACCCAGATGGTCGAGGGCGGCTCGTCGGTCCCCGTGACGCCGACCTTCGGCGCCGTGCAGGCCAAGAAGACGACGAGCGCGATGATGCAGTCCATCCTGTCCGGTCAGAAGGATGTCGAGACGGCGGCCGCCGATGCCGCGGCCGAGATGACCGCGACCCTCAACGGGCAGTAACGGCCGGACGCATGACATTCGCACCCCAGGCGCCGGTGGCGGACGAGCAGGTCTCGTCCGCCGCCGGCGCGGCGGCCCCGAGCGGGTCGCGCAGACGCCCCATCGACCGCCTTCGGCCATGGATGCTGATCGCTCCTGCCCTCGTCGTGCTCGCGGTGCTGCTGCTCTGGCCCCTCATCCGCGTCGTCCTGTTCTCCTTCCAGGACTACGGCCTGCGCGAGATCGTCTCGGGCGAGCCGAATTTCAACGGCGTCGACAACTACGTCGAGGTGCTCACCAGCCCCACCCTGTGGACCGTGGTGCTGCCGAACACGGTGGGATTCGCCGCCCTCGCGGTGTTCTTCACGGTGGCCTTCGGCACCCTCGTCGCGCTGCTGCTCCAGTCGCTGGGCACCTTCTGGCGCACGGTCGTGGCGAGCGCGATCATGGCGGCCTGGGCGATGCCGGCCGTCACCGGCACGTACGTGTGGGTGTGGATCTTCGACGCCGACCGCGGCATCTTCAACCAGCTGCTGATGCAGCTCGGGCTCATGGACGAGTCCGTCAACTGGTTCACCAACCGCTGGTCGTTCTACGCGATCGTGCTGCTGAACGTCGTGCACCACGGGTTCCCGTTCGTGGCGGTCACCGTGCTCGCGGGACTGCTGGGCGTTCCCAAGGAGACCCTCGAGGCGGCGTCCCTCGACGGCGCCGGGGCGTGGCGCCGGTTCTGGAGCGTCGTCTTCCCGCAGCTCAACCAGGTGTTCGCGGTGGTGATCATCCTCTCGACCATCTGGGACTTCAAGGTGTTCGCGCAGGTCTACCTGATGCCCGGCGGCGCCGGCTCCAATCGCGAGGTGCTCAATCTCGGGGTCTGGTCGTACGTCGAATCGTTCGGACAGAACCGCTACGGATTCGGCTCCGCGATCGCCGTGCTGCTGACCCTGCTGCTGCTCGCCATCACCGTCGTCTACGTGCGGCGCCTGCTCAAGGAGGACCAGCTGTGAGGCGCCCCTCGCTCGGACGTCGCCTGGTGAAGGGCATCCTCGTCTTCCTGCTGCTCGTCTTCACCCTCTTCCCCACCTACTGGATGGTGATGAGCGCCGTCGATGAGAACCCGTCCGGCGGGGTGCAGCTGGTTCCCCGCCAGTTCACTCTCGACAACTTCGTGTACGTGCTCACCGAGGGCGGCTTCGCCACCTTCCTGCGCAACTCGCTCGTCGTGGCCCTCGTCGTCGTCGTCGCGTCCGGGCTGCTCGGGCTGCTCGCGTCGATCGCCGTCGCCCGCTTCCGGTTCCGCCTGCGCACCCAGATCGTCATGATGATCCTCATCGTGCAGATGGTGCCGCTCGAGGCGCTCGTGATCCCGCTGTTCGTGCAGGTGCGCGACCTGCAGCTGCTCGGCACGCTCCTGGGACTCGTCGTCGTGTACACCGCGCTCGCCCTGCCGTTCGGCATCTGGATGCTGCGCGGCTTCGTCGCGGCGGTCCCGGTGGAGCTGGAGGAGGCGGCCTACATCGACGGCGCCTCGTGGTGGCGCATGTTCCGATCGGTGCTTCTCCCGCTCGTCGCACCGGGTCTGGTCGCGACCAGCGTGTTCGCCTTCATCACCGCGTGGAACGAGTTCATCTTCGCGATGACCCTCCTCGGCGGCGAGACCGAGAACTACACCGTCTCGATCGGACTGCGGCAGTTCTTCGGGGTGCACTCGAACGACTGGGGCTCGGTGATGGCCGCCTCGACGCTCATCACGATCCCCGTCATGATCTTCTTCATCATCGTGCAGCGGCGCCTCTCCAGCGGTCTGGTGTCCGGGGCGGTGAAGGGCTGACATGGATGCCGAGAAGCTCGTGCCCGGCGTCCTCCTTCCCGGGTTCGCCGGTCCGGCGCTCCCCGAGTGGGTGCGCGCGGAACTCGAGCGTGGGCTTGCGGGAGTCTGCCTGTTCGCCGGGAACATCGACCACGGCGACCCGCACGGTGTCCGCCGGCTGTCCGACGCGATCCGCGCGATCGAGCCGCACGCGATCGTCGCGGCCGACGAGGAGGGCGGGGTCGTGACGCGCCTCGAGGCGGACACCGGCTCGACGCTTCCGTCGCCCGCCCAGCTCGGCCTCGTACCGCCGGAGGTCGCGGAGCGGGTCGGATCAGTCCTGGCCGCACGCGCGAGGCGGTCCGGCATCGGACTGCTGCTGGCGCCGGTCGCCGACGTGAACGACAACCCCGCCAACCCGGTGATCGGCGCGCGCTCCTTCGGCGCCGCCCCGCGTGCGGTCGCCGATCGCGTCGCGGCCCAGGTGCGCGGCATCCGCTCTCGCCGCGGGGTGGCCGCGTGCGTCAAGCACTGGCCGGGGCACGGGGACACCGATGTGGACTCCCACCGCGGGCTGCCTGTCATCTCCGCCGCCACGGCCGAGCGCCACGCGGCGCCGTTCGAGACGGCGATCGACGCGGGGGTGGATGCCGTCATGACCGCCCACATCGTCGTGCCCGAGTGGGGAGAGCACCCCGTCACGGTGAATCCCGCGGCGATCGCGCGGCTGCGCGCCGCCGGCTTCGACGGCGTGGTGGTGACGGATGCGGTCGACATGGCCGCGATCGCGGACACCTACGGACTCGGCAGGGGAGCCGCCCGCGCGCTGGCCGCCGGCGCCGACCTCGTGTGCATCGGCAATCCCGGACTGAGCGGCGCCGACGCGGCGCGGCAGTACGGCGAGGCCGTCGAGGCGATCGTCGATGCGGTGGGGTCCGGGCTGCTCGACCCCGCCCGCCTGCGCGAGGCGCAGGAGCGCGTCGCGCGGCTCGGGGCGCGCATCGCCGCCGGGCCGGATGCCGATCCGCCGGGCGAGGAGCAGGCGGAAGCCCTCGACGAGAAGGACCTGTCGGCCATCGCGGACGCCCTTGCCGCGGCATCCGCCCCGGACGCCCTGGCGGCTCTCCCGCTGGTCGGTCGCGTCGTCGACGCCCGCCCGGGGACGACCCAGGCGGCGGCGACGCGCACCACGCCGGTTCCGGATGCGCTGAGAGCTCTCGCCGGCCCCGGCGCCGTGACGGCGGTGGTCGTCGATCGGCCCGCCGCCGCGCAGCTCGCCGCGATCGAGCGCGCATCCGCGGACGGCGAGAGCATCGTCGTGAACGTCGGCGCGATCCCCGGCGGGTTCGACGCGGCGGTCAGCTCGCGGACCGTGCACCTGGGCGCCGATTCGGCGTTCTCCGCCGCAGTCCTCGGCACCTGGGTGAGGGGCGACGGCCGATCATGAGGATCCTCGCCCTGCAGTCGGGCACGAGCGCCGACGGCATCGACGCGGCCCTCGTTCGTCTCACCCCGGACGGGGTCGACGATCTCGCCGTCGAGATCGAGGCGTGGGGCACCGAGCCCTGGCGGCCCGCCGAGCGCGAGCTCGTCGCACGGGCGATAGGCGGCGGCTCCCTGAATCCGGGGGAGTGGTGTGCCCTCGAGACCTCGGTCGGCCGGGCCTTCGCGCGCGCAGCCCAGCGCTTCATCGGCGAGGGCCCCCGGCCGGACCTCGTGTGCTCGCACGGACAGACCGTCTTCCACGGCGTCGAGGACGGATCGGTGTGGGGGACGCTGCAGGTCGGCGAGCCGGCATGGATCGCCCGTGCGACGGGATGCCCCGTGCTGTTCAACCCCCGCGTCGCCGATGTCGCCGCCGGCGGGATGGGCGCCCCGCTCATCACGGCGTTCGACTCCCGCTGGCTGGCCGCGGCGGCGGAGGAGACCGGCGCGCCGATCGTCTCGCTCAACCTCGGCGGCATCGCGAACATCCAGATCGTCCGCCCGGACGGGACGGCGATCGGCTTCGACACGGGCCCCGCCAACGCTCTCCTCGACGCCTGGATCGCACGGGAGACGAACGGTGCAGAGACGTACGACCGCGACGGTCGCCATGCGGCCGCCGGCCGGGTCGACGGCGCCCTGCTCGCGCGGCTGCGCGCGCATCCGTACTTCTCCCTGTCCGCACCGAAGACGACCGGCCGGGAGACCTTCACGCTCGCGACGGTGGATGACGCCCTGGGCGCATCACGGCCATCGCTCGCCGACGCCTGCGCGACGCTCGTCGCCCTCACCGCGTCGACCGTCGCCGACGCCGTCGCGGGAGCGGCGCCCGGCGCCCATCGGGTCATCGTGTCGGGCGGCGGGGCGCGGAACCCCGTGCTCATGCAGCGACTGCGGGAACTGATGGGCGCTCCCATCGACCCCAGCGACGCCTGGGGGATCCCCGGCGACGCGCGGGAGAGCGTCCTGTTCGCGGTGCTCGCCTACCTGTCGGCGGCGCGAATTCCGCTCGAGCTGCCCGGCACGCCGGACGGACGCGCCGCCGTCGCGGGCCAGTGGGACCTCTCCCTGGCGCCGCTGCCCGTCATCCCGCAGGCGCCGCGCGTGCGCCGCCTGCACGTCACGACACGAGAGGAGAGCGCGTGAGCATCGTCGCCGTCGATCTGGGGAAGACCGGATGCCGCATCCGCGCCACATCCGAGAGCACCGTGTTCAGCGCCGCGCGCGCCGGAGTTCCGGGGCTCGCCGACAGCGATGGCGACGCCCGCGCGTTCGACGCGATCGTGGCGACGCTCGGCGACCTGCCGAGCGCCATCCGCTCGTCCGTCGCGACGATCGGGGTGGGGGCGGCGGGGGCCGAGGCGGCACCGGCCGCCGCCCATGCGCTGGCGGCGCGGGTGGGCGCGTACGTCGGAGCCCCGGCGGCGGTCACGAGCGACGCCGTCACGGCGCACGCCGGGGCCTTCGAGGGCACGGCCGGCACGGTCGTCATCGTCGGGACGGGCACGGTGCTGCTCACTCTCGAGCACGACGGCACACTGGCCCAGGTCGACGGCTGGGGACCCTGGCTCGGCGACGAGGGCAGCGGCAGGGCCATCGGACAGGCCGGATTCCGCGCCGTGCTCGCGGCCTACGACGGCCGCGGCCCCGCCACCGCGCTGACCGCCGCCGCCCTCGAGCTGCACAGCCCGCTCAGCACCCTTCCGCGCTGGGTGTCGGGGTCCGGCGAGCCGGCCCGGCAGCTGGCGCGGTTCGCTCCGCTCGTGCTCGATGCGGCGGATGCGGGCGACCCCGTTGCGAGCGAGATCGTGGAATGCGCGGTCACGGCCGTCGCGCGGGCATGCGCCGCCACCTCGGGTCCCTTCTGCCTCGTCGGCGGGATCGCCCGCTCTCCCCGTCTCGGCACGGCCCTGGAGGCGCGACTGCGGCAGAACGGTCTCGAGGTGGTCGAGCCGCGCGGCGACTCGCTCGCGGGAGCGGAGTTCATCGCCCGAACCCGCGGGACGGCCTACGAGGGGAGCGTGGTGCGCCATGACTGATCTCGACGACCTGCGCCACCAGCTGGCGGAGCTGACCACGGAGGCGGTCGACCCCGAGTTCGGGAGCCTCGACCTCATGAGCACCGCCGAGCTCGTGGGCGTGATGATCGACCACAACCGGCAGGTCACCGACGCCCTCTCGGCGGCATCCGAGACCCTCTCGGAGGCCGTGGACGTGGCCGCCGAGCGCCTGGCCCGCGGCGGCCGCCTGGTCTACGTCGGCGCGGGAACGCCCGGACGGCTCGGCGTGCTCGACGCGAGCGAGATACCGCCGACGTTCGGAGAGCCGGCCGGGAGGGTGATGGGCATCATCGCCGGCGGCGCCCCCGCGATCACGACCGCGGTCGAGAACGCCGAGGACGACGCCGACGGCGGCGTCGCCGACATCGCGCTCGCCGGCATCGGCCCCGACGACTGCGTCGTGGGCATCACCGCGTCGGGCCGCACGCCCTACGTGCTCGGAGCGATCGGCGAGGCGCGGCGCCGTGGCGCAGCGACGATCGGAGTGAGCTGCAACCCCGGCTCGGAGCTCTCCGACGCGGCCGACGTGGGGGTGGAGGTGATCGTGGGCCCCGAACTCGTCGCCGGATCCACCCGGCTGAAGGCGGGAACGGCCCAGAAGATCGTGCTGAACACCATCTCGACCCTCGCGATGGTGCGCATCGGCAAGACGTTCGGCAACCGGATGGTCGATCTGCGGGCGACCAACGCGAAACTGCGGGCGCGCGCGGTGCGCACGGTCATGGGCGTGGCCGATGTCGACGCCTCCGTGGCGCGTCGCACGCTCACCGACACCGAGTGGGAGGTGAAGCCCGCGATACTGATGTGCATGAGGGGACTGACGGCGGATGACGCCGCGCATGCGCTGAGGCAGGCCGACGGTCGTCTGCGCGAAGCCCTCGATCGCACCCGCGGGACCCCGTGATGGACGTCCTGCTGCGGGTGCGCCAGTCACGCGATCGGGTCAGCGCGTCGGAGCGTCGGGTCGCCGACGTCGTCCTGGCCGACCCCGAGCTCGTGCGCACATCGACGATCATGCGCCTGGCCGAGGCCAGCGGCGCCTCGCAGTCCACCGTCGCACGGTTCTGCCAGAGCCTCGGGTACCCGGGCTACCGGGAGTTCCGCCTCGACGTGATCGCCGCCCTGAGCCGCGACCAGGCGCAGCGCGTGCGCTTCGACATCGCCGAGGGCGAGATCGGGCCGGATGACTCCATCGCCGACACCGTGGCCAAGATCGCCTTCCAGGAGGCCCAGGCCATCCAGGACACGGCGCAGATGATCGACACGGATGCCGTCTCCCAGGCCGTCGACGCGATCCGGTCGGCGCGGCGGATCGAGCTCTACGGCGCGGGCGCGTCGTCGCTCACGGCACAGGATCTCTTCCAGAAGCTGAGCCGCATCGGCAAGCCCGCCGGCGCGTCGGTCGACATCCACCTCGCCCTGGCCCAGGCCGCGCTGCTGGATGACGCCTCCGTGGCGATCGGCGTCTCGTTCCGGGGCGAGACCCGCGAGACGCTGGACTTCCTCGCGGTGGCGCGGCGCACCGGCGCGCTCACCATCGGCATCACCAACGCCGCGCAGTCCTCGCTCGATGACGTCTGCGACGTCGTGCTGCGCACGAGCGTGCGCGAGAGCCGGTTCCGCAGCGGCGCGATGGCCAGCCGCATCGCGCAGCTGGCGCTGATCGACATGCTGTTCGTGCTCGTGCTGCGCCAGGACTTCCCCCTCATGACGGAGAGCCTGCGCCGCACCTACGACGCGGTCAGCTCGCGGCGACCCGACCACGGCGCCTCCGTATAGGACCCGTCCACCGCCGGCCGGCGGGAACGGGTGCGTCGAACCATCGCGGGGAGTTCGCGCCGCAGACGGTGTCGGCGCTCGCGCCTACACTTGAAGGGCCA
>DASUQB010000025.1:0-2704 GCA_036280835.1 Microbacterium sp. | reverse complement strand
GGCAAGCAGCAGGTCTTCGAGCGGGGCCCAGGTCCGTGACGGTCGCCGAGGCGCAAGTGAAAGCGAACGTCGCCGCGCCGTGACCGCGTCCGGTGAGCGTCCGAGTTGTCGTCCGATCTCCGCGAGCGGCGCTCCCGTCGCATACATGCGTCGTAGCGTGTCGTCCTCATCTGACAGCCAGCGCTTCGCCATGGTCACGCTCCACCGGGGGGTTTTCCCATCAACAGTGTATAAACTCGTCGAGAGCCGATGACATACGTGATCGACGAACCCTGGCGGACAAGGACGATGGGCCCGCGATGCATACTCGCCCGGTCGCGTCCCACGACGACGGGTCTGAGTCGATGAAGGTGTGGACCATCGGCCATTCGACCCACGACCTCGACGCGTTCGTCAGGCTGCTGAAGCTGCACGAGATCGTGGCTCTGGCGGATATCCGCACCGTGCCGAGGTCACGACGCCATCCTCACTTTCGCGCCGAGGCCCTCGCGCGCAGCTTGCCGCCTCGTGGCGTCACGTACGTGGCCATGCCGTTGCTCGGAGGCTGGCGACGTGCGGGGCCGGACTCGCCCAACGACGCGTGGCGCAATACGTCGTTCCGTGGCTACGCCGACTATGCGATGGAGGACGCGTTCGAGGCGGGCCTGGCGGCCCTGCGCGAGCTTGCCGCGGCACAGCCGACCGCCATGATGTGCGCGGAGGCCGTGTGGTGGCGCTGCCATCGCCGGCTCGTCGCCGACCACCTCGTACTCTCGGGAGACGAGGTGTGTCACATCTACGCCAACGGTGGGACATCGACGCATGAGCTCACCGACTTCGCGCGCGTTCGGGCTGACGGCAAGGTCGTCTACCCCGCCTGAGCAGCACCTCGGCTGCCGATTACGCGGAAGCCGTACCGGCGCGCCAGAACGGCCGACCGGCACTAACCGGCACCGGGGCGAGATCCCCAGACGTAGGACAGCGCAAGCCCCAACACCGAGCCTGGCACCGCCCAGAAGGCCTCACCGAGCCCGGGCGGGTTCTCGCTGGGAATTCCAGGAGCAGGCAGCGCGTAGCCGCTGACGACTGCGCCCGCGAGGGCGGCGAGAAAAGCGCCGATGATGCCGCCGGCGAAGTTGTCGGGCAACAGCACGGTGAAGTGCCACAGCGCGATGCCGACCATCGACCAGACGAGCACGCTCACGGCACACCGGCCGCGAACGGGGACGCCGGCTCGTCCGACGATCGGCTCCGCAGGTCGAACCGGTCGGCCCGTACCGGCGCGAGATCGTGCGTAGGCTCTTCGCCGGCGATGAGCTGGGCGACGAGCATGGCCGTCACGGGCGCGAGCTGAAGCCCCCACATGCCGTGTCCTGTCGCGAGCGTCGCGTTCTCGATTCCCGGCGGACGCCCGATGATCGGCAGTCCGTCCGGTGTGCACGGGCGCAACCCCCGCCAGACGTCGACGGCGGGTCGCGCGGCGAGGCTCGGGAGCATGCGGGCGACCGCGGCCCGTATCGCCTCGACCCGTCGCCGGCTCACCTCGTGGTCGAGTCCGGACAGCTCGAGCGTGCCGGCGAACCGCATGTGCTCGCCGAGCGGTGTGATCACGACGCGATCCTCATGCAGCCAGATCGGCAGCTCCGGATCCCCGGCACGTGCCGGGACGTCCAGGTGATAGCCCTTGCCCGCCTGGATCGGCAGCTGCAGCCCCAGCCGGGAGCCGAACTGAGGAGTCCATACACCGGCCGCGATGACCACGTCGCCGACGGCCACATCGCCTCCGGTGGTCCAAAGCGACTCGATCCGACCGCTGCTCGTGCGCAGCTCCAGCACCTCGGCCCCGGTGCGGATGTCGACGCCAAGCGCTTCGGCCTCAGCGCCGACCGCCGTCACGAACCGGCGAGGGTCGCAGTACGCCTCGTTCGGTTGGAGAATTGCGCCCGCGACCGGCTGCTCGAAGGAGGGTCCAACCTCATGCAGCTTGGTCTCGGTGAGCACCTCGTGCGCGATGCCATCCAGTTCGTCAGCGCGCGCCTGACGGCACGCATCCATGAACGCACCCTGACGGTGGAAGACGTTCAGGAGCCCTGTCCGCCGGTATCCCGTGTCGAGCCCTGCCGAAGCGAGACTCGCATGCATCGCGGCGCTGTGCACCGCCAGACCGCGCAGAACCGACCGCGAACGACGGACCCGACCGGGGGTGGCCGCCGCAGCGAACCGCCCCAGCCATGGCACGACCGCCGGACTCGGTCGTACATAGAAGGGGCTGTCCGGCCGCGTCATCCATCGGAGTCCGTCTCGCACGGCGGCGGGATCGGCGAGCGGCACCACATGGCTGGGTCCCACGATTCCGGCGTTGCCGGCCGAGCAGCCAGACGCGAGTTCGGAGCCACGCTCGAGTACCGCGACGGACGCGCCGCGCCGCGCAAGCTCTAGAGCCGTGGAGATTCCGACCGCACCGCCGCCGATCACGGCCACATCGACGCCGCGTGAAGAATTGGTCCGTCGCATCATCCATCGCATCCTGGCCGCCGCCCGGCTGCTTTCTCATGGGTGCCAGTGACCAATCCGCCGGGGTTTCGGCCGCATCGTCTGCGAGTCGTCGCTACGTGAGGCAGACCGCGCCGTCGTCGCACGGACCAACCTCACCCGCGTCGATCAAGCATGCCGGACAACCCCGGCCGACGGGAGAGCCCGACCTCCAACGACGTAGACGCGCGGT
>DASUQB010000024.1:0-10074 GCA_036280835.1 Microbacterium sp. | reverse complement strand
TTCCAGGGCATGATGCCGAGCAGCGGCCCCAGCGAGGAGCGGCGGATGACCGCGGTGCCCTCGCCGAGGATCGTGATCGGCGAGTCCTTCATGATCTCTTCGGCGTTGTCGGCGTAGTACTCGACGATGTCCGCGGCGAAGTCGACCTCGCCGAGGGCGGCCTCCCGCGGCTTGCCCATCTCGCGGACGATGATGTCGGCGAGCTCCTCGCGGCGCTCGCGGTGCAGTTCGGCGACACGGCGCACGAGGTCGGCGCGCTCGGCGACGCTCGAGGAGCGCGACCAGCCGCGGTGGGCGGCGGTCGCGGAGGCGACGGCCGCCTCGACCTGCTCGTCGGTGAAGGTGTCGTACGTCGCGAGGGTCTCGCCCGTTGCCGGGTTGACGACGGTGTATTCGCTCATGGGATGACTCCGATCTCTGCCCGCGTCAGTCGACGGGGATCAGCGTGTACTTGGTCGACAGGTATTCGTGGATGCCCTCGAGCCCGCCTTCTCGGCCGACGCCGGACTGCTTGACGCCGCCGAAGGGCGCCGCGGCGTTCGAGACGACGCCGACGTTGAGGCCCATCATCCCGGTGTCGAGGCGGTCGATCATGCGGTGCCCGCGCTGCAGGTCCTGCGTGAAGACGTAGGAGACGAGCCCGTACTCCGTGTCGTTCGCGAGCCGCACGGCCTCGTCCTCGTCGGCGAAGGTGGCGATGGCCAGCACGGGCCCGAAGATCTCCTCCCGCAGGATCTGGCTGCCGGGCACGACGCCGGAGATGACGGTCGGCTCGTAGAACGAGCCCTCACCCTCGACGCGGGATCCGCCTGCGAGCACGCTCGCGCCGCGGCCGACCGCGTCATCCACCAGCTCGGAGGCCTTGTCGACCGCCTTCTCGTCGATGAGGGGCCCGATCTGCACGCCCTCCTCCGTGCCACGGCCGACGCGCATCGACGAGACGCGCTCCGCGACCCGCGAGGCGAAGGCCTCGGCGACCGACTCGTGCACGATGAAGCGGTTCGCCGCGGTGCACGCCTGCCCGATGTTGCGGAACTTGGCGAGCATCGCGCCATCGACCGCCTTGTCGAGGTCGGCGTCCTCGAAGACGACGAAGGGCGCATTGCCGCCGAGCTCCATCGAGACGCGCAGCACGCCCTCGGCGGCCTGGGCGATGAGCTTGCGGCCGACCTCGGTCGAACCCGTGAACGAGAGCTTCTTGAGCCGCGGGTCGGCGATGATGGGCCCGGAGACCGAGCTCGAAGACGACGTGGTGAGCACGTTCACGACCCCGGCGGGCAGGCCGGCCTCGGCGAGGATCGACGCGAAGAACAGCGTCGTCAGGGGCGTGAGCTCGGCCGGCTTGATGACGACCGTGCAGCCCGCCGCGAGCGCGGGCGCGATCTTTCGCGTGGCCATCGCGAACGGGAAGTTCCACGGCGTGATGAAGAAGGACGGCCCGACGGGGCGCTGCGAGACGATCATCCGCCCCGTGCCTTCGGGGTTCAGCCCGTAGCGCCCGGCGATGCGCACCGCCTCCTCCGAGAACCAGCGGAGGAACTCGCCGCCGTACACGACCTCCCCGCGCGACTCGGCGAGCGGCTTGCCCATCTCGAGCGTCATGAGCAGGGCGAGGTCCTCCTTGCGCTCCTGCACGAGGTCGAAGGCGCGGCGCAGGATGTCGCTGCGGGTGCGGGGCGGCGTCGCCGCCCACGCGTCCTGGGCCGCCACCGCGGCGTCGAGCGCTCGCGCGCCGTCCTCGACGCTCGCGTCGGCGATCGAGCGGATGACGAGGCCGGTCGAGGGGTCGCGCACATCGAGGGTGGCACCCCCCGCGGCATCCACCCATTCGCCGCCGATGTAGAGCTGGTTCGGCACGGACTCGAGCAGCGCGGATTCGCGTTCGTTGGTCATGGAGTTCTCCTTCGTGCGTCAGCGGCGCCGACGCCGCAGGCTGGCCGGCGCATCCAACGACAGTGTCTCACCGCGGAAGAAGGCGGGGCGCCGGATGGCCTGGATGATCATGAGGACGACGCCGAGCAGGATGACGGTGACGCCGAGGATGAAGACGAGCCCGACGCCCGCGATGTTCGAGCCGCTGCCGTAGTCCGGTGCGGTGCTGTCGATCAGCGTCGTGACGAAGAGCACGGCGAGGATGACGCCGCCGACGAGCGGCGCGAGCAGCGTGAAGAAGAACATCCGCGCCGAGTCGAACCACTGCTTGCGGAAGTACCACACGCATGCGAAGGCGGTGATGCCGTAGTAGAAGCAGATCATCATGCCGAGCGCGGTGATCGTGTCCCACAGCACGTCCTCGCTGATGAAGCGCATGACCGCGTAGAAGACCGACGCGACGACGGCGCAGACGACCGTGGCGTAGCCGGGGGTGAAGAATCGCGGGCTGACGGATGCGAACTTCTCGGGCAGCGCGCCGTAGTGTCCCATCGCCAGCAGCGTGCGCGCCGGCCCGACGATCGTCGCCTGCAGTGACGACGCCGAGCTGGTCAGCACCGCGAGGGAGACCAGCGCGGCGATCGGCCCGAGGATGGGGCCTGCCAGCGCGAAGAAGACGTTGCCCTGGATGTCCTCGTTGCCGAGGCCGAACTCGCCCGTCCCGACACCGGAGAACGCCAGCAGCGCTACGGCGATCAGCAGGTACAGCGCCACGATGATGACGATGGTGATCGTGGCGGCGCGTCCCGGAGTGCGTTCCGGGTCCTTGGTCTCCTCGTTCATCGTGAGGGTGACATCCCATCCCCAGAAGATGAAGATCGACAGCGAGAGGCCCGCCGCGAGCGCGCTGAAGTCGGCCACGGCGAACGGATTGAACCAGGAGAGCTCGATCGGCTGGGCATCGAAAGCCGTTCCTTGGGCGATGTGCCAGAACGCGGCGCCGGCGAACAGGACGAGCACGACCACCTGGAATCCCACGAGGAAGTACTGCAGCTTCTGCGTGGTCTGCATGTCGCGATAGGCGATCAGCGTCGCCCCGAGCATGAAGAGCAGGCACACGACCACGTTGATGAACGGGTTGAAGGCGAGGTCCGCGATGTCCGGGTTGCCGGAGATCTGTGCGATCAGCAGGAAGAGGAACTCCACCGCGATGCCGGCGAGGTTGGACAGCACGAGGATCGTCGCGGCGACGAGGCCCCAGCCGGCCATCCAGCCCACCCACGGGCCGAAGGCCCGCGAGGCCCACGTGAACGAGGTGCCGCTGTCGGGCATCGAGCGGTTCAGCTCGCGGTAACCGAGCGCCACGAGCAGCATCGGGATGAACCCGACGAGGATGATGGCCGGCACCTGGAAGCCGACGGCCGACACCGTGGGACCCAGAGCCGCCGTGAGCGTGTAGGCGGGCGCGATGCTCGCGATGCCGATGACGACGGCGCCGATCAGGCCGACCGAGCCGGCGCTCAGCCCCTTCTTGGAGAGTCCGCCGTCGACGGGATCCCCCGTGATGGCGGTGGGGGGCTGCTGTGTGGCGCTCATCGCTGAGCTCCTTCCTGGGCACGGGTTCGGGGTACGACGATCATGGGGACGGGCAGCTCGCGCAGCATCTTCGCCGCGGTGGAGCCCAAGAAGAGACGACGACGCTGCGCGAGGCGGCTCGACCCGACGAGCACCAGTTCGCCCGGCTGCCAGTCGAGGTGGGCGACGGCGTCTTCGATCGATTCGCCGCGGGCGACCGATGCCTCCGCGGAGGAGCCGTCGGGGAGGGCCGCCCGGGCCTCGGCGAGCACGCCGTCGGCGTGGGCGGCGCCGGCGATGCGAATGACCCCGGTGTCGACGCCGGCGGGCAGGTCGACCGTGACGAGCGAGACGAGACGCAGTTCGGCATCCGCCGCGGAGGCGAGCGCGACGCTCTCATCCAGCAGGACCTCGGCCCCCGGACGGGTGCCGATCATGGCCGTCACGCGCGAGACCGGGCCGTCGACCTCCCGGGCGCCGGCCGGCGCGAGCACCACGGGCACATCGGAGGAGTGCAGCAGTTCGTTCGCCACCGAGCCGAGCCCGTAGCGCCCCCGGCGGCTGCCCCCGGCCGCCCCCACCACGATGAGCGATGCGCCGAACTCGGCGGCGGCCGCGACGAGACCCTCGGCGAACGACTCGCCGAAGCGCACGTGCACGCTCCGCGGCACGGCCTGGGGCACCTTCGCCGCCCCCGCCGCGAGCCAGCCCTCGGCGCGGCTGCGGAGGAAGGCCTCGTAGCCGGCATCCGGGGGGACGGCCGCGCCGCGACCCTCTTCCGGCAGCACGAGCACGATGTCGAGCTCGGCGCCGGTCGCGCGGGCGAGCCGGGCGCCCAGGGCGAGCGCGTCGTCGCCGGACTCGGTCGCCGTGTAGCCGACGACGTAACGCTGAGCGGTCATGCCCTGGCCCCCTCGATGATGTGCCGGGCGCTCTCGCGTCCCATGCGGATGGCGCCGTCGACGTGCTGATACCCCGCGCCGGCGATGTCGCTGCAGGCGAAGTGGATCGGGCCGACCGGCGTGCGCAGGTGCGCTCCGTAGCGGTGCAGCCCGCCGAGGTCGAAGCTCGCGGCGTAGGCGCCGCGGGTCCACTCCTCGCTCCCCCAGTCGCTCTCGTAGTAGACGACCGGATGCTTCGCCTGCTCGCCGTAGTAGTGCGAGAGCGACTCGAGGATGCGCTCCTTGCGCTCCTCGGGCGACAGGGTGAACACGGCATCCGCGACCTGGTCGGAGACGAACCCCACGAGCGTTCCGCGCGGGTCGCCGTGGTTGGTGTTGTCGTACGCCTCGTGCGCGACCTCGTACGGGCTGAAGGCCGTGCCGGACAGGCCGGCCTCGCGCCAGAACGGCGTCTCGTAGACGGCGTGCACCTTGATGACGAATCCCATCGAGATGTGCTGGTGAAGCTGGTGCTGCAGGCGCGGGAGGGGCGGCACGAACGACACGCGGTCGTAGAGCACGGGCGCGAGTGCGAGGATCGCGAATCGCGCGCGCACCGTCATCCCGTCGGCGACGGCGACGACACCCTCGGTCCCCCACTCGAGGGTGCGCACGGGCTGGCCGAGGAAGACGTCGTCGCCGAGCCGTTCGGCGAGCAGCAGCGGAACCTGCTGCAGGCCGCCCACGACGCGCTCGTCGAGGATGAAGTCCGCATCGACGAGGTGCGAGAAGCTGCCGGCGCTAGCGGCCATCAGCAGGGCCTGCAGGGCCGAGAACGCGTGTGCGGGCTTGGTGAGCATCGCCCCAGCGATGAAGAGGGCGATGTTCTCGCGCGCCTCCTCGTCGTCCGTCTGCTGCGCGAGCCATCCCTCGAACGAGACCCGGTCGAGCGCCTCGGCGTCGGGGTGCTCCCACGGTCGGTCGGGGTCCATCTGCGCGACCATCGCGTCGAGCCTCTCGATCAGCTCGACCATGACCTTCTCGGTGGCGGGCGGGACGGGGAAGATGTCGCCGGTGAAGCGGGTGAGCTCCCCCGCCTTGTTGATGTAGACGCTCTCGCCCTCGCGGTAGCGGCTGTACGTCTCGAGGCCCAGCTCGGCGAGGGTCTCCTTCAGCGCCTCCTGATCGGGCGAGACCCACTGGCCGCCGATCTCGAGCATCGCGCCGTCGATGTCATCGGTCCAGAGCCTCCCGCCGACCCGGTCTCGGGCCTCGAGCACCGCGACGGAGAGTCCGGCGCGCCTCAGTTCGTTCGCGGCTGTGAGGCCGGCGGCGCCGGCCCCCACGATGACGACATCACGGGTGATCTCGGTCATTCGGACTCCTTCGTCGGGGGTGGATGCCTCGCGTCTCGGGCGCGAGGGGCCTGGGCTCTGGGCCGCGGGCGGGGGGTCGGGCGGGTTGCGGCTGGGCGAGGTAAGGGCTCAGGCGGCGGCGAGCGCGGCCGCGACCACGTCGAGGCCCTCGTCGAGCAGCGCGTCCGGGATGGCCAGCGGCGGCAGGAAGCGGATGACGTTGCCGTACGTGCCGCACGTGAGCACGATCACGCCCTGCGCGATGGCGGCCTTCGCCACGCGGCCGGTCAGGGCCGCGTCGGGCTCGCCGGTCGCCGGGTCGACGAACTCCGCGGCGACCATGGCGCCCCGGCCGCGGACGTCGCCGATCCGGGGGTCGGCCGCCTGCATGCCCGTCAGCCGCTCGGTCACCCGAGCGCCGACCTCGCGGGCCCGCTCGATGAGCCCGTCCTGCTCGAACGCCTCGATCGTGGCCACCGCCGCGGCGCACGCGATCGGGTTGCCGCCGTAGGTGCCGCCGAGGCCGCCCGCGTGCGAGGCATCCATGATCTCGGCCCGTCCGGTGACGGCGGCCAGCGGCAGGCCGCCCGCGATGCCCTTGGCGGTGGTGATCAGGTCGGGCACGATGCCCTCGTGCTCGCTGGCGAACATGGCGCCGGTGCGGCCGAATCCGGTCTGCACCTCGTCGGCGATGAACACCACGCCGTTGGCGCGGCACCACTCGACGACGGCGGGAAGGAAGCCCTCGGCCGGGACGATGAAGCCGCCCTCGCCCGGGATCGGCTCGATGATGACGGCCGCGAGGTTGTCGGCGCCGATCTGCTTCTCGATGAGCGAAATCGAGCGCTTCGCCGCCTCGGGGCCGCTCAGGCCGTCGCGGTAGGGGTAGGACAGGGGAACGCGGTAGATCTCAGGGGCGAAGGGTCCGAACCCGCTCTTGTAGGGCATGCTCTTCGCCGTCAGCGCCATCGTGAGGTTCGTGCGGCCGTGGTAGCCGTGGTCGAAGGCGACGACCGCCTGCCGGCCGGTGAACTTGCGGGCGATCTTGACCGCGTTCTCGACGGCCTCGGCGCCGGAGTTGAACAGCGCGCTCTTCTTCTCGTGGTCGCCGGGCGTGACGCGGTTCAGCGCCTCGGCGACGGCGACGTACGACTCGTACGGCGAGATCATGAAGCACGTGTGGGTGAACTGGGCGACCTGGGCCTGAACCGCCTCGACCACGCGGGGGTGGGCGTTGCCGACGGTGGTGACGGCGATGCCCGAGCCGAGGTCGATGAGCGAGTTGCCGTCGGCATCGACGACAACGCCTCCCCCGGCCGCGACGGCCGCGATCGGAACGCTGTGCCCCACTCCTCCGGCCACGGCGGCGGCCTTGCGAGCCAGAAGTTCCTGCGAACGGGGCCCCGGCAGCTCCGTGCGAAGGCGGCGCTCCTGCGGGAGCGAGGGTCCGCCGAGGGGGGCGGTGTGCAGAGTGTCGTCGACGATGCTCATGGTCGTGAGCGTAGGCGGGTGGATGTCGCCACCGCACTCGCCGGACTGTACATTGTTGTCCGTCGCATTAGACGGGTCGTACAGGGAGGGACCATGGCGGAATCGGGCGGGGCGGCCACCCTCCGCGCGCTTCTCGACCGCCCCGACCTCGGGCTGCGGCTCGAGGGCGATGCATCGGACCTCGAGAACGCGCCCGTGCGCTGGGTGCACAGCTCCGACCTGGTCGACCCCACGCCGTTCCTCTCCGAAGGGCTCGTGCTGCTCACCACGGGGACGCAGTTCG
This sequence comes from Microbacterium sp., assembly GCA_036280835.1. Lineage (GTDB taxonomy): Bacteria > Actinomycetota > Actinomycetes > Actinomycetales > Microbacteriaceae > Microbacterium. The sequence goes on along the minus strand of DASUQB010000024.1, from coordinate 2,617 downwards.
TGCCCGACGCCGCGCACCCTGGTGCCGATTCCCCGGAGGCGTACGACGGCTACGTGCGCCGGCTGCATGCCCGCGGCGTCGCGGGGCTGGGCTTCGGCACCGAGGTCGTGCGCGCCGGCATCCCTCCCCTGCTCGCCGAGGCGTGCGCCCGATTCGGCATCCCGCTCTTCGAGGTGCCCTACCGCACGCCCTTCATCGCCGTGGCTCGCGCGAACGCCGAGGCGATCGCCGCGGAGGCGTACGCCCGCCGCAGCTGGGCCCTCGCCGCGCAGCGCGCCATCTCGCTCGCGGCGCTGCGGCCCGATGGGCTGGGGGCGACCCTCGCCGAGCTGGCCCGGCAGCTCGGCACGTGGGTCGGCCTCTACGACACCGCCGGAGCGCTGGCCCGCGAGTACCCGCCCGACCAGCTCGGCGCGGACGTGCGCGACGAGCTCGCCCGCGAGGCGGTCTCGGTGCTGCGCAGCGGCGCCCGCGCGGCCTCCTCGGTCCGGCTGCAGGGGCACGCGTTCAGCCTGCAGACCCTCGGTCGGGGCGGGCACCTGCGCGGGGTCATGGCGATCGCCTCCGAGGGGCTGGATCAGGCGGCCCGCGGCGTGGTCACCTCCGTCATCGCGATGGCCGGCCTGGCGCTCGAGCAGACGCACGACCTCGCGCGAGCCAGGGGCACCCTGCGGGCGGGGCTCGTCCAGTCGCTCCTGACCGATGACCCACGCCTGGCCCGAAGGGTGGCGCGGGAGCTGTGGGGCGGCCTGCCGGCGGCGCCCTTCGTGCTGGGGCTCGCGACGGACGTCGGTCGCAGCAGCGACGCCGTCGCCGCCTTCCTCGAGCTCCGCGCGGGCGAACAGGACTCGCCGGTGTTCTTCGGTCGCGGCGACGACGGCCTCGTGGTGTGCGTCGAGGAACGGGACGTCGGCCTGATCGGGGAGCTCGCCGCCGCGTTCCGACTCACCGTAGGGGTCTCGGCGCCCGCCGGCTACGACGCGTTCTCGCGCGCCCACAGGGAGGCCCTGCTCGCGGCCGCGGACAAACCAGGGGCCCTCACCCGGTTCGCCGACGTCGCCCGGCGCGGGGTGCTCGCGCTGGCGGAGGGCGGCGCGGCCGGAGAGGTGGCGCGAGCCACGCTGGCCCCCCTGCACCGGCACGACGCCGCGCACGGGACCGCCCTCGTCGAGAGCGCGCGGGTCTGGCTCGAGCACGATGCGAACGGGGATGCCGCGGCCAGGGCCCTCGGCATCCACCGCCACACCCTGCGCTCGCGCATCTCGCTGATCGAGCGCCTGCTCGACCGCGACCTGCGCGGCTTCGCCGCCCGTGCCGACCTCTGGGCCGCCCTGCAGCTCGCGCGCTGAGCCCGTCGACACCCCGACAGCCGCCCGAGCGTGCACGCCCCGGCGCGAGAGTGCACCTTCCGCGCCCTCCGGGCATGCACGCTCGGCCCGGAGAGTGCACTCTCGGCGCTGGGCTACCGCGGGGCGTGCGCCTCGAGGAACTCGTAGACGTCGGTCGAGTCGACGCCGGGGAAGGAGCCGGTGGGCAGCGTCGCGAGCAGGGTGCGGGGCGTGCGGACGTTCGGCCACGCGTTGTCGCGCCAGCTCGCCTCGAGGTCGGCCGGTGCGCGGCGGCAGCACACCTCGACGGCGTGCCGGGAGACTCCCCTGTTGGTCGAGTCGCGGCCGAGGAACCACTTCGTGTCGTCGAACCGCACTCCCACGCTCACGGAGTGCGCGCCCTCGCTCGAGGCCTCGACCCGGGCGGTGCACCAGTAGGTGCCGTTGCCCGTATCGGTGTACTGGTAGTACGGGTTGAACTTGTCGTCGACGTCGAACACGACGCGGCTCGTCCACCTGCGGCAGCACATCTGGCCCTCGATCGAGCCGAGCCGGTCGGTCGGGAAGTTGACGTCGTCGTTCTCATAGGCCTTGGTGATGGTGCCCGACTCGTGCACCTTGAGGAAGTGCACGGGGATCCCCAGGTGCTCGGTCGCGAGGTTGGTGAACCGATGCGCCGCGGTCTCGTACGAGACCGAGTACGCGTCGCGCAGGTCCTCGATCGAGATCGCCCGTGCGGCCTTGGCGTCCTGGAGGAACGGCACGGCGTGCTCCTCGGGGATGAGGAGTGCGCCCGTCAGGTAGTTCGTCTCCACGCGCTGCCGGAGGAACTGCGCGTACGACGTCGGCTCGATGTGCCCGAGGATGCGGCTCGAGAGCGCCTGCAGCACCGCGGTGCGCGGGTCGCCCTTCGCCGTGAGCCGGCTCGACAGGTAGAGCCGCCCGTTCTTGAGATCGGCGACGCTGCGGGTCGTCTGCGGCAGGTCGGGCACGTAGTGCAGCGTGAAGCCCAGGTGCGCGGCGATGTCGGATGCCGTCCGCTGGGTCAGCGGGCCGCCCGGATGGTCGACGGCGTCGAGGATGCGGCGGGCGTGGCCCTCGAGCTCCGCGAAGTAGTTGTCCTGCCGGCGCATCAGGTGGCGGAGCTCGACATTGGCCCGCCGCGCCTCTTCGGGCGTCGCCGCGCGCTCGTCGCGCAGCCGCTCGATCTCGCCCTGCAGCGCCAGCATCGCCTGCAGCGCCTCCGTCGGCACGCCCTTGCCGATGCGGAACGGCTCTATGCCGAGGGC
>DASUQB010000023.1:0-25941 GCA_036280835.1 Microbacterium sp. | reverse complement strand
GCATCGTCGAGAAGAGCCACGTGCGGATGATGTCCTGTCCCTGCGGGCGCAGGTCGAAGGGTGCCACGAGGTTCCACAGCTCCTCGTCGCGCTTCCACCCGCCGGCGAGCTGGGGGGTCAGCGACGACGTCGCCCAGGTGTCGAAGATGTCGAGCTCGGGCTCGAACCCTCCCGCGACGCCGCGCTGATCCTCGGTGTAGCCCGGTGGCACGTCGGTCGACGGGTCGACCGGCAGCTGAGCGGCTTCGGGAACGAGCACCCGCGAGTGATCCCGCTCGCCGTTCTCGTCGAGGGCGTACCAGACAGGGATCGGCACGCCGAAGAAGCGCTGGCGCGAGACGAGCCAGTCTCCGGTGAGGCCGTTCACCCAGTTCTCGTACCGCACGCGCATGAACTCGGGGTGCCACGCGACGTCGCGGCCGAGGGCGATGAGCGTGTCGCGGAGGCTCTCGTCGCGCGCGCCGTTTCGGATGTACCACTGGCGCGTCGAGACGATCTCGAGCGGTCGGTCGCCCTTTTCGTAGAACTTCACGACGTGCGTGAAGGGCTTCGGGTCGCCGATCAGCTCACCGGACTTCTGCAGCAGCTCGACCATGCGCTTCTTGGCGCTGAACACGGTCTTCCCGGCGAGCTCGGCGTAGGCGGCACGGCCGGCCTCGGAGACGATCGCCTCAGGTGCCTCGGCGAGCACGCGGCCGTCCTGCCCGAGGATCGTGCGGTTCGGCAGATCGAGCTCGCGCCACCAGATGATGTCGGTCACGTCGCCGAAGGTGCAGATCATCGCGACGCCCGAGCCCTTCTCGGGCTGCGCGAGGTGGTGCGCCACGACGGGGACCTCGACGTCGAAGATCGGCGTGCGCACGGTGGAGCCGAAGAGCGGCTGGTAGCGCTCGTCATCCGGATGCGCCACGAGCGCCACGCACGCCGCGAGCAGCTCGGGGCGCGTGGTCTCGATGAAGACGTCGCCGTCGGCGCCGTGGAAGGCGAGGCGGTGGTACGCCGCCGGCTGGTCGCGGTCTTCGAGCTCGGCCTGGGCGATCGCCGAGCGGAAGTCGATGTCCCACAGGGTCGGCGCGAGGGACTGGTACGCCTCGCCCCGCTCCAGGCCGCGCAGGAACGCGAGCTGCGACGTGCGGATGGTCTCGTCGGAGATCGTGCGGTACGTCTGCGTCCAGTCGACGCTCAGGCCGAGGCCGCGCCACAGCGCCTCGAACGCCTTCTCATCCTCGACCGTCAGACGCTCGCAGAGCTCGATGAAGTTGCGGCGGCTGACCGCGATCTGGTCGGCGGCGCGCGAGCTCTTGTTGTCGCCACCCTCGTACGGGGGAGCGAAGGCGGGGTCGTACGGGAGCGACGGGTCGCAGCGCACCCCGTAGTAGTTCTGCACGCGGCGCTCTGTGGGCAGGCCGTTGTCGTCCCAGCCCATGGGGTAGAAGACCGTCTTGCCCGTCATCCGCTCGTACCGCACCTTGATGTCGGTGTGGGTGTACGAGAACACGTGGCCGATGTGCAGAGAGCCGGATGCCGTCGGCGGGGGCGTGTCGACCGAGTAGATGCCCGCCCGGCCGACCTCGGCCGCGCGGAGGCGGTCGAAGAGGAACGTGCCGTCGCCTTCCCACTTCTCGGACCACTTCGCTTCGAGACCTTCGAGAGCGGGCTTGTCGGGAATCTGCGCGTCGGCCATGGAGGTCTCCTGAGCGATATGGGCGGCACGGTGTGTACGTGCCTGAGTGTGGGATGTCGACCCATTCTACAGACGCGGCCCGGGGAGACCGGGGCCGGGCGACGAGGGGCGGGGTCGGCTACATTGCCAGGGTGGAGGCGTCAGATCCGGCATCCGGCACCACCGCCGCACGGCGGGTGCCCCTGTCCGCGGTGCTGCGCGGCCGGCGCGGATTCTTCCTTGTCGCCCTCCTCCTCGCCGAGTTCGGGGCGGCGATGCAGGGCATCGCCTACAGCACGATCCTTCCGCTCGTGGCCGAGGACCTCGACGGGTTCGGCCTGTTCGGGGCGACGCTGGCCGCGGGGAACATCGCCGCGGTGGCGATGCTGGCGCTCGCGCCGCGGCTGCTCGGCCGCTTCCGGCCGGGCGTCGTGCTGTTCGCAGCGACCGTGCTGTACATCGCGGGCGCCGCCCTCGCGGTCTTCGCCCCCGCGATGGCCTGGGTGCTCGCGGGCACCGTCGTGCGCGGGGTCGCGGCCGGGCTTCTCGCCGGCGTCGGCATGGGCGCGATCGGGGCCCTGTACGACGAGGACGAGCGGCCCCGGGTCTTCGGCCTGTTCTCCCTCGTCTGGCTGCTGCCGTCTTTCGTCGGCCCGGCGCTGAACGCCGTCGTGGCGGAGTGGGCAGGCTGGCGCTGGGCGCTGGCGTGGCCCGCCATCCTCGTGCTGCTGGCGCGGCTGCTGATGGGCCGATACATCGGCGCGATCCCGTGGGAGCCGCACCGATCCTCGGCCCGCCCGGCGGTCGGCCTCGCGGTGGCGGGGGTGCTCGCCCTCGGCGCGGCGGGGTCCTCGGCGGCCGGGCCCTGGGGCATCGCAGCCTTCGTCGTGGGGGTGCTCTCGGCCGCGGCGGGGATCAGCCTCTTCCTGGCTCGCGGCTCCGGAGCAGCGGCGGGCAGGGTGCTGCGCTGCTTCGCCCTGGTGTGCGCGGCCTACTTCGGCGTGTACGAGCTGCTCTCGCTCACCGTGGTGGAGGGGCTCGGCGAGTCCGTCGTCTGGGCATCCGTGGCCATCTCGGCGGCGCTGGTGGCGTGGTCGGTGGTGGGCCTGCGCCCGATGCCGCGGGCGCGCGTGGACGCGGTCGTCGTCGGGACGGGTCTCATCCTCGCGTCGATCGTCGGGATGGCGGCCGCCGTGCAGCTCTTCCCACCGAGCTGGGCGCTGGTGGTGATCATCGCCTCCGCCGTGCTGGCCGGGCTCGGCATGGGACTGTCGTACCCGCTGCTGAGCTCGGAGCCTTTCACCGTCAGCGGTGGGGTCCCCGCCTCGACCACCGGGGCGCTGGTCGCATTCGCCGAGACCGCGGGAACCGCCTGGGCGGCCCTCGTCGGCGGCGGGCTCTACTCGCTCGCGCACGCGTCCGGCCTGGCGGCGCGCCCGTCGCTGTTCCTGGTCTTCCTGGCCCTCGGCGTCGTGTCGATGGCGGCGATCGTGACGGCGGTGCGCCGCCGGCGGTGATCAGTCGCGGATGACGACGCCCGCCGCCGCGGCGAAGTCGCGCCCGAGGGCCGTCACCTGACGCTCGCTGAGCGTGGCACCCCGCAGAGCGCTCATGTCCAGGTAGCGCACCGCCTCGAGGCCCCGCAGGTCGACGTGCTCGATCCGCCAGTCGCGGTTGTCGACCTCGTCGACCCGGCATCCCTCGAAGGCGACCCGGGAGAACTTCGCCTGCGGGGCATCCAGCGATCCGATGGCGCAGTCGGTGAAGAGCAGATCGGATGCCGTGGCCCCGCCGAGTGTCAGATAGTCCACGCGCAGCCCGCGGAGCTGCACGCCCGTCAGATCGGCCCGCGAGAGGTCGAGCGTCCCGATCCGGCCGCCCGTCATCCGCACGCTCTGCCACCGGGCCTCGCGGAACGACACGTCGACACCCCGCAGCTCTTCGATCTCGACGTCCGACAGCGCCGATCCGCTCAGATCCAGCCGATCGACGTCGGCGCCGCGCACGACGCACTCGACGAGGTGCGCATGCGGCGCCTCGACGCTCCCGGACAGGCCCTCGAGGAGGGCGCCGTCGACGTGCGCGCCGCGACTCAGCGCGCCCCGGCCGAGCGCGGTCGGGATGTCGGGTGCCGAGACCCGGGGCGCGAGGGGGACGGTCGAGCGGGCCATGCCCCCACGCTACGCGGGGACGGAGTCCGACACCGTCCGGGTCGCCGACTCGGGCTGCGACTCCAGCTCGGGCTCGGGCTTGCGCCGCGCCGCGGCCCATGCCGCGAGCAGCGTGATGAGCGCCATCGGCGCCAGCACGACCCCGGGGTGCCACCACGCGAAGCCCGTCCCCTCGCCGATCAGCAGCGTCAGCGCCGGGATGAAGCCGCTGATGGTCGCAGCGATGGCGTACGAGATCGACAGCGCCGAGTAGCGGAAGCGGTCGGGGAAGAGGTCGTTCATCAGCCCGCCGAGCGCGGCCCACGACATGGTGGGCAGAATGCCGCCGATGATCATCGTCGCGACGAGGATGGGGAAGGTCGCGAACTGGAGCAGGAAGTACATCGGGAACGTGATCAGGAGGGTGCCGAGGGCGCCCCATGCCACGACCCGCGCCGATCCGATGCGCGTCGCCCACGCCCCGAAGAGCGGGATGGTCACCAGCTGCAGCAGCCCGCCGATCGTCGTCGCGACGAGCAGGTCCTGGAAGCTGAAGCCGAGCTCCGCGACGCCGTAGTTGATCGTGTACGTGTTCATCAGCGAGTACGAGCCGATGCCGAGAAGCGCCGCCCCGATCGCGATCGCGACGGCCGCCGGACGGGCCGTGAACATCGTGACGAACGGCACGCGCTCGCGGCGATCCTCGGCCACGACTTCCTTGAACACCGGCGTCTCATCGATCGACCAGCGCAGGTAGAGGGAGACCAGGAGCAGCGGGAAGGCGATGAGGAACGGGATCCGCCAGCCCCACGCGGCCAGCTCTTCTGCCGGCAGCACGACCGTCATCACGATGAACAGCACCGCGGAGAGGATCGAGCCCACGGGCGAGCCGAGCTGCGGGATCGACGCGTAGAAGGCGCGCTTCACGGGTCCGGAGTGCTCGGTGGCGAGCAGGATGGAGCCGCCCCACTCGCCGCCGAGGGAGAGCCCCTGGGCGATCCGCAGCAGCACGAGCAGCACCGCGCCGACCCAGCCCGCCTGCGCGTAGGTCGGCAGGAGGCCGATGAGGCCGGTCGCGACGCCCATGACGCCGACGGTCCAGAGCAGCGTGGTGCGCCGGCCGAGCCGGTCGCCCATGTACCCGAAGATGACGGCGCCGATGGGGCGCACGATGAACGCGACCGCGACCGTCGAGAACGCGAGCAGCTGCGCGCCGAACGGGCCGAGCGGCTCGAAGAAGAGGGGCCCGATGAAGTAGGCGGAGAAATAGGCGAAGACGTAGAAGTCGAAGGATTCGAGCGACGTACCCACCATCGACGCCCAGGCGACGCGGCGGACGGGGGAGGCGGAGGGCGCCAGCGGTGCAGAAGAGGTCACGGGCATCCATCTTGCCACTCCTTCCGGTTTGCTGGATCGCGTCCAAGAATCGCGAACCCCGCAGCGGGGCGGACGCACCTCCCACGTCCTCCCGGGGCCCGGTAGACTCGAGGCACAGACATCGATCCGGCCATCACCGGGGAGTCTTCGGAAGAACGGCCCTCTCGGGCTCAGTAGAACCGAACGGGGCAGGCCCGTCACAGCCGTCGAGAGAGTGAGTGCGTTCCGGCAGCAGTGCCGCCGGGGCTCGCTAAGCGGGGTGGTACCGCGGTTCCTCCGATCGGGAGGGTCGTCCTCGCAGGAAGCATCGCAACCTGCTGGAGTGACATGACGTACCCGAAGTCCGGACCCGACGTCCCGCCGAGCCCCCGCTTTCCCTCGATCGAGGCGGAGGTGCAGGAGTTCTGGCGCGCCGACGACACCTTCCGGGCGAGCATCGCCCAGCGCGAGGGCGCTCCCGAGTGGGTCTTCTACGACGGCCCGCCGTTCGCGAACGGGCTTCCTCACTACGGGCACCTGCTGACCGGCTATGCCAAGGACGTGTTCCCGCGCTTCCAGACGATGACCGGCCACCGGGTCGACCGCGTCTTCGGGTGGGACACGCACGGCCTGCCGGCCGAGCTGGAGGCGATGAAGCAGCTCGGGATCACCGAGAAGTCCGAGATCGAGACGATGGGCATCGACGCGTTCAACGCGAAGGCCCGCGAGTCGGTGCTCGCATACACGCGCGAGTGGGAGGACTACGTCGGCCGTCAGGCACGCTGGGTCGACTTCGAGCGCGGCTACAAGACGCTCGACACGAACTACATGGAGAGCGTGCTGTGGGCGTTCAAGACTCTCTACGACAAGGGCCTCGCCTACGAGGGGTACCGCGTGCTGCCGTACTGCTGGCGCGACGAGACGCCGCTGAGCGCGCACGAGCTGCGCATGGACGACGACGTCTACAAGATGCGTCAGGACCCCTCGGTCACGGTCACCTTCCCGCTCGTGGGGGTCAAGGCCGAGAGCCTCGGCCTCACCGGCGTGCGCGCCTTGGCCTGGACGACCACGCCCTGGACGCTGCCCACCAACTTCGCGCTCGCCGTCGGCCCCGACATCCGTTATGCCGTCGTCCCCGGCGGCCCGCTGGGTGCCGCCGACGTGCATCGCGACGACGAGGCCGCGGAGGCCGAATCGCACCGCTACCTGCTGGCCGAGGACCTGCTGCCCGGCTACGCCAAGGACCTCGGGTACGAGAACGTCGCGGATGCCGTCGCCGCCGTCGACGCGCGCCTGACCGGCGCGGAGCTCGCCGATGTGCACTACGACCGGCTGTTCGACTACTACGCCGACGCGGAGACATGGGGCACGCAGAACGCGTGGCGCATCCTCGTCGACGACTACGTCACCACGAGCGACGGCACCGGCATCGTGCACCAGGCGCCCGCCTATGGCGAGGACGACCAGCGGGTCGGCGAGGCCGCCGGCATCCCGACGATCATCTCGCTCGATGACGGCGGCCGGTTCCTCCCCGCGGTCTCCGACGTCGCGGGCGAGCTGTGGATGGACGCGAACACCCCGCTGATCCGCATCCTGCGCCAGGCCGGCCGGCTGCTGCGCCTCGCGAGCTACGAGCACTCGTACCCGCACTGCTGGCGCTGCCGGAACCCCCTCATCTACAAGGCGGTCTCCAGCTGGTTCGTGCGCGTCACCGACTTCCGCGACCGGCTCGTCGAGCTGAACGAGAAGATCACGTGGGTGCCAGAGAACGTCAAGCACGGGCAGTTCGGCAAGTGGGTCAGCGGCGCCCGCGACTGGTCGATCAGCCGCAACCGGTACTGGGGCTCGCCGATCCCGATCTGGAAGAGCGATGACCCGGAGCACCCGCGGGTCGACGCCTACGGCTCGCTCGAGGACATCGAGCGCGACTTCGGCCGGCTGCCCCGCAACGCCGAGGGCGAGGTCGACCTGCACCGGCCGTACATCGACGAGCTGACGCGGCCGAATCCCGACGATCCGACCGGGCGCAGCACGATGCGGCGCATCGAGGACGTGCTCGATGTGTGGTTCGACTCGGGCTCGATGCCGTTCGCGCAGGTGCACTACCCGTTCGAGAACCACGAGTGGTTCGACGAGCACTCGCCGGCGGACTTCATCGTCGAGTACATCGGGCAGACCCGCGGCTGGTTCTACGTCATGCACGTGCTCTCGGGCGCGCTGTTCGACCGGCCGGCCTTCACCGGCGTCTCGTGCCACGGCATCGTGCTGGGCAGCGACGGCCAGAAGATGTCGAAGTCGCTGCGCAACTACCCGGACGTCGCCGAGGTCTTCGATCGCGACGGGTCCGACGCGATGCGGTGGTTCCTGATGGCCAGTTCGGTGCTCCGCGGCGGCAACCTCGTCGTCACCGAGGAGGGCATCCGCCAGGGCGTGCGCGAGTTCATGCTGCCCCTGTGGAGCTCCTGGTACTTCTTCTCGACCTACGCGAACGCCGCGGGCGGCCCCGAGGGGGACGGTGGCGGCTACGACGCCTCGTGGTCGACCGCGTCGACCGACCCGCTCGACCAGTACATCCTCGCGCTCGCGGGCGACCTCGTCCGTGGCGTGCGCGTCGATCTCGAGGGCCTCGACTCCACGACCGCGGCCGCGAAGCTGCGTGAGTTCGCGGAGGTGCTCACGAACTGGTACATCCGGCGATCGCGCGACCGCTTCTGGGTGGGGGTGGATGCCGCGGACCCGAGCAGCCGCGAGGCGTTCGACACGCTCTACACGGTGCTCGAGACGCTCACCCGCGTCGCCGCGCCGCTCATCCCGCTGGTGTCGGAGCGCGTCTGGCAAGGTCTCACGGGCGGGCGCAGCGTGCACCTGACCGATTGGCCGGATGCCGACGCGTTCCCGCAGCACACCGACATCCGCCCCGCCATGGACGCGGTGCGCGAGCTGTCGAGCGTCGCGAACGCCCTCCGCAAGAAGGAGGGCCTGCGCGTGCGGCTGCCGCTCGGCCGGCTCACGGTGGTGGCGGCGGACGTCGCGGCCATCGGCCAGTTCGACGACATCCTGCGCGACGAGCTGAACGTCAAGGCGGTCGAGCTCGTCGAGCTGGCACCCGAGACGGCCGCCGAGTACGGCATCACGCACCGGCTCACCGTCAATGCCCGCGCCGCCGGACCCCGCCTCGGCAAGCAGGTGCAGCAGGTCATCCAGGCCGCGCGCGCCGGCGACTGGAGCGAGAGCGCCGGCGTCGTCACCGCGGGCGGCATCGCGCTCGAGCCGGGCGAATTCGACCTCGTGCTCGAGACCACCGGCCGGCCGGAGGGCGAGGCGCTGGCGCTGCTCCCGGGCGGTGGGTTCCTCCTGCTCGACACGACGATGACGCCGGAGCTCGCGGCCGAGGGACTCGCGCGCGACGTCGTCCGCGCGGTCCAGGACACGCGCAAGGCGGCGGGCTTCGACGTCAGCGACCGCATCCGTCTCGACCTCGCGTTCGTCGACGCCGCCGACGCCCGGGCCGTGGCATCCGCGTTCGGCGCGGCCGATGTCGCGGGGGAGACGCTGGCGACGCGGTTCTCCGTGCGCGGCCCGGCGGGCGAGACGCTCCTCGGCGACGAGCTCGACGGGCGCGCGCCCGATCACTCGGCCGAGTTCGCCGCGGGGACCTTCGCCAACGCCGGCGCCTTCACGGTGTCCGTCGAAAGGCTCGTCTCCGCCGAGAAGGCCGGGGTGTCCGCATGAACGACCGCAAGAGGGCGGATGCCGTCTACGCGACGCTGCTCGAGCGCCAGGGCGAGCGCTGGGTGCAGCCCCGCGTCGAGCGGACCCGCCGGGTGCTCGAGCTGCTCGCCGACCCGCAGCGGACCTACCGGGTCGTGCACGTCACGGGCACGAACGGGAAGACCTCCACGAGCCGGATCATCGAGAGCCTCGTGCGCGCCCACGGGCTGCGCACGGGCCTCTTCACGAGCCCGCACCTGGAGCGCTTCACCGAGCGCATCATGATCGACGGGGAGCCGGTCTCCGACGGGGCGATCGCCGACGCGTGGGACGAGATCTCCCCGTTCGTCGACCTCGTGGATGCCGAGCTGGAGGCCGCGGGCGATGCGCCGCTGACCTTCTTCGAGCTGCTCACGGTGCTCGCCTTCGTCGCCTGCGCAGACGCGCCGGTCGACGTGCTCGTGCTCGAGGTCGGCATGGGCGGGTCGTGGGATTCCACCAACACCGCGGACGGCGACGTCGCGGTCTTCGCGCCGATCGACATCGATCACGCCGACCGCCTGGGCGAGACGATCCGCGAGATCGCCTCGGTCAAGGCCGGCATCATCAAAGACGGCGCCGCCGTCGTGTCCGCGAAGCAGGACCCGTCGGCCGAGCAGGTGCTGCGCTCGGCCGCGGCAGCCCGGGACGCCTCGATCGCCTTCGAGGGCGCGGAGTTCGCGCTCACCGATGACCGCCTCGCCGTCGGCGGGCAGCTCATCTCGGTGCGCGGCATCGCGGGGGAGTACGCCGAGGAGTACCTCCCGCTCTACGGCGCGCACCAGGGGGCGAACGCCGCCCTGGCGATCGCGGCCGTCGAGTCGCTGATCGGCGGCGGACGACAGCCGATCGCGGGCGACATCCTGGCGGAGGGCCTCAGCGAGGTGCTCTCGCCCGGGCGCCTGCAGCTCGTCGGCGTCGCTCCGACCGTGCTGGTGGACGCCGCGCACAACCCGCACGGAGCCCGTGCCCTCGCATCGGCGCTGACGGAGTCGTTCGACTTCGACGAGTGGGGCGTCGTGCTCGGCGTGCTGGGCGACAAGGACGCGGCGGGCATCGTGGCCGCTCTGGCGCCGCGCGCGGCGCACGTCTTCGCCACGGCGCCCGACTCGGAGCGAGCGAGCGACGCCGACACGATCGCCGACCTGGCCGAGTCCCACGGGCTCGCCACCACCGTGCACCGCGATGTGGCCGACGCCGCCGCGGCGGCGCGCGAGTGGGCAGCGGCATCCGATCGGCGCGCCGTCGTCGTCGCGGGCTCGGTCGTGCTCGCCGGTGAGGCCATCGCCCTCGCCGCGGCGGAGGGCTGGAAGGCCGGGTGGGACGCGTGAGCGCCGACACCGCGCCGCAGCCCCGCCGGCGGCGCGGACTCGTCGAGAACCTCGGCGCGATCGTGCTCGGCTTCGAGTCGATCGTCGTCTTCCTCGGCGGTCTCGCGATCTACGGGCTGAACGTGCTGCCCGCCGGCATCCCCTCCTGGTGGGGGGTCGTCATCGGCTCCGTGCTCGCCGTCGCGATGATCCTCACCGCGGGCATGCTGCGGCACCGGTGGGCGATCGCCTTCGGCTGGGTTCTGCAGCTGCTCGTGGCGCTCGGCGCCATCCTCGTCCCGGCGCTGCTGCTCGTCGCGCTCAGTTTCGGCGGCATGTGGGCGTATGCGACGATCGGTGGAGCACGCATCGAGGCTCGCGCCGCCCGCGCGGCCGACCCGCAGACCCCGAATGAGAGTGACTGACATGGCCACCGAAGAGACCCTCGTCCTCGTCAAGCCCGACGGCGTCGCCCGTGGACTGACCGGCGCGATCCTCGCCCGCATCGAGGCGAAGGGGTACGCCCTCGTCGACATCCGCCTCGCCGAGCCGGACCGCGACGTGCTGGAGAAGCACTACGCCGAGCACCAGGGCAAGCCGTTCTACGAGCCGCTGCTCGAGTTCATGATGTCCGGACCCTCCGTGGCCATCCGCCTCGCGGGAAACCGCGTGATCGAGGGCTTCCGCTCACTCGCCGGCACGACCGATCCCACCACCGCCGCGCCGGGCACGATCCGCGGCGACTTCGGACGGGACTGGGGCCTCAAGGTTCAGCAGAACCTCGTGCACGGCAGCGACAGCGCGGAGTCGGCGGAGCGCGAGCTCGACATCTGGTTCCCGTAGCGGGGAGCGCCGGCGCTGCACATCGCTGCACGCGCTGCGTGGAATGACGCAGCGTACGACGAGAAGTGCAGCGCGGGCGTACCGGCGCTGGCAGCACGCGGCAGTCCCGGCGGCATCTCCGCCGGGACTAGAAGAGGTTGCCGATGACGTCCAGGCGCAGCTGGGCGAGGATCGCGATGATCGCGTAGCTGACGACGGCGAAGAGCGGGACCCATCCCATGAGCGCGTCCGCCCTGCGGCGCATCGCCGCCGAGCCGGGGACCGCGCCGTTGCGGAGCACGTGCAGCGTGACCGCGTAGACGGTGGGAATGGTCACGAGCCACGTCACCATGCACCACGGGCACAGGGTGCCGAGCACGAAGATGCTCTGCGCGATCAGCCAGATCACGAAGACCAGCGCCAGCAGCATCCCCGCCTCGAACAGCAGCCAGAACCAGCGGGCGAAGCGCGCGCCGGCGAGGATCGCGACGCCGACGACGATCGGCGCGATCCACGCCGAGAGACCGAGGATCGGATTGGGGAAGCCCAGGAGCTCGCCCTGCCACGATTCGAGGTTCGCCCGGCACTGCACGAGGATGCTGAAGTCGCAGCCCAGCGCGGCGTCGGGGTCGGCGAGGAGCTGCAGGCGCTCGAGCGTGAGCTGGAACGCCGCCCACCACCCGATGACGCCGGCGATGATCAGCCAGACGGCGAAAGCTGTCGGACGGGCGCGCTGATCGGGCATGTTCGGATTATGGCATCCAGGACTGGGCGGAGACCGCGCGCCGGCGCCGCGCGCGAGCCACGGGCGTGGCGGGGGCATGCGAACCCAGGGAATAGTGCGATAATGGCTGTCGATGCATCCGCGGCCGCGCCGCGAACCGCATCGCAGAAGACTTCGGGGCGACGAATGCCCCGCGACCAGAGCCAGGAGCCGGTCGCAGACCGAGTGAGTTCGCGGCACCGCAGGTGCGGCACCGCCTGAGATTTCGCCGGGTGACGCGCGGATGTCGCCCCGCAGGGAGTGCGCCAGTGATGGCTGATGAGAGCAATGACACCCTTGACCGCCCCGAGAACACCGACACGGCCGGCCATGCGCCCGCGGCGCCGGAGGTAGCGGCACCGGAACCGACGCAGGAGCCCCTCGAGGGTCCCGATGTCGAGCTCCCCACGGGCGAGCCGTCACCGGGGGAGTCCGTCGACGACGGCACCCCCGGAGCCCTGCCGGAGCCCCTCGAGGGTCCGGACGTCGAACTGCCGACGGGCGGCGACACCCCCGAGGCGGCGGCGAGCGCCGAGGCGCAGTCGCACGCGGAGTCCGATGCCGATGCCGATGCCGATGCTGATGTGAAATCCGAGCCGGCGGCGCAGCCCGACGCCGAGCCGGGTCCCGTCACGGCGGTGAGCCTGGGCCTGCTTCCGGAGGTCTTCGTCTCGCAGGTCTCGACGCAGCTGCTCTTCTACGCACCCGAGATCGCCCCGCTTCCCGATCGCCCCGTCCAGGACGACCGGGACGACGCCGAGGAGCAGGCACCGTCATCCGCCCGCCGCCGCAACCGTCGCCGCGGCGACGCGCGCGACGACGACGCACAGGCCGAGGCCCCCGCGGAGCGCCCGGCCCGCGAGCCGCGCACGCGCCAGCGCGCCGTCGAGTACGTCACCGAGCCGCAGCGCATCAAGGGCTCCACGCGCCTCGAGGCCAAGAAGCAGCGCCGCCGCGACGGACGCGAGGCCGGCCGCCGCCGCCCCGTGGTCACCGAGGCGGAGTTCCTCGCCCGCCGCGAGGCCGTCGACCGCGAGATGATCGTGCGCTCGAAGAACGGACGCATCCAGATCGCCGTGCTCGAAGACAAGGTGCTCGTCGAGCACTACGTCGCGCGCAACCAGGACGCGTCGCTCATCGGCAACGTCTACCTCGGCCGCGTGCAGAACGTGCTGCCCAGCATGGAGGCAGCCTTCGTCGACATCGGACGCGGCCGCAACGCCGTGCTGTACTCCGGCGAGGTCGACTGGGATGCGGTGGAGACGGGCAATCAGCCGCGTCGCATCGAGCTCGCCCTCAAGTCGGGCGACCGCGTGCTCGTGCAGGTCACGAAGGACCCCGTGGGGCACAAGGGCGCGCGCCTGACGAGCCAGATCTCGCTGCCCGGCCGCTACCTCGTGTACGTGCCGGCCGGATCGATGAACGGCATCTCGCGCAAGCTTCCCGACACCGAGCGCGCACGCCTGAAGCGGATCCTCAAGGAGGTGCTCCCCGAGTCGGCCGGCGTCATCGTCCGCACGGCCGCCGAGGGCGCCACCGAGGAGCAGCTGACGCTGGACGTGCAGCGCCTCACCGCACAGTGGGAGCACATCAGCGGTCAGCTGGAGTCCATCCAGGCCCCCGCTCTGCTGCACTCCGAGCCCGACCTGCTCGTGAAGATCGTGCGCGACGTCTTCAACGAGGACTTCACCCGCATGCTCATCCAGGGCGATGACGCGCAGCACACGATCGAGAGCTACCTGCGCAGCGTGGCTCCCGACCTGCTCGAGCGCGTCGAGCGGTACGACAGCGAGGCCGACCCCTTCGACGAGTTCCGCGTCACGGAGCAGATCGAGAAGGCCCTGGACCGCAAGGTCTGGCTGCCCTCCGGCGGTTCGCTCGTGATCGACCGCACCGAGGCCATGACGGTGGTCGACGTCAACACCGGGAAGTTCGTCGGCACCGGCGGCAACCTCGAGGAGACGGTCACGAAGAACAACCTCGAAGCCGCGGAGGAGATCGTCCGCCAGCTGCGGCTGCGCGACATCGGCGGCATCATCGTCGTCGACTTCATCGACATGGTGCTCGAGTCCAACCGCGACCTCGTGCTGCGGCGTCTCGTGGAGTGCCTCAGCCGCGACCGCACGAAGCACCAGGTCGCCGAGGTCACGTCGCTCGGGCTCGTGCAGATGACGCGCAAGAAGCTGGGGCTCGGCCTGCTCGAGACGTTCAGCGAGCCCTGCGACGTCTGCGCCGGGCGCGGCGTCGTGGTGCACCACGACCCCGTCGTCAAGCACCGCTCCGCAGCCCCGCAGAACGGCGGCTCGGCACGACGCCCCTCGCGACAGGGCTCGGCGCCCTCGGGGAACGGCGGCTCCGGTGGCACGCACATGATCACCGAGGGCATGAAGTCGGCCCTCGCGCAGATCGCCGCCTCGACGATCGCCCCGGCGCACGTCGAGCCGGATGCCCCGGCCCCGGCCGCTGCGGAGGCCCCCGTCGTCGAGGAGCCGGCACCCGCCGCCGAGCGGCCGAAGAAGGCGCGCAAGAAGCGTCAGCCGGCCGATCGCGCCCCGAAGACCGAGGCCGACCAGCTGCTGGATTCCGTGCTGAAGGCTCTGCCCGAGCCGAAGGCGCCGGGTCAGGGGCGCTCGCGTCGGCGCGTCACCACGGCCGCGCTGAGCGGTACGCCGGTCGTGCACGCACCGCAGGGCGACGAGTAGCTCAGCGCCGCTCTCGAGCGGTCACGCGCAGGCCGGAGGCGATGAGGGCGCGCACGAGTTCGTGCGCGCTCACCGGCCGCGCGCCGGCGGCCACGAGCCGCTCGAGCGACTCCTCGGGGACGTCGTAGTGGTCCCGGTCGAATCCGCGGCGGGGGATGCCGTTGGCCGCCGCGAAGGCGTGGAGCTCCTCGAGATCGGAATCGCTCACCAGGTGGGCCCACAGCCGGCCGTGCGCCGGCCACATCGCCTGGTCAACGAGGATCGTCACGCGTTCGATCCTAGGGGCGGAGCGAGAGTGGGAGTCCGCCGTGAATGCGCTCGCGGCGGCGACACGCGGGCCGCTCGCTTTGCGCCTTGACCGGACCGTCAGGTAAAGTATCCCTTTGGTGCGTCTTGTGGCGCCGCCTCGCCATCAGCCCCCGGGCTGCGGCGGTGCACGGCCACAACGAGAGCGTTGCTTCCGCACCCTTGCATCCGCAAGCAAAGTCTTCCGTGATATTCGGAGCCCCGTGCTCCCCAACGAAACAGGTGTGAAGTGGTTTACGCAGTTGTGCGCGCCGGTGGCCGCCAGGAAAAGGTCGAGGTCGGCACGATCGTGACCCTCGACCGCCAGAAGGCCAAGCAGGGCGAGAACATCGTGCTTCCCGCCGTGCTCCTGGTCGACGGTGACGACGTCACCACCGACGCCGACAAGCTCGCGAAGGTGACCGTGACGGCCGAGGTGCTCGGCGAGCTCCGCGGCCCGAAGATCGTCATCCAGAAGTTCAAGAACAAGACCGGTTACAAGAAGCGCCAGGGCCACCGTCAGGACCTCACGCGCGTCAAGGTCACCGGCATCAAGTAAGCACGGAAGAGACTCAGACATGGCACACAAAAAGGGCGCAAGCTCCACCCGTAACGGTCGCGACTCCAACTCCCAGCGTCTGGGCGTCAAGCGCTTCGGCGGTCAGAAGGTCAACGCCGGCGAGATCATCGTCCGTCAGCGCGGCACGCACTTCCACCCCGGCGCCAACGTCGGCCGCGGTGGCGACGACACGCTGTTCGCCCTCGAGGCCGGTGCCGTCGAATTCGGCCGCAAGGGCGGCCGCAAGGTCGTCAACATCGTCGCCACGGTCGGCGCCGAGTAACAACTCGCACACAGCACTCGAACGGGGCGGGCTTCGGCCCGTCCCGTTCTGCTTTTCGACAACTCAACCCGCCCGTTCTCCGACCCGCACAGGGGGCTCACGCATGGTCACATTCGTCGACGAGGTGACGCTCCACCTGCGCGCGGGCAAGGGCGGCAACGGCTGCGTGTCGGTGAAGCGCGAGAAGTTCAAGCCGCTCGCCGGCCCCGACGGCGGCAACGGCGGTCACGGCGGCGACGTCGTGCTGGTCGCCGACCCCCAGGTCACGACGCTGCTCGCGTACCACCACTCGCCCCACCGCTCCGGCGGCAACGGCGGGTTCGGGATGGGCGATCACCGCTCCGGCGCGCAGGGCGAATCGCTCGAGCTGCCGGTTCCGGTCGGGACGGTCGTCAAAGACGTCGACGGCACGGTCCTCGTCGACATGATCGATCCCGGCACGCGTTTCGTCGCCGCCCCCGGCGGCATCGGCGGTTTGGGCAACGCGGCCCTGGCGTCGCCGAAGCGAAAGGCTCCCGGATTCGCGCTGCTCGGCACGCCCGGGTGGGAGGGCGACCTGGTCCTGACACTCAAGACCGTCGCGGACGTCGCGCTCGTCGGCTTCCCCTCGGCCGGGAAGTCGAGCCTGATCGCGGCGATCTCCGCGGCACGACCCAAGATCGCCGACTACCCCTTCACGACGCTGCATCCCAACCTCGGCGTCGTGCAGTCCGGCGACCTCCGCTACACCGTCGCCGACGTGCCCGGCCTCATCGAGGGCGCGAGCGAGGGACGGGGCCTCGGTCTGGAGTTCCTGCGCCACGTGGAGCGCTGCACGGCCCTCGTGCACGTCCTCGACTGCGCCACGCTCGATCCCGGCCGGGATCCGCTCACCGACCTCGACGTCATCCTCGCCGAGCTCGCGGCCTACCCCGTGCCCGAGGGGCAGACACCCCTCCTCGAGCGCCCGCAGCTGATCGCGCTCAACAAGATCGACGTGCCCGAGGCGAAGGACCTCGCCGAGATGGTGCGGCCGGAGCTCGAAGCCCGCGGCTACCGCGTGTTCGAGATCTCCACGGTCGCGCACAAGGGACTGCGGGAGCTGACCTTCGCGCTCGGCGGCATCATCGAGGAGCACCGCGCCACGCTCGCCGCGACGCCCGTGCCCGAGAAGATCGTCATCCGTCCCCGTGGCGCTCAGAAGGAGTTCACCGTCCGCGTCGAGGGCGGCACGTACGGCAACATCTACCGCGTGCTCGGCGAGAAGCCGGTGCGCTGGGTGCAGCAGACCGACTTCACCAACGACGAGGCCGTCGGCTACCTCGCCGACCGCCTCGAGCGCCTCGGCGTGGAGGACGAGCTCTACCGCTCGGGGGCCACGCCCGGGTCGACCGTCGTGATCGGCGAGGGCGACGGCGTCATCTTCGACTGGGAGCCCACGGTCTCCTCCGCCGCCGAGCTCATCTCGGCCCCGCGCGGCACCGATCCGCGCCTCTACGAGGGCGGCCGCCGCACCACCGCACAGCGCCGCGAGACGTACCACGAGCGCATGGACGCGAAGGCCGAGGCCCGCGCCGAGCTCGAGACCCAGCGACTCGCTCGCCGTGACGAGGAGGACGGGGAGTGACCGCACTCACGCGAGCGGACGTCGGCACGGCCCGGCGCGTCGTCGTGAAGGTGGGCTCCTCGTCGATCAGCGGCGACGGCGCGTGGCGCATCGGGCTCATCGTCGACGCGCTGGCGGCCGCGCATGGGCGCGGGACCGAAGTCATCCTCGTCTCATCGGGGGCCATCGCGACCGGGATGCCGTACCTCGCGCTCGACGCGCGCCCGAGCGACCTCGCCACCCAGCAGGCGGCCGCCGCGGTCGGGCAGAACGTGCTGATCTACCGCTACCAGGACTCCCTCGACCGGTTCGGGATCGTGGCGGGCCAGGTGCTGCTGACGGCGGGCGACCTCGAGAACCCGACGCACCGGAGCAACGCGCAGCGCGCCATGGAGCGGCTGCTCGGCCTCCGCATCCTGCCGATCGTCAACGAGAACGACACCGTGGCGACCCACGAGATCCGCTTCGGCGACAACGACCGGCTCGCCGCCCTCGTCGCGCATCTGATCTCGGCGGACGCGCTCATCCTGCTCAGCGACATCGAGTCGCTCTACACCCGGCCGCCGGACGAGCCGGGTGCCCAGCCGATCGACACCATCGCGCACGACGACGACCTTCACGGCCTCGAGTTCGGCTCCGTCGTGGTGAACAGCGTCGGCACAGGGGGAGCGGCCACCAAGGTGTCCGCGGCGCGGCTCGCCGCGGCATCCGGGATCGGCGTGCTCGTCACGAGCGCCGATCTCGTCCGCGAAGCCCTGGAGGGCGCGCAGATCGGCACGTGGTTCCAGCCGCGGCCCGACACGGCGGCACCGGTCACGGGACCCCTCGATACACTGAAACGATGACCTCACCCGCACTCCAGACGCGCCCGCACGCGACCGGCGACGCCCCGGCCGATGACGTGCAGGCCCGGCTCATCCGCGCGAAGGAAGCCTCGCGCGAGACGGCGCGCCTGACCAGCGACGACAAGGCCGGCGCGCTGCACGCGATGGCCAGCGCGATCCTGGATGCCGCGGGCGAGATCATCGCCGCCAACGAACAGGACATCGCGCGCGGGCGCGCCGACGGCATCGGCGAGTCCCTGCTCGACCGGCTGCGGCTCGACCGGAAGCGCGTCACCGCCCTCGCCGACGCCGTCCGGCAGATCGCCGCCCTCCCGGACCCCGTCGGCCAGGTCATCGGCGGTCACCGGATGCCGAACGGGGTCGCCCTCGAGCAGGTGCGCGTGCCCTTCGGGGTCGTCGGCGCCATCTACGAGGCCCGCCCGAACGTCACGGTCGACATCGCCGCGCTCGCGCTTCGCTCCGGCAACGCCGTGGTGCTGCGCGGCGGGAGCGCCGCGCGCGAGTCGAACACGGTGCTCGTCCGCGTCATGCGCGACGCCCTCCGGGCGGCCGGCATCACCCCCGAGGCCATCCAGTCCGTCGACGACTTCGGCCGCGACGGGGCCCGCGCGCTCATGCAGGCCCGCGGGCTGGTGGATGTGCTCGTTCCGCGGGGCAGCGCCTCGCTGATCGAGACCGTCGTCACGCAGTCCAGTGTTCCCGTCATCGAGACGGGCGCCGGAAACGTGCACATCGTGCTCGACGAGTCCGCGCCCCTCGACTGGGCGCGCGACATCGTCGTCAACGCGAAGGTCCAGCGGCCGAGCGTCTGCAATGCCGTGGAGACGGTGCTCGTGCTGCGCTCCGCGGCGGAGCGCCTGGTTCCCGTCGTCGTGCCTGCACTCCAGCACGAAGGGGTGACGGTGCACGGCGATGACATCGTCGGCTCGCTCGCGCCCGATGTCGTGCCGGCGAACGAGGAGGACTGGGAGACGGAGTACCTCAGTCTCGACATCGCGATGCGGGTCGTCGACTCGCTGGATGACGCGCTCGAGCACATCCGGCGGTACTCCACCGGACACACCGAATCCATCGTCACGACCGACACGCGCAACGCGGAGCGGTTCCTGGCGGAGGTCGACTCCGCCGTCGTGATGGCGAACGCGTCCACGCGGTTCACCGACGGCGGCGAATTCGGCTTCGGCGCCGAGGTCGGCATCTCGACCCAGAAGCTGCACGCCCGCGGGCCGATGGGGCTGGGGGAGCTCACGAGCACCAAGTGGCTCGCGCGCGGTTCCGGACAAGTCCGCGGCTGACCCGTAAACTGATCCAGCACGTCTACCCGACCACCGCACCCACAGACCACTCGAAAGGGAGTACGGATGTCTCTCGCCACACTTCTCGTGCAGGCCGCCGCTGAGTCGGAGGAGCACGGAAACGTTGCGCTCGAGACCGTCGGATACGGGATCGTCGCCCTCCTGGTCTTCAGCGCCCTCGCCCTCGTCACCCTGTCCTACCGCAACGTGGCGAACCGCCACTCCGGAAAGGCCGCGGCGTTCGCCGCCGCTCACGGCAAAGAGGAGCACGGGGCGGGGCAGGGCCACTAGGGCGACTGCATGACGGATGACGCGCGGCCCTTGCGGATCGGGGTGATGGGCGGGACATTCGATCCCATCCACCACGGGCACCTCGTAGCCGCAAGCGAGGTGGCGCAATCGTTCGATCTCGACGAGGTCATCTTCGTACCCACCGGCCGACCGTGGCAGAAGCACGAGGTCACGTCGACGGAGCATCGGTATCTGATGACCGTCATCGCGACCGCATCCAATCCGCGCTTCACCGTCAGCCGCGTCGACATCGACCGCGCCGGCCCCACCTACACGATCGACACACTGCGCGATCTGAAGGCGCAGCGGCCGAACGCCGAGCTCTTCTTCATCACCGGCGCGGACGCGGTAGCGCAAATTCTCAGTTGGAGGGACCATGATGAGTTGTGGGACCTCGCTCATTTCGTCGCGGTCTCGCGTCCAGGTCACGTGCTCAGCATCGCGGGCCTGCCCAGCGAAGACGTGAGTCAGCTCGAGGTCCCCGCACTCTCGATCTCGTCGACGGACTGCAGGGATCGCGTGCGCAGGGGACATCCCGTCTGGTACCTCGTTCCCGATGGGGTCGTCCAGTACATCGGTAAGCATCATCTGTATCGGAGCAAGGCATGAGCACACCCGAGCAGCCTGGCGAATCGCAGCTCACCCGCAAGCAGCTGCGCGAGATTCGCATGACGGGCTCCACGCCGATCATCGGCCCCGACACCGTCATCCCGGGCAAGACCGCCGCGCCCGCGCCGCAGTCCACCGAGCGGGCAGAAGCGGCCCCCGAAGTGGCGATCGTCGAGAGCGCGCCGCTGCCGACCCCGGCCGCGCACCTCCCGAGGGCCGCGGAGCCGGTCATGGTCTCGGCGGTGCCCATCGCCGACGCGAACGTCGACCTCGGCGTGTCTCCGCTCACGCGTCGGCAGGCCCGCCAGCAGGAGCGCATCCGCACGGCCTCCGTGCCGGTGATCACCCCGGACCTCATGGCGGCGCACGTCGCGGCGTCCGAGGCCGTCGAAGAGCAGCGCGTCGCGGAGCCCGTCGAAGCACCCGCCGAGGATCACGCCCCCGAGCTGCCTTCGGAGGAGCACGAAGACGCCGAGCACGATCATGTCGAGGCCCTCTTCAAGGAGCCGGCGCCGGCGGAAGACACCGATTCCGACGAGACCGTCTCCGACACCTCCTTCGATGACACCCCCTTGGACGGGGAATCGAACGGCGACACAGAAGAAGCCCTCGAAGAGGAAGCCCACGACGAAGAAGCCCACGAAGAGGAAGCCCACGACGAAGAAGCCCACGACGAGGAAGCCCACGACGAAGAAGCCCACGACGAGGACGCCCACGACGAAGAAGCCCACGAGGAGGAGGCCCACGTCGCCGACGAGCTCTCCGACATCGAGCCGGACGCCGAGCGTCCCGTGCTCCGCCCCGGGTTCGGCTCCGAGCTCCTCGCCGGCGCCGAGCCCGTCGAGCTTCCGCCGTCGTTCGACCAGCTGATCGCGCGGAGCGCGACCTCCACCGGCTCCCAGTCGACGTCGAACGCGCTGATCCTCTCCCAGACGCCGTCGCACTCATCGATCGTCGGGCCGGTCACCGCCACCGGCGAGGTGCTCATCACCGGCTCGATGTCACTGCCCGACGGCCTCGGCTCGACGGGCCACGCAACGGGCACGGCCGACGGCAAGGAGACGGATGCGGTTCTGATCGACCGCGAGATACCGGCGCACTCCTCGCCCACTCCCATCGCCGCCAGCGCCGCGGTCAGCACCGTCAAGGGTGCCCAGGAGATCATTCGACCCCCGGCGCCCGAAAAGGGCAGCCGGCTCATGCTCACGCTCGCGATCACGGCCGGCGCACTCGCGCTGGCTCTCGTCGGCGTGCTGATCCTTGCTTTTGTGACAGGAGTTTTCTGATGCCCGCCACCGCCCAGGCCGTAGAGATGCTGCAGATCGCGGCACGCGCCGCAGACGCCAAGGGCGGAGAGGACCTCATCGGGCTGGATGTCTCGGGCCCCCTGCCGCTCGTCGACATCTTCCTGCTCGTCACCGGCCGCAACGAGCGCAACGTCGGCGCCATCGCCGACGAGATCGAGGAGAAGCTGCTCGAGGCCGGCCACAAGCGCGTTCGCCGTGAAGGCCGCCAGGAAGGTCGCTGGGTGCTGCTGGACTTCGGCGACGTCGTCGCGCACGTCTTCCACGAGCAGGAGCGCGTCTACTACTCGCTGGAGCGCCTCTGGAAGGACTGCCCGGTCGTTCCGATCGAGCTGCCCGTGCGAACGACGGCGGACCCCACCGCCGTCTGAGCCGGCCCGCCGGTCACTGCAGGCAGAATTCGTTCCCCTCGGGATCCCGCAGCTGCCAGTAGCGCTCGGGCCACGGGCCCCACGACTGCTCGACGAGCCGCACCACCTGTGCGCCGAGCGCCACCAGTCGGTCCTTCTCGGCATCCAGCTCCTCCGCCGTCGTCCCGGCAGCACCGGCCCTCGGCACCACCGAGACATCCAGGTGGATGCGGTTGCGGCCGCGCTTCGGGCCGTCCGCATGGTGGAAGAAGAGTCGGGGGCCCTTCCCCTCCGGGTCCTCGGCGAGGGCTCGCGACGCGAGATCCGCTTCGGTCAGGCCCGCATCGAGCAGCTGCTGCCTGAGCGGATCCTCCCACTCCAGCTTCGGGTAGCCGAAGACTCCCGCCCAGAAATGCGACAAAGCGCGGGGGTCTTCCGCGTAGAACACGATGTTGCCCAATGCGACCACGGCGCCTCCTTCGGTCACTGCCTCGGTTCGTGGCACTGCTTCGGATGTAGTAATCTAGTGGGGTTGCCCCGGCCAGCCGGGGGAGCACAATCTGGGCCTGTGGCGCAGCTGGTAGCGCACCTGCATGGCATGCAGGGGGTCAGGGGTTCGAGTCCCCTCAGGTCCACCATTCATCACACCGACGCCTCCTCCGGGCGCATCTCGAGCGCCGTCTGAGCCGCGTGCTTCGTGGTCTCCGCCGCTTCGGCCGCGGTGGCCGCCGCCCGCCGCTCGTCCGCGAGCCGGTGCTCCTCCGTCTGCACCTCCTCGAGCTGGGCGAGAACCCTCGCGAGCTCTCGCTCGAGACCGTCCCTGGTCTCCGTCAGCGCATCCGCTCTCTCCCGGGCGTGCCGGAGCTGCCCGTCCAGGCGGGCCACCTCTCGCGCCGTCTGCGTGGCCGCCTGCTCGGCGTCGCGAAGGGCCTTCTCGGCCGCGCGCCGTGCTCTGCGTTCGGCGAGGTCGTCGCGGCCGACCTTCGGACGCTCCACCAGCGCCGCCTCGCCCCCTGCGACGGCACCGTCGAGGTCGACGGCGTCGAAGCCGACCGTCTGAAGCGAGCGCACCAGCCTTCCCGAGAGCAGCGCCGCGGCCGCGGCCTCATCGGTCATCGCGGCCTGCAGCGTCTGTGACACCTCGTCCAGCGCCGCCTTCGACACCGCCACGCCCTTCTGGTGGGCGATGGCCGCGCCCTCGCGGGCCAGCGCGGCCGTGAGCCGGCGACGGGCCGTCGTGAGCTCGGCCAGGGCGGGGGCATCGAGTTCGTTCTGCGCATCGCGCATCTCCACGGCCAGCGTGAGCGCGCGCTCGATGTCGTCGGCGCGGTGCCGCACGAGCTGTCCGACGACCCAGGCGGGCACCGACGCCCGCTTGAGCGTTCCGACCGCTTTCGCCAGTCCGGGATCATCGGCCTTCAGGTCGGCGGCACGCGCTGTGCGGGCGGCCGTGAACTCGGCAGGCGGCACCGCGTAGAGTTCACGGGCGATGTCTTCGAGTGTCCCCATGGTCCGATCTTGCAGGAGGAATGTCGCGATGCCCACCCCATTGCGCCGACGGCTCGCCGCCGTCCTGCTGGCCGCGGCGACGGTCTGCGCGGGGCTGTTCGTGCACGTGGCGCTCCCGGACGGCTTCGAGACCGACGCGGCGGGAGACATCCTCTATGCCGTGCTGATCTACCTGCTGGTCGTGATCCTCGGGCCCCGCCTGCGCCCCCTCTTCGCCGCCGCCGTCGCATTCGCGTGGTGCGCGGCCGTGGAGCTCTTCCAGCTCACCGGGCTGCCGGAGATCTGGGGGACGGCCTTCCGACCGCTGACCCTCGTCTTCGGCACCGTGTTCACCACGACGGATCTGGTCATGTACCTCGCCGGCGTCGCCTTCGCCTTCGCGGTCGATGCAGTGTGGACGGCCCTTGCGCGATCCCGCGGGGAGCATGAGGCTGGAACGATCGTCACGCCCGTCGACGCCGAGGAGTCGCCATGACCGCCGTCACCCCGTTCCTGTGGTTCGACAATTCCGCGGAAGAGGCGATCCGCTTCTACACCGAGCTGATCCCGAACTCGGAGATCGTCTCGATCGCCCACTACGACGAGCAGCTCCCCGGGTTCGCCGGGAAGGTCATGCACGCTCATTTCCGGCTCGCGGGCCGGGACTACTACGCGTTCGACGCGGGGCCGCAGTTCCCGTTCACCGAGGCGGTCTCCCTGTTCGTCTCCTGCGCGGACCAGGCCGAAGTCGACAGGTACTGGGAAGCCCTCACCGCTGACGGGGGTCTCGAGCAGCCGTGCGCGTGGCTCAAGGACCGTTGGGGTCTCTCGTGGCAGATCGTGCCCGACCGACTGGTCGAGCTGATCCGAGATCCCGATCCCGAGCGGTCGCACCGCGCGGTGCAGGCGATGCTCGGCATGAAGAAGATCGACATCGCCGCCCTCGAAGCCGCGGCAGCGGGGGAGTAGCCCCTCGTGCGGAGTGGGCGAACCGCCCCGCTCGGCGGCGTCGCCGTCGTGGCGCTCGCGCTCGTCGCCGTCTCGGGCTGCGCCCCATCCGACGCGCCGAGCGAAGCCGTGCCGCCGTCCGCGTCGCAGCGGTCGCCGTCGCCGTCCGCGTCGCCGAGCCCCGAGGAGAGCGCCGTGGTGGGCTGGTGGCAGCCCGCCGGTTCGCCGGAGACGCTCGCATCCGGGCTCGATGCACCGTGGTCGGTGGTGCCGCTGCCCGAGGGCGGGGCGCTGATCAGCCAGCGCGATGACGGGCGGGTGCGCGAGCTCGGCACGACGGGCGAGCTGAGGGATGTCGGCGCGGTACCCGGCGTCGTGCCGGGAGGTGAGGCAGGACTGCACGGCCTCGCCCTGTGGGAGGAGGGAGACGAGCGCTGGCTCTACGCCTACCATGGCGCCCCGGATGACAATCGCGTCGTGCGGATGCGGCTGACAGGGGTTGCCGGCGCCCTCGGGCTCGACGCACCCGAGGTCGTCTTCGACGGGATCGCGCGCGCCGGGAATCACAACGGGGGCCGCATCGCATTCGGGCCCGACGGCATGCTGTACGTCGCGACGGGGGATGCCGGCAGGCCCGGCGCCGCACAGGACCCGGCCTCGCCGAACGGGAAGATCCTGAGACTCACGCCCGCCGGCGACCCCGCGCCGGGCAATCCCTTCGACTCCGCCGTCTGGTCACTCGGGCACCGCAACGTGCAGGGGCTCGCATGGACGAGCGACGGCACCCTGTGGGCGAGCGAGTTCGGCCAGAACACGTGGGATGAGCTGAACGCGATCAGTCCGGGCGCCAACTACGGGTGGCCCGAGGCCGAGGGGATCGACGGCGGCGACGACGACCTCGTCGACCCGGTCGCCCAGTGGCCGACGGATGAGGCGAGCCCGAGCGGGATCGCCGCCGTGGGCGACACGGTGTTCATGACGGGCCTCCGCGGCGAGCGGCTCTGGATCATCCACACCGAGGGCGGCGCCGTTGCGGCCGACCCTACGCCGACTCTCGAGGGGGCGCAGGGGCGCCTCCGCGACGCCGTGGCTGCTCCGGACGGGTCGCTCTGGCTGCTGACCAACAACACCGACGGTCGCGGCAGCCCGAGGGCCGAGGACGACGTCCTGCTGCGCCTCCCGCTCGTGCCCGGGTGACGTCCGAGCCGTTACGGTGATGCTGTGTCCTCCGCTCCGCGCTGCCCCTACTGCCGGCACTTCGTCTACTTCGAGATGCTGCGCTGCCCGAACTGCGATGCTGAGATCGCCCTCGACTTCCTCGCCAGGCAGTTCGTCGGGGTCCGCGACGACAAGACCCTGATCGACGGCGTCACCTGGTACACCTGCTCCAACCGCGGCTGGGCGTGCAACTGGCTGGTCAGGGAGGATGCGCCCGCCGGGAAGTGCTTCTCGTGCCGGCTGACCCGCACGTCTCCGGCATCCGATGACACGATCGCCCTCGAGAAGCTCGCCAAGACCGAACAGGCCAAGCGCCGCCTGCTGCTGCAGCTCGGCGACCTCGGCCTGCCGATCAGGCCGTGGTA
>DASUQB010000022.1:0-11033 GCA_036280835.1 Microbacterium sp. | reverse complement strand
CGCGCACGTTCCGCGGTGCACTCGAGCCGGGCGACGAACGACTCGAAGTGCACCGACACGTGACCGTGGCTGAACGGCGGAACCCAACCCGCAAACGAGGCACCTGTCGTCCGCACCCTGGTTTGAACAGCATCCTTGGTTTCACGTGAAACACTGCTCCACTTGCCAGACCGCGAAGGTCGCGGAGGCGCCCAGTGCGTCCATGCGTCGTGCAGCTGCGGCCCAGCGATCGGCTCATGTGAACGATCGCAATTGACCAGCTCGCGCCCCTGCATGTCCGAGAAGAGCCAGACCGCGCGCCCGCATGCCTCGAGCGGGCTAAATGGCCGCGCCCGCATGCCGCGGTCAACCAACGGCCGCGTCGCACGTTTGCGAGCGAGCAGCTTCCGCCCGCATGTCGCGAATCGACCTGTCCGTGCCCCGGTGGTGAAGGGTGAGCGGCCGCCGGTCGTCCGAGCGTATGCTCTCTTGGCGGTTGAGAATGAGACTTGTGCTGCACGTTCGCGTCGCGGGCCCATGATCGAGCGCCACCTGCGCCCCGCAAGCCAACGGTGCGCCCGGAAAGCCGGCCCTGGGGCTACGGCGCGTGCGCTTGTCGTGGTTGTTTCACGTGAAACATCGGCCGATGCGAACCGCGGTAGCGCTCCATCGCGACGGGCAAGCCCGAACGTCACGGTTGTGCGGGCCCGCTGGCGAGCTCAGTGAAGACGCGAAGATCCAGGACCAGTCGTCACACCCAAGACACGCAGAGGGGCGCGCCTACCGCCGTGGGCGCGAAATCCGGCGCCTGAGGGGGCTTGCGGAGCGGAAATCGGCCGCCCGGTCCGCGCCACCCGCTCCTTAGAATGGCGCCTGACGGCCCGAAAGGGGGCGTTTCACGTGAAACATTTACGCCGAGCGCGGCCGCCGCCGCTCTTCGTGAGCAGGTGTGCGGTTTGGGAGGGTCTCGCAGGACCCGCCTCGCGCTCCGTTTCACGTGAAACCACCGCATTGGCTCAGCCGCCTTTTGGCATGCAACAACCAGTCGCTGGCCTTCAGTACGCAAGAGGGCCCCTTTCATCACGGCCTCAGGCTGGGGCACCGTTCAGCCGGCGTCCCCGGCGGTACAGATTGATTGCTTGGTCGAGAACCCATCTCACCTGAATCTCGATCTGCAGCGACCATCCGCGCGGTCGCGCGCGACCGAAGCATGCGGCTGTCCTGACTGCCGATCCCAGAGCCGGCATCCGCTTCTCCAGGACCGTGCGCATGAAGCCAGAAAGGGAGCGACGCGAAGCTCCGCCCGCCCGCCCCTTACGCCGCCTGGCGCATGCGACGAACTGCAACGGTGCCAAGGTGCGGGACACTCGCGCACAGCCCCGTCGAATCCCGATGAGTCAGCGGCCTGCTGCCGCCTCTCTACGCAGCGGAGTGTTCGCTGGACCTCGAGCAGTCAGCGACCCGCCGCGGCCGTGGGCCAGCAGAGTCAATAGCGGCGGCTTCACTGAAGCCCCCTACCGTGTCACGTGAAACGCACACGTCGGCAGAAATGCCGTCAGCCGCGAACGGTCGCGCGGACAACCCGGGTCGGTTCGTCGAGGATGCCCTCGCCGAGCAGCTCGACGCGTGTGTCACTCAGCCCGAACTTGCGGATCTGCTTCTCCGCAGCGCCGATCTCGCCGGGCGCGCCTGCGCCCTTGAGCAGGATCAGCTCTCCGCCGCTGCGCACGAGCGGAGCCGTGAGGGGGATGAGCGTGCGCAGCGCGCTCACCGCACGGGCGGTCACCGCATCCAGCACGGCGCCCTCTTTCCAATCCTCCGCGCGTCCACGCACCACTTCCACGTTGTCGAGTCCGAGCGCATCGGACTGCTCGCGAAGCCATGCCACTCGGCGCTCCATCGGCTCGATCAGCACCATCTGCACATCGGGTCTCGCGATCGCCAGCACCAACCCGGGAAGCCCGGCCCCCGAGCCGACGTCCCCGACGCGACCGGAGAAGAGGGGAGCGGCGATGGCGCTGTTGAGCACATGGCGGCTCCACAGGCGAGGCAGCTCGAGAGGCCCGATCAGCCCGCGCTCTTCCCCGTGCACCGCCAGCGCCTCAGTGAACCGGCGCGCCAGTTCGATGCGTTCGCCGAAGATCGTCGCGGCGGCCGCTGGTTCCTGTTCGAGTTCGCTCATCGCCGGCGTGCTGAAGCCGTTTCAGCCGCGGCTGATGACGGTGTGGCGATCGGCGCCCTCGCCGTAGGATTCGGAAACAAACCCCCAGTCAGCAACGATATCGTGCACGAGCTTGCGCTCGTAGCTCGACATCGCGGGAAGTGAGGCCTGGGTCGCGCCCTCCTCGATCCGCGCGACGGCGCGGGAGACGAGGTCCTCGAGTTCCTGCTGGCGGGCGTCGCGTGAGCCCCCGACGTCGAGGATGACGCGGGAGAAGCGTCCGGTCTTGCTCTGCACCGCCAGGCGCGTGAGCTCTTGGAGCGCCTGCACCGTGTCGGGATCCGAGATCAGCCGCAGCGCGTCGCCGTCGGCCTCGACCGACACGTACGCGCGACCCTGCCGCACGTCCATCTCGAGGTCGCCGTCGATGTCGGCGATGTCGAGCAGCCCCTCGAGGTAGTCGGCGGCGATGTCGCCCTCTTCCTCGAGCTGGGCGACCGTTGCGCTGACGCGCTCGGATCCGGGAGCGGGGCCGTCGTTGACGGTCTCGGGAGTCGAGTTCATTGCAGATCCTTCGTGGGGGAGGGGGAGATCAGGCGCCGGTGCCCTGCGGGGCTGGTCCGCCGCCGGCATCCTTGGCGGGGGGCTTCACCGAGCCGCCGGCGGATTGACCCGGCTTGCTGCCCTGCTTCTTCGCGCGCTGCTTGCCGACCGGCTGCTGCCGCTTGGGGGTTGCCGCGCGTGCGCGCTCGGCCTCTTCGAAGAGGCGCTGCTGCTCGGCCTGGTACTTCTCCATCGGGATGACCTTGCCCGAGGCATCCAGCGCCTTGCCCTTGCGCGCCAGGCGCTCTTCGCGCATCTTGGCCGCGTCGGAGCCGGGCGTCGGCATGTTGCGGATGACGAGGAACTGCTGGCCCATCGTCCACAGGTTGCTCGTGAACCAGTAGATGACGACGCCGAGGGGGAAGAAGACACCGGAGAAGATGAAGGCCAGCGGCAGGATGTAGAGCATGATCTTCTGCATCTGGTAGGCCTGGCCGGTCTTCGCCTCAGGGGAGAGGTTCTTCGAGATGATCTGCAGCTGAGTGAAGAACTGCGACAGGATCATCAGGACCACGAGCACCAGCAGGATCCCGACGGTGACCTGCCACCCGGTCTCCTGTGCCTCCCAGGCGCCGATGAGGGTGTCGTGCAGCGAGGCGACGCCGAAGAGCTTGGCGTTGTAGAACTCCTCGGTGAGGGCGGGCGTCATGGGTCCGACGCCGCCGATTCCCTCCTTGGCGTGCTTCGTGACGTCGTTCAGCACACTGAACAGGGCGAAGAAGATGGGCATCTGCACCAGCAGCGGAAGGCATCCGGAAACCGGGCTCGTGCCGTGCTTCTTATACAGGGCCATCGTCTCGCGGCTCATCGCCTCGCGGGACAGCTGATCCTTCTTGCCCTTGTACTTCTCCTGAACTTTTCGCAGTTCAGGAGCGATTTCCATCATCTTCCGCTGGCTCTTGATCTGCTTCACGAAGAGCGGAATCAGGGCCGAGCGGACGACCAGCACCAGGCCGATGATCGCGAGCACCCAGGTGATGCCGGCGGCCGCCGGCAGGCCCATGGCGGTGAAGAGCCAGTGCCAGAAGACCAGCACGAGCTCGACGACCCACTTGAGGGGCCAGAGGATGATTCCGATCAGATCCGGCACGGATCAGTCCTTTCTCGGGGATGTCGGGACGACGAAACCTCGAGGGGTGAGGTCGTACCGGAAGTTCTTGTGCAGGGGAACGTCATCGACGCCGCCCTTCGCCCAGGGGTGGCACCGAGCGATGCGGGCCGCCGCCATCACGGAGCCTTTGAGGGCCCCGTGCTGCTGCACGGCACCGACCGCGTAGGCCGAGCACGATGGGTAGTACTTGCAGACATCCCCATACGCATGCGAGATCGTCGCACGGTAACCATGGAGAAGGCTCAACGCCGCGTTGCGGGGAACCAGGGGAACGAAGTGCAGCAGCTCGGATGCCTGCAGCCGCGCATCGCCCGTCGACGCCGCCGGGAGGGTGGCGCTCATGAGGCCCTCCTGGCGAGACAGCGCGCCACCTCGGCGTGGAGCACCGAGTAATCCGCGGTCGCCGCGGAGGGCAGCGCGCGGATGACGATGTCCGAGCCGGCGCGCACGCCGGAGAGCTCCTGCGAGCAGAGGGCCTTGAGCCGGCGCCGGACGGTGTTGCGGGTGACGGCCGAGCCGACCTGCTTGCTCACGATGAAGCCGAAACGCGCCGCGTGGTCGTCATCGGAGGTGCGCACATACGTGACCGTGTGCGCGCCCGCGCATCGAGCACCCCGACGGACGACCGCTTTGTAATCGGCCCCGCGGGTGATTCGATTCGGCCTCGAGAGCACCGGGTGGTTACGCGGAGAGCTCGGTGCGGCCCTTGGCGCGACGAGCGGCCAGGATGCCACGACCGGCACGCGTGCGCATGCGGGCGCGGAAGCCGTGCTTCTTGGCCCGGCGACGGGTGTTGGGCTGGTACGTGCGCTTGGTCATGGGATCACTCCGGAGATGCTGTCACCGGGATCGCTGCAACCGGAGACATCGTGGACGGGGAAAACTGCCTCGAAGGCATAAGTCAACTAAGTAAGGCTACGTCCTCGCCGGGGTCATCGCAAACCGGCAGGCGCGGCCGTGCATTATCCACAATCTCATCTCCCACCCCTGGCAGGGACACGCGGGCGAGACCTACAGTGGATTTTGCTCTGTCGGGACGGCTGGCTACCGTGTCACAGGCAGTTATCCACAGGCTCGCGTGATCGATCCGTTTTCCAGTCGTGGGTGCACAACACCCGGGGGGCCCATGTCTCAGCACCAAGTTCCAGATGTTCCGATCTGGTCGGCCGTGCTCGGTCACCTCGACGGCGACGACCGCGTCAGCCCGCAGATGCAGGGATTCCTGAACCTGGCGGTGCCCCAGGGCGTGATGGGCGGAACCCTCTACCTGGACGTCCCGAACGACCTGACCGCTGCGCAGATCAACAAGCGCATGCGCGCCCCCATCATGGAGGCTCTCGCCCGGATCGACATGGACCCGGCCGCCAGCACCTTCCGGGTCGTGGTCAATCCCGAGCTCGCCGGCAACCACATGTCATCCCCCCTGCCCGTGAGCGAAGACCGCTCGCCCGCGACGCGCGAGCAGCCGGTGGCGGACGCCCCGGCATCCTTCTCCTCGCGCAGCGACACCCGGCTCAACCCGAAGTACACGTTCGACAACTTCGTCATCGGCCAGTCCAATCGCTTCGCGCACGCCGCCGCGGTGGCCGTGGCCGAGGCGCCGGCGAAGGCATACAACCCGCTCTTCATCTACGGCGACTCGGGATTGGGCAAGACCCACCTGCTGCACGCCATCGGCGATTACGCGCTGAGCCTCTACACGGGCGTGCGCGTCCGCTACGTGTCGAGCGAGGAATTCACGAACGACTTCATCAACTCGATCGCGAACAACCGGGGCTCGGCATTCCAGGCTCGCTACCGGGACGTCGACATCCTGCTCATCGACGACATCCAGTTCCTGCAGGGACGAGCCGAGACCCAGGAAGCGTTCTTCCACACCTTCAACACACTGCACGACCACGACAAGCAGGTCGTGATCACGAGCGACGTGGCGCCGAAGCACCTCACGGGGTTCGAAGACCGGATGCGGAGCCGCTTCGAGTGGGGCCTGATCACCGACGTGCAGGCGCCCGACCTCGAGACCCGCATCGCCATCCTCCGCAAGAAGGCGCAGAGCGAGCGGCTCCAGATCCCGGACGAGGTGCTGGAGTACATCGCCACGGTGGTGTCGTCCAACATCCGCGAGCTCGAGGGCGCTCTGATCCGAGTGTCGGCGTTCGCGAGCCTCAACCGCTCGACGCTCGACATGTCGCTCGCCCAGACGGTGCTGCGCGACATCATCGATCAGGCGGAGGACAACGTCGTCTCGCCGACCGACATCATCAACGCCACGGCGGCCTACTTCAAGCTGACGGTCGACGACCTCTACGGTTCCAGCCGCTCCCAGGCGGTTGCGACGGCGAGGCAGATCGCGATGTACCTGTGCCGTGAGCGCACCAGCCTCTCGCTGCCGAAGATCGGTCAGCTGTTCGGCAATCGCGATCACACGACGGTGATGTACGCCTACAAGAAGATCAGCGACCTCATGAAGGAGCGTCGCTCTCTCTACAACCAGGTCACCGAGATCACGACACAGCTCGGCCGACTGCCCCGCTGACGGACCGGGAACCTCCTCCTCCGACCGCCGGCGATGCCGTGCCGAGCGGATGCCGCTGCGCGCACGCCGCGCGACGTCATATGCCCGAATTCGCGCTTGACACGCGCCCGGACTCGGGCCAATATGCGGTTCTTCACAATGTGGATAACTTGTGGATAAGTCCCGCGACCCGCTCCCTGGCTGTGCACTCCTGTGGAAACTCGACCCGATCGGGTGGGATCGGCGGAATGACATGTTCCACGCTTCGCGGGCTGATTCCACATCTCACACGCGTGTAGTTCCAGCGTCTCGACAGGCATCGACCGAGTTGTCCACAGTATCCACAGCGGTTAAGACCATTAACGAGTCTCTTCAATGAAATCCCCGTCCGATCACCTCTCCCTGCAAACGGACTCGGTCCCGGCGCCGTGTGCGGTGGGCACTAGCATGGGAGAGCTATGGCCCAGGACGGCAAGGGAGCGCCAGTGAGGTTCCACGTCAATCGCGATGTTTTCAGCGAAGCGGTGTCCTTCGTCGTCAAGCTTCTTCCTCAGCGCAACCCGCAGCCGATTCTGGCCGGCGTGCTGATCGAGGCCACCGAGAGCGGCTTGTCGCTCTCGGCGTTCGACTACGAGGCATCCGCCCGCACGACGATCGAAGCGACGGTTGACGAGCCCGGCACGATCCTCGTCCACGGCCGCCTGCTGTCGGAGATCGCCAGCCGACTCCCGAATGCGCCGATCGAGGTCTCGGTCGACGACGACGGCGGAATCGCCCTCTCGTGCGGCTCGGCCCGCTTCACGCTCGCCTCGATGCCCGTGCAGGAGTACCCGGCCATCCCCGAGGTGTCCGGCGAGTCCGGCCTGGTTCCCGCCGACGACTTCGGCACCGCCATCGCGCAGGTCGCCTTCGCCGCGTCGCGCGATGACGTCACCCCCGTGCTCACCGGTGTGCAGCTCGAGGTCACCGGTCAGCAGCTGAGCCTCGTCGCCACCGACCGCTACCGGGTCGCCCTGCGGGAGATCCCGTGGGACGGCGGCGCCACGGCAGAGCAGTCCACGAGCGCGCTGGTTCCGGCCCGCACGCTGCAGGAGGTCGGCAAGACGTTTGCGCACAGCGGCGACATCTCGATCGCGTTCTCCGGATCCGGCGATCGCGAGATCATCGCCTTCACGGCCGGCAACAAGACCGTCACGTCGCTGCTCATCAAGGGCAACTTCCCGCCGGTCCGCCGCCTCTTCCCCGAGGGCACCGACCACCACGCCGTGGTGAACACCGCCGAGCTGGCCGAAGCGGTGCGTCGCGTGTCGCTGGTGCTCGACCGCTCCGCGCCGCTGCGATTCACGTTCACGACCGACGGCGTGACGATGGACGCCTCGGGCGGCGAGCAGGCGCGCGCCTCCGAGACGGTGGACGCCCACCTCATCGGCGACGATGTCACGCTGGGCCTGAATCCCCAGTACCTGCTCGAGGCGCTGACCGCCGTGAAGAGCGAGTTCGTGCGCATCACGTTCACGTCGAGCGACAACGCGAACAAGCTCAGCCCCGTGCTCATCACCAGCCAGACCTCGGTCGACAAGGCCGGTGCCGACACGTTCAAGTACCTGCTGCAGCCCAACCTGCTGCTGCGCTGACCTGTCGACGAGCTCAGCCACCGGGCGGGCGCTCACGGAGCGCATCGAGGCGCCATCGCCCGCGGGGGACGTCTCATGCCCCGGGTAGTCTGACGCAGTGATCGTGGAACACCTGAGCCTCGTGGACTTCCGCAACTATGCGGTCGCCGAGGTGGACCTCCACGCGGGGCCGAACGTCTTCGTCGGCCGCAACGGGCAGGGCAAGACGAATCTCGCCGAAGCCATCGCCTATCTCGCGACTCTCGGCTCCCATCGGGTGTCCAACGACGCGCCGATGGTGCGCGAGGGACAGGATGCCGCGATCATCCGCGCCCGCCTCGCGCACGGCGAGCGCAAGGTCACCCTCGAGGTGCAGCTCAACCGGCAGGGATCCAACAAGGCGCGGGTCGGCGGCGCCCCCGTCAAGCCCGCCGAGCTGCCGCGCTATGCGCACGTCGTGCTGTTCGCTCCCGAAGATCTCCAGATCGTGCGCGGCGATCCGTCGACGCGCCGCCGCTTCATCGATCAGCTGCTCGTGCAGCGCCGGCCCCGCATGGCGGGCGTGCTCGGCGATTACGACCGCGTGCTCCGCCAGCGGACGGCGCTCCTCAAGTCGGCGAGGGCCCGCGGCATCCGCGGCGACGCGCTGTCGACCCTCGACGTGTGGGATGACAAGCTCGTCTCGCTCGGGTCGGAGATCATCGAGGCCCGCACGGCGCTCACCCGCGAGCTGGCCGAGCCCCTTTCGCGCTCGTACGCGGCGATAGCCGGCGCCGACCACCGACCGGCGCTGGACTGGTCGCTGTCCGTGCGCGGCGCCGATCCCGAGGACGGCGACGAGTCCGTGTCATCCGGCGCGGATGCGTCCACTCCCGAGCTCTTCCGGGCGGCGCTCGCGGACAAGAGGGCCGCCGAGCTCGATCGCGGATTGACGATGGTCGGTCCCCACCGCGACGACCTCGTGCTGCGCGTGCGCGGCCTGCCCGTGAAGGGCTACGCGTCCCACGGCGAATCGTGGTCGGTGGCCCTCGCCCTGCGCCTGGCCTCCGCCGAGCTGCTGCGAGCCGACTCGCCGGCCGGTGACCCCGTGCTGATCCTGGACGACGTCTTCGCCGAGCTCGACACCGACCGCCGGTCGCGGCTCGCCTCGCTCGCGGCGGACTACGAGCAGGTGGTGGTCACCGCCGCGGTGGAGGAAGATGTCCCGCAGGCCTTGGCGGCGCGCGTCGTCCGCGTCGAGGCGGGACGCATCGTGGAGGAGGGTTCGTGATCGACATCTCGCGGGGTTCGTCCGCTGCGGGCTCGCCGGAGGCGGTTCCCGAGACCATCGCGACGTACCTGCGACTCAGGGGCCTCGAGCCCAGCGCCGCGGCCGTGCGGCGGCGCCGGTGGAAGGGCGTGGTCGACGATGACAATGCGCCGTTCACCCCGGGACGCGACCCGAAGGGGCTCGGCGACGCCCTCAGCGACCTGACGCGGGAAGCCGGATGGGTGCCGCAGCTCGCCCGCGAGGATCTCGTTCTGCAGTGGGACGACGTGGCCGGCGAGGACACCGCCCGGCACGCTCAGCCGGTGGCGCTGACCGATGGTGTGCTCACCATCCGGTGCGACTCGACGGCGTGGGCGAAGCAGCTCCAGCTGATGCGCTCGCACATCCTCTCGCAGATCCTCTCCCGGCATCCCGACGCGGGTGTCACGTCGGTGCGCTTCGTGGGCCCTGACGTCCCCTCCTGGAAATGGGGTCCGAGAGCCATTCCAGGCCGTGGCCCGCGCGATACCTACGGCTAAGAGACGTCCGTTCCTCCCCAGGCGATTTTCATCGCGCCACAGGGCCGCATAGCGCGCGAGCGCGGCCGTTACTTGGTAGGCTGTAAGGGCCTTGAATAACGATGTGGAGCGCGCCGAGAATATGACGTCTCAGACCCCCGACAGCCTGCCCGACGACCTCGAGAAGCAGCCCGCAGAAGAACTGCCAGCCGAGCGAATCCACCAGGACTACGGGGCCGACGAGATCCAGGTTCTCGAGGGCCTCGAGGCCGTGCGCAAGCGCCCCGGAATGTACATCGGCTCGACCGGTCCCCGCGGCCTGCACCACCTCGTGCAGGAGATCGTCGACAATTCGGTCGACGAGGCGCTCGCCGGGTACTGCGACCTCATCGACGTCACGATCCTGCCGGACGGCGGCGTGCGCGTCGTCGACAACGGTCGCGGCATCCCGGTCGACATCCACAAGATCGAGGGCCGGTCGACCGTCGAGGTGGTGCTCACCGTGCTGCACGCCGGCGGCAAGTTCGGCGGCGGCGGCTACGCGGTCTCCGGTGGCCTGCACGGCGTCGGCTCGTCGGTCGTGAACGCTCTCTCCACCCGCCTCGAGGTCGAGGTGCGCCGGCAGGGTCACGTCTGGCGCCAGTCCTACCGCGACGGCGGTGTGCCGCAGGCCCCCCTCGAGCGCGCGGAGGCGAGCACCGAGACCGGAACCACCATCACCTTCTGGCCGGATCCCGACATCTTCGAGTCTGTCGACTTCGACTACGACACCCTGCGCACGCGGTTCCAGCAGATGGCCTTCCTGAACAAGGGCCTGCGCATCGACCTGCACGACGAGCGCCCTACGGCCGCCTACGAGGAGGAGACGGAGCCGGGGCAGGTCGTCCTGCAGCAGCCGAACGACAGCTTCCTCTACGAGCGCGGCCTCGTCGATTACGTCGAGTACCTCAACCGGGTGCGCAAGGCCGAGCACGTGAACGAAGACGTCATCGACTTCGAATCAGAGGACACCGAGCGCAAGATCGCCCTCGAGGTCGCGATGCAGTGGACGACGAGCTACACCGAGAACGTCTTCACCTACGCGAACACGATCAACACGCACGAGGGCGGGACGCACGAAGAGGGCTTCCGTGCCGCGCTGACCACGCTGGTCAACAAGTACGCCCGCGCCCAGAGCCTGCTGAAGGAGAAGGACGAGAACCTCTCCGGCGACGACGTGCGCGAGGGACTCACCGCGGTCATCTCGGTGAAGCTCTCCGAGCCGCAGTTCGAGGGCCAGACGAA
>DASUQB010000021.1:0-5708 GCA_036280835.1 Microbacterium sp. | reverse complement strand
TAGCCGCCGCTGTCCACCAGCGCAACGACGCGGCGTCCGTCAACGGTGCGGCCGACCACTTCGCCGCCGGGGATCAGGGGCAGAGTGGTGCGGGAGAGGTAGGAGTCCTCGGCCTGGTGCGTGTCGGCGTAGTTGACGCCGGCGCGGTCGACCGCGAGGAGCAGCTGCCCCTCTCGAGGCTCGGGCTCCGGCACTTCGGTGGCGATGAGGACCTCGGGTCCCCCGAACTCGGTGACCAGGATGGCGCGCATCCGCCCAGCTTAGGCTCGAGAGGTGATCCCCCTGCTCGCCGCCCTGCTGCTCGCCAATGCCGTCTTCAACGTACTCGTCTGGCCGACGTTCTACCGCCGCGTGGCGAAGGATCCCCGCTCGAAGGATGCCGCCGGCCGGCCGACCCGCTTCCTGATGGTGCACGCGGTGCTCATCGCAGTGGCGCTGGCCCTCGCACTCGCGTCGGCGATCGCGGCGGTCGCCGCGCTCAGCGCGTAGCGACCGCGAGGGTCACTCCGGCCGCTCGCTCTCCCCGTCGCCGAACCAGATCGCGTTGATCTCCTCGGCCAACATCCCTGCCTGCGAGATCTGCCTGGTGCAGCTGATTGCGACGGTCGTTCCCCGGTCGGGGCTGACGGCGAAGTGCGTCGAGACACCCGCGTCAAACCCGCCGTGCTCGATCCGCCCGTCCTCGGATGCGAAGATCCCCGGGCCGTAGCGCCATCCGGCGTCCGCCCCGGTCAGGGGGACCCCGGCGTCCAGCGCGCGCCGAAGGGCGTCGTCCGGCAGCGACACCGGTTCCCGGTAGTGATCTCCCCACCGGGCAAGCGCGCTCGGGGTCGCGATGACGCCGGTCGGCCCCGGCACCAAGTACGTGTTCGGCGCGGGTGTGAAGGGCGCCCACGACTCGCGGTAGCCGATGGCGACGCCGTCCCCGGCTGCCCCTGGGTCGACGGCCATGTCGAGGTCGTAGGGCTCGAAGATGTGCCGCTCGATCCACTCGTCCAGCTCTTCTCCCGCGGCTTCTTCGACGACGAGACCCAGCAGCACATAGTTGTCGTCGGAGTAGTGGAACGCGGTGTTCGTCCGGTGCGCCTGGCGGGAATCGAGCGCCCGCAGCCGGTCCTCGAGCTCGATCGGCTCAGCGCGGTCACCGAACGACAGATCGACGATCCCGGACGTGTGCGTCATGAGATCGGCCACAGTGACCTGTTCCGCCCATGGCGGCAGGCCGTCGACGAAGTCGGCGACCGCGTCATCGAGCGCCAGTGCGCCCTGCTCGGCGAGCATCAGCGCCGCGGTGGCGGTGAACTGCTTGGACACCGAGCCGATGTTGAAGCGGGTCGCCGTGTCGATCGGCGTCTCCTCCTCCACGTCCGCGAGGCCGCGCACGTAGGTCCAGATGACCTCGCCGTCCTCGGCGACCGCGGCGGAGCACCCAGGACCGCCCTCGTCGCCCAGTGCGTCATCCAGCAGGGCCGCGGTCTGCTCGCCGCGCGCATCGGCCGGAGCGCACCCCGAGAGTGCGAGCGCCACGATTGCGAGCGCCGCACCCGCGAGACAGGGACGACTCAAGCCCATGGGGCCGGAATACACCCGGCCCCATGGGCTGTCAAGAACTCCGTCGATCCGCCCCGGAACTCAGTCGTGCTGCGGGAAGCCGAGGTTGAGGCCGCCGTGCGAGGGGTCGAGCCACCGCGAGGTGACGGCCTTCTCCTGCGTGAAGAAGTCGAAGCCGTGGGCGCCGTACGCCTTGGCATCGCCGAACAGCGAGTCCTTCCATCCGCCGAACGAGTGGTACGCCACGGGCACCGGGATCGGCACGTTGATGCCGATCATCCCGACCTGCACCTCCCGCTGGAAGCGCCGCGCGGCGCCTCCGTCGTTCGTGAAGATCGCGGTGCCGTTGCCGTACTGGCCGGCGTTGATGATGCCGAGGCCGTCCTCGTAGCCCTCGACACGCACGATGGAGAGCACCGGCCCGAAGATCTCGTCGCGGTAGACGTCGGATGACGTCTGCACCTTGTCGATGAGGGTGGGCCCGAGCCAGAAGCCGTCGGCGTCGCCGTCGACCTCGATGCCGCGACCGTCGACGACGACGTCGGCGCCGTCCGCCGTCGCGACGTCGATGTACCCGGCGACCTTGTCGCGGTGCGCCTCGGTGATGAGGGGCCCCATGTCGCAGCCGCGGGTGCCGTCCCCGGTGCGCAGCGTGCCGATCCGCTGAGTGATCTTCTCGACGAGCTGATCGGCGACGGAGTCGACGGCGAGCACGACCGAGATTGCCATGCAGCGCTCACCGGCCGACCCGAACCCGGCGTTCACCGCCGCATCGGCGGCGAGCTCGAGGTCGGCATCCGGCAGCACCAGCATGTGGTTCTTCGCCCCGCCGAGCGCCTGCACCCGCTTGCCGTTGGCGCTGGCGGTCTCGAAGATGTACTTCGCGATGGGCGTCGAGCCGACGAACGAGATCGAGCGGATGTCGGGATGCACGAGCAGGGCATCCACCGCCTCCTTGTCGCCGTGCACGACGTTGAGCACGCCGTCGGGCAGACCCGCCTCCTTCATCAGCGCGGCGAGCCAGTTGGCGGCCGACGGGTCCTTCTCGCTCGGCTTCAGGACCACCGCGTTGCCCGCGGCGATCGCGAGCGGGAAGAACCACAGCGGCACCATCGCCGGGAAG
Organism: Microbacterium sp.; assembly: GCA_036280835.1. Taxonomy (GTDB): domain Bacteria; phylum Actinomycetota; class Actinomycetes; order Actinomycetales; family Microbacteriaceae; genus Microbacterium. Next base: position 3,034 of record DASUQB010000021.1, on the reverse strand, counting down.
TTGAACGGGCTGATGATGCCCACGACCCCGAGCGGCTGGCGCAGCGAATACACGTCGATGCCGGTCGAGACGTTCTCGGAGTAGTCGCCCTTCGTCAGGCTCGGCATGCCGCATGCGAATTCGACGACCTCGATCCCACGGGCGATTTCGCCGAGCGCGTCGGAGGTGACCTTGCCGTGCTCGGAGGTGAGGATCGCGGCGAGCTCCTCCTTGCGGGCGTTGAGCAGCTCCCTGAAGGAGAACATCACCGCCTGGCGCTTGGCGATCGATGCGTCGCGCCAGCCGACGAACGCCTCCGAGGCGATCGCGACCGCCGCGGCCACGTCATCCGTGGACGCGAGCCGCACCTCCTTCTGCACGATGCCCCGGGCGGGGTTGAACACCGGGCCCCTGCGGGTGGAGGCGCCGGCCCACGCGCCGCCTCCCACCCAGTGGTCGAGCACGCTCGGCCCGGCCGTCTGCGCTTCGCGCTCGATCGTCGTCGTATCGGTCATGATTCTTCCTTCCTACGGACCCGGAGGCCTCAGTTCTGAGGGACGAGGCTCAGCACCTCGTCGTAGATCGACAGCGCCTGCGCGACCTCGTCGTCGGTGACCACGCACGGCGGCACGACGTGTATGCGGTTGTCCTGCACGAAGGGGAGAAGTCCGCGGGCGAGCAGGTTCTTCTTGACCTCGGCCATGGCATCCGCCGCGAGGGGCTCGCGCGAATCGCGGTCGGCCACCAGCTCCACGGCCCAGAATACGCCTTCGCCGCGCACCTCTCCGATGACCGGCTGCCGCTCGGCGAGTGCCCGCAGGCCGGGCCCGATGACGTCGGCGCCCACCCGCCGCGCGTTGTCGACGATGCCCTCGGACTCCATCGCGTCGAGCGCGCCGACGATCGAGGCCATCGCCAGCGGATGCCCGCTGTAGGTCAGGCCGCCGGGGAAGACCCGCTCGTCGAACGTCGCCGCGATGTCATCGGAGATGATCACGCCGCCGACCGGGACGTATCCGGAGTTGACCCCCTTGGCGAAGGTGATGAGATCGGGCACGACGTCGTGGCCGTCGAAGGCGAACCACCGTCCCGTGCGTCCGAACCCGGCCATCACCTCGTCGAGGATGAGCATGATGCCGTAGCGGTCGGCCAGCGCCCGAACCCCGGCGAGGTAGCCCGGCGGCGGGACCAGGATGCCCGCGGTGCCCGGCACCGACTCCAGAAGGATCGCCGCGATCCCCGCCGGCCCCTCCGACTGGATGACCCGCTCGAGGTGCCGCAGGGCCCGCTCGCACTCCTCCTCGGGCGACGTCGCCCAGAACTCGCTGCGGTAGAGGTAGGGGCCGAAGAAGTGCACGTGGCCGCGGGCGTACTCGTTCGGCACGCGCCGCCAGTCGCCGGTGGAGACGATCGCCGCTCCGGTGTTGCCGTGGTAGGACCGGTAGGTCGAGAGCACCTTGTCGCGGCCGGTGTGCAGGCGCGCCATCCGGATGGCGTTCTCGTTGGCGTCGGCGCCGCCGTTGGTGAAGAAGACCTTCGAGAACCCGTCGGGTGCTCGGGAGACGATGCGCTGGGCGGCCTCCCCGCGCGCAAGATTCGCGGTCGAGGGCGCCACGGTGGCGAGCAGATCGGCCTGCTCGTGGATGGCGCGGACGACGGCCGGATGCTGGTGCCCGATGTTGAGGTTCACCAGCTGGCTCGAGAAGTCGAGGTAGCGGTTGCCCGCGTGGTCCCACACCGTGCTGCCGGAGCCCCCGGCGAGCACGAGGGGCTTCAGCGCCCCCTGTGCCGACCACGAGTGGAAGACGTGCGATCGGTCGAGCTCGTACGTGCGGGCGTCGAGGTCCTCGGTGTCCACGGGTGAGGTCTGCAGTTCCGCGGTCATGATGGTGGTGCCTTTCGTAGGGGTCGAGCGGGCCGCGCCGGAGCGCGGCCCGCTCGACCGCGGTGCTAGTTGCCGCCCTCTTCGAGGGTGACGTCGATGGGGGTGAAGCCCTCGCCGTTCAGGTCGATGTCCTCATCGGCCAGCTCGTCGTGGGCCATCTCGATCCACTCGTTCGTCCACGCCGTCGCCGGGGGCTCCTCCGTGATGAGGTGCGCCCCCGTCTCGTTGACGGCCGCGAGCGCGCCCTCGACCGTCTTGTTCCACGCGGCCTCGTCGATGAATCCGATGCCGTTGGGCGAGGGCCAGATGAGCTTGTTCGTCTCATTGACCATCCAGAGCTCGTGGCTCGGTCCCCAGCCCGACCCGGCCGCGATCGTGATCTCCGCCGCCTCCTCCGGGTTCTCCGCGGCGTAGGCCCAGCCCTTGATGACGGCCTTCAGGAACCTGACCGTCGTGTCCTGGTACTCCTCGTCGCTCTCCAGCCGCTCCGTGTCGGCCCAGATCGCGTCCTGCAGCATCGCGCCGGCGGTCTCCTCGTAGCTGATCACCGAGAAGTCCTCCGGCGTGTACAGCTCGCCCGTCTCCGGGTTCACCGACTCGAGCAGCTGCGCGTACTCGTTGTACGTCATCGCCTGCGCGGCGTCGATGTCTCCCTGCAGGAAGGCGTTCATGTTGAAGTCCTGCGTGATGATCTCGACCGTCGAGGAGTCGAGCCCCTCCTCGGCCATGGCGGCGAAGATCTCCCACTCGTTGCCGAAGCCCCACGAGCCGATCTTCTTGCCCTCGAAGTCGGCCACCGACTCGATGCCGGAGTCCGCCCACGCGACCTGAAGCGTGCCGGAGCGCTGGAAGATCTGCGCGATCTCGGTGACGTTCGCTCCGGCCTCGATCGAGCCGAGCACCTTCGGCACCCACGCGATCGCGTAGTCGACGTCGCCGTTGGCGAGTGCGTCCTGCGGCACGATGTCGCCGCCGGACGGGATGATCTCGACTTCCAGGCCCTCCTCCTCGAAGAAGCCCTGCTCGGCGGCGGCGAAGTAGCCCGCGAACTGGCCCTGCGGCAGCCACTGCAGCTGCAGCTTGACCGGGGTGAGCTCGCCGGAGTCGCCGTCGCCGGTGGCGTCGCCGCCGCCGGAGCCGCCGGAACAGGCGGCCAGGACGAGCGCTCCG
>DASUQB010000020.1:0-8007 GCA_036280835.1 Microbacterium sp. | reverse complement strand
CGAACACCATGGCGAGGAACAGCAGCCCGCTGCCGATGAAGACCGACGAGAAGAGCTGGTCCTCGGTCTCCTTGAAGCGGTCGCGCACGACGCCCATGAACCACAGGAAGGCGATCCCAGCGAACGGCACCAGCGCGAGGCCGACGTTCAGTCGCGCGGCCGTGCCGCCGTCCAGCCATTCCGCTCCCGTGCCGAGGCGTTCGGGGAGCGTGGAGCGGATGAGGATCAGGGATGCCGTGAAGAGCACGGCGAACAGCACGCCGGCGAGGGCCGCCGCGCGCGGCGAGTTCAGCGGTCGTCGGGCGGGAACGGCGGGGGTCTCCGGCACCGGATCATCCTTTCTCGGTGACGCGCGAGCGTCGTGCGACTGACAGTATTCTGCCGAGCCGCGGAGTGACAGACTGTGGCGAGCGCGGGGCGCCGATCGTGACAAGCGCGCCGTGTCGTGCGGGATCGATCACGTCGATGTGAGGAGAGCTCCATGCTCGAGAACGAAACGGCCACCGACCTGACGCCCCCCGAGCCGGCGGACTTCGACGGTCGCCGCGCGTACGGGCGGGCCGTGCGGGTGCACACCCCGCGATCGTGCCACGCGGAATGGTCGCCCGGTGAGAACCGCACCGACCCGGTCTCGCTGCTCGAGGAGCAGGCCACCACCCGCGTCCCGGAGCTCATCCCGGTGCGGCACGGGCGGATGATGGTCTCGCCCTTCACGTTCTACCGGGGCGCCGCACTGCTGATGGCTGCGGACCTCGCCACCACGCCGAGCACGGGACTGACGGTGCAGCTGTGCGGAGACGCGCACCTGTCGAACTTCGGGCTGTTCGGCTCCGCGGAGCGGCACCTGGTCTTCGACATCAACGACTTCGACGAGACGCATCCCGGACCCTTCGAATGGGACGTCAAGCGGCTCGTCGCCAGTTTCGAGATCGCGGGCCGTCACCGGGGGTTCACCGACGAGGAGCGCCGCGAGATCCTCCTCGCCGCGGGCCGGGGTTATCGGGAGCGGATGCTTCGCGCCGCGGAGCAGTCCGTCCTCGACGCGTGGTACGACAAGCTCGACGCCGAGCAGGTGCAATCCTGGCTGCGCGACGAGAAGGCGGCCGGCTCTGCCCAGAAGCGGCAGGTGAAGGGCTTCGACTCCATCGTCGCCAAGGCGCTGACCAAGGACCGGATGCGGGCTTTCTCCAAGCTCGTGACGAACGACGATGGCCGCCTGCGCATCATCTCCGACCCGCCCCTCATCGTGCCGGTGGAGGACATCGTGGGATCCGCCCAGACGGCCGAGCAGATCGAGCAGTCGATGCTCGACATCCTCGAGTCGTATCAGCACACCCTCCCGACGCAGCGCCACCCGCTGCCCGAGTACTCCTACGTGCACATGGCACGCAAGGTCGTGGGGGTCGGGAGTGTGGGCACGCGCGCCTGGATCATCCTGCTGACCGGACGCGACGAGGCCGACCCGCTCTTCCTTCAGGCGAAGGAAGCGCAGGAGTCCGTGCTCGAGCGATTCCTCGGCAAGAGCCAGTACGAGGAGCACGGCGAGCGCGTGGTGCGCGGCCAGCGCATGATGCAGGCATCCAGCGACATCTTCCTCGGCTGGCAGCGGGTGCGAGCGCCGCAGGACGGCGTCGAGCGGGACTTCTACGTGCGCCAGCTGCACGACTGGAAGGGCTCGCTCGACCCCGAGGTCATGGTGCCGCGCGGCGCTCTGCTGTACGCACGGATCTGCGGCGAGACCCTGGCCCGCGCGCACGCGCGCTCCGGCGATCGCGTGGCGATCGCGGCCTACCTCGGCAAGTCCGCGACGTTCGAGGAGTCGATCGCCGACTTCTCGGAGGCGTACGCCGACCAGAACGAGAGCGATTTCGGGGCCTTCATCGCGGCGATCGACTCTGGCAGGCTGGAGGCGGCCCAGGGCCTCTGACCCCCGGCCGGCGCTCTCGCCGTCGGCACAGCGGTCTGCCGGCCACGTCTTGCTCACGAACGGATCCCCCATGCAGAACAAGCCCGTCTCGCCCGCCGTCGCCGAGGCCCATCGTGCCCTCTCCGCCTCGCTGCCACTCTCCGATTCCACCGACTTCGACGACGCCGACCGCGGCTTCATCGCCGCCCTCACGCCCGGCGTCATCGCGCGGCCGGACGGCCACGTGGTGTGGGACAACGACAGCTACGCGTTCCTCGACGGCGAAGCACCGACGTCCGTGAACCCGAGCCTCTGGCGGCAGTCGCGGCTCGTCGCCAAGCAGGGGCTCTACGAGGTCGTGGAGGGCATCTACCAGGTGCGCGGACTCGACCTCTCGAACATCACCTTCGTCGAGGGCGACACGGGCATCATCGTGATCGACCCTCTCATCTCGACGGAGACGGCCGCAGCCGCGCTCGCGCTGTACCGGGAGCATCGGGGCGACCGCCCGGTCACGGCGGTGATCTTCTCGCACAGCCATGTCGACCACTTCGGCGGCGTCTTCGGCGTCACCAGCGAGGCCGAGGTCGGATCGGGCGCGGTGCAGGTCATCGCTCCCGAGGGATTCGTCGAGCACGCCGTGTCCGAGAACGTCTACGCGGGCACCGCGATGTCTCGACGCGCCGGCTACATGTACGGGGCGGTGCTCGCCCGCGGACCGCAGGGTCAGGTCGGCGCGGGCCTCGGCCAGACGACCTCCAGCGGCGAGGTCGGCATGATCGTCCCGACCCTGGACATCCGCACGACGGGCGAGACGCACGCCATCGACGGCGTCGAGATCGAGTTCCAGATGGCGCCGGGCACCGAGGCGCCGTCCGAGATGCACTTCTACTTCCCGAAGTACCGGGCACTGTGCATGGCCGAGAACGCGACCCATACGCTGCACAACCTGCTCACCCTGCGCGGCGCGCTCGTGCGCGATCCCCACGTGTGGTCGCAGTACCTGACCGAGGCGATCGACACCTTCGGCGGGCGCACCGACGTGGCCTTCGCGTCGCATCACTGGCCGACGTGGACCGGCGAGCGCGTCGTGCAGTACCTCTCGATCCAGCGCGACCTCTACGCCTACCTGCACGATCAGACGCTGCGCCTGATCAACCAGGGCTACCAGGGCGCCGAGATCGCCGAGATGTTCCAGCTGCCCCCGGCGCTGGAGAACGCGTGGAGCACGCACGGCTACTACGGGTCCGTGAGCCACAACGTCAAGGCGATCTACCAGCGCTACATGGGCTGGTTCGACGGCAACCCGACGCGCCTGTGGCCGCACCCGCCGGCGGAGCAGGCGAAGCGCTACGTCGAGGCGCTCGGCGGGCAGGACCGGGTCGTCGAGCTCGCGCAGGCGGCCTTCGACGCCGGCGACTTCCGCTGGGCCGCGACCCTCCTCGATCACGCGATCTTCACCGATGAGAGCCACGCACCCTCGCGCGAGCTGCTCGCCGACACCCTGGAGCAGCTCGGCTACGGTGCCGAGAACGGCACGTGGCGCAACTTCTTCCTCTCGGGCGCGACGGAGCTGCGGGACGGCAACTTCGGCACCCCCACGGCCACGTCAGCCCCCGCGATCGTCGCGCAGCTCACGGCGGAGCAGCTCTTCGACGCGCTCGCGATCTCGGTGAACGGACCCAAGGCGTGGGACCTCGATCTCTCGATCAACGTCGTCTTCACCGATCTGGATGCCGCCTACCGGCTGACCCTCCGCAACGGGGTGCTCATCCAGCGCAAGGCGGCGGCCGACCCGGGCGCCACCGCCACGATCACCACGACGAAACCCCGCCTGCTGGCCGTGATGGCCGGTGACGTGAGCTCGCCCGGACTCGACATCACGGGCGATGCGTCCGCGCTCCAGACACTGCTCGGCGTGCTCGACAAGGGCGACCCCGCGTTCGACATCGTCGTCCCGTAGGCGTAGCGGCGACGGCCCGGCCGGACACCCGAACGCGCCGCTCCCTTTCGCCCGCCTCGGTGTCAGAGGCGGATCGGGAAGGTCAGCAGCACGATCAGCCCGACCACGGCCAGCCCGCCGGCGAGGCCCAGGATGATCCGGGTTGCCAGCGGCTGGATGCCCCGCTGTGCGATCGCCGCGAGGAACAGGACCAGGGCGAACATCACGGTCATGAGCGAGTAGTTGTCGCCCTTCTCGTTGAAATCGAGAGCCTGCACCTGCTTCGCGTCCGCGCGCTTCTTCGCCTCCTCGGCCTTCTCGGTGCCCGGGGGGACGTACTCCGGGCGCTGGAACGGTCCGGTCTCCTGCTTCCCGTCCGCCACCCACGCGTCGAAGGCCGCGGCGAACTGGGGGGAGAACCGGGCCTGGATGTACTCGGCGAGCTCGGTCTCGCCGTTCGCCTCCGCGAGCACCCACTGGGTGTAGACCGCGAGGTCGAACCCACGCGCGTCACGGGCCTCGCTGTCGAAATCGGCCGCCTGGATCCGCGCCGCCGACGCCTCGCTGAAGGCGACCGACGAGTCGCCGCCCCACTTGTTGGACTCGAAACCGCACCACGCCGTGAGCACCGCGACGAGCGAGAGCAGGATGACGGCGATGAGCTCGTGGGCCTCGCTGTAGCGGGCCGGCGGGTCGCCCGTGGCCGTCCCGGTCGCCGCCGCGGTCGCCTGCAGTTCCGTCATAGAGGACACGGTATTGCCCTGGCCCCTCGCGCGTCGAAGCGGCGTCATCCGATCTGTGTGAAAGTGCCCGCGAGGAGGGGTATTCCGGTGGCAGCCCACCCCGTCGGGCGATAGGTTCGGCATACCGCGATCCGCGGCGCCCTCGCCCCCCGGAGCCTTGATGCAGAAGCCCCTCACCGGACTCACGCGGCAGAACTTCGCCCGCGAAGCGGTCGCGGGCGTGACGCTGCTGGCGATCGCGATCCCGCTGAACATCGGCTACGCGCAGATCGCGGGGCTCCCGCCCACCGCGGGGCTGTATGCGCTCGTCGTGCCGACGGTCATCTACGCCCTGGTCGTCTCGTCGCGGCAGCTCGTGCTCTCTCCGGATGCCGCGGCCGCGGCGCTCGTCGCGTCGTCCATCGGCGGTCTCGCGGTCGCCGGTTCGGAGGGCTACGCCACGCTCGCCCTCGCCCAGGCCATCCTCTCGGGCGTGATGTTCCTGCTGCTCGCGTTCTTCAAGCTCGGCTTCCTGGCCAACTTCCTCTCCAAGCCGATCCTCGTCGGCTTCGTCGGCGGTCTGGCCCTCGACATCCTGGTCAGCCAGATCGCGAAGATGCTCGGCATCTCGATCCGACCGGGCGGAGAGTTCGTCGAGAAGGTCAGCGACCTGGTGCTCGGGCTCCCGACGACGAACGTCATCTCGCTGACGATCTCAGTGCTGTCCGTCGCGGTCCTGCTCCTCGGCAAGCGCTACCTGGCTGCGGTGCCGTGGGCGCTCATCGTGCTCGTCGTCGCGACGATCGCGGTGATGATCGCCGACCTCGATGACGCGGGGGTCGCGGTGCTCGGCGAGGTGCCGGCGGGTCCGCCCGCGCTCACGTGGCCCGTGCTCGAGTGGACGAGCTGGCTCCTGCTCGTCCCGTCCGCCATGGCGCTGACGATGGTGACCACCGCCGAGGGCCTGCTGGTGACCCGCTCCTACGCGGAGAAGAACCGCTACCCGACGAGCCCGAACCGGGACCTGGTCGCCTTCGGGCTCGGCAACATCGCGGCCGGAGCGAGCGGCAGCTTCGCCATGGGGTCGTCGACGTCGCGCACCGCCGCGATGGACCAGGCGGGGTCGCGCACGCAGCTGCCCTCGCTCGTGCTGGCCGGGGGCACGCTCCTGCTTCTGCTCTTCGGCACGGCCCTGCTCGCCGACATCCCCTCCCCCGCCATCGGCGCGATCGTCGCCGTCGCGATCCTGCCGCTGCTCGGCATCCGGGAATTCGTCGCACTGTGGAAGCTCGACAGGTTCGAGTTCCTGGTCGCAGCCACGTGCTTCCTCGTCACGCTCTTCATCGGCTCCATCCCCGGCATCGTCGTCGCCTTCGTGCTCGCCCTCATCAACCTCGCGAAACGCGCGGCGAACCCGGCGATCGACGTGCTCGCCGCGAACGACTCGCCCACCGACTCGCTGCTCAGCGACGCCCCGGCCGGTTCGATGACGGCCCCCGGCATCGTCGTCATCCGCCTCGCCGCCCCGCTCTTCTTCGCGAACGGCGAGGTGTTCTCCCAGGCCGTCAAGCGCGCGGTGCGCGAAGCGCGGGAGGGCCCGGTGCGCGACCTCGTCGTCGACATGGAGGCGGTGAGCGACGTCGACGTGACGGCGGCCGAGTCGTTCGCATCGCTCAAGGAATGGCTGCGCGGCGAGGACGTCACCCTGTCGTTCAGCCGGGTGCGACCCGGCGCACGCGCGCGGCTCGCCGCCTTCGGGATCCTCGAGGCCGAGACGGTCTACCCCTCGAACCGTGCCGCGATCGACGCCCTCGCTCCACCCGTCAGCTGGCGTGACAAGCTCCGCGAGAAGCTCTTCGGGCATCCGGCTGCCCACGGGGACGCCGACGTGCCGGAGGAGGCGCCGCCGACAGAAGCCATTCACATCACCCGCAGCAGCAACTAGACAGGACGACATGGGCCAGGTCATCGGGGACATCCTCCCCCTCGCCGTCGGGATCGCGATCAGCCCGATCCCGATCATCGCGGCGATCCTCATGCTGCTCTCGCCCCGGGCCAAGGGCACGAGCGTCGGCTTCCTGCTCGGCTGGGTGTCCGGCATCGTGGTGGCGGTCACGGTGTTCACGCTGCTGTCCTCCGTCCTCCCGGAGGCGGACGACGACACCTCCAAGCCCGTCCAGGGCGTGATCCAGCTGCTGCTCGGCGCCGGGCTGCTGATCCTCGCGCTGCGGCAGTGGCGGTCTCGTCCCGCCCCCGGGGAGCAGGCGGCCCTGCCCACGTGGATGGCGGCCATCGACACGATGACCGCCGGCAAGGGCTTCGGCCTCGGCTTCCTGCTCGCGGCGGTCAACCCCAAGAACCTGCTGATGGGCGCGGGCGCCGGCCTCGCGATCGGCGGCGCCGGCCTCGATGTCGGCGCGAACGTCGTGGCGATCCTGATCTTCACCGTCGTCGCGGCGTGCTCCGTGGCGATCCCCGTGATCGCCTACCTGGTGGCGGCGCAGCGAATGGCGGGCCCGCTCGAGTCGCTCCGCACCTGGCTCGTGCACAACAACGCGACGGTCATGGCCGTGCTGCTTCTGGTGATCGGCGTCGTGCTGATCGGGAAGGGCATCGCCAGCTTCTAGCCACCCGGTTCGCGTCTGCGGATGCCGGGGAAGAAAGGAAAACGGAATGGTTGATTTCAAGTACGGCCCCGTCGAGCTCTACCTCGTCGGGTTCGAGGGGGAGCGGCCCTCCCCCGGCGTCTTCGGCGCGCTCGCCGACCTCATCGAGGCCGGGCTGGTGCGCCTGCTCGACCTCGTGATCATCTCGAAGTCGGAGAACGGCGACCTCGAGATCATCGAGATCGAAGACGAGGTCGACAACTTCGGCCTCGGCGACCTCGAGCTCGCCGCCCTCGGCCTCGCCGGCCACGAGGACATCGAGGAGTTCGCAGAGCTCATCCCGCCGGGCGCGTCCGCCGTGCTGCTCGCGCTCGAACTGCTCTACGCCCGGCACCTCGCGAGCAAGGTCGCCGCCTCCGGTGGCGTCGTGCTCCGTTCCGAGCGCATCCCCGCGCCCATCGTCAACGCGGTCTTCGACGCCGCAGAAGAGAACTAGGAGAAGAAGATGCCCCTTCGCAGAATGGGACGCCCCGGCCTCGTCGGGCTCGCCGCCCGCACGGCCGTCGTGGCCGGCACCGCCACCGCCGTGAGCGGCGGAATGCAGCGCCGACAGCAGAACAAGGCGCAGGATCAGTACGAGCAGGAGCAGTACCAGGCGGCGCAGCAGCAGGCGCAGATCGACGCGGCGGCTCAGGCGGCCGCCGCGCAGTACGCGCAGCCGCAGCAGCAGTACGCACCGCCGCAGCAGCAGTACGCGCCGCCACCCCCGGCGCCCGCCGCGCCGGCGGCTGCGAGCTCGGACGACCTGATCACGCAGCTCCAGAAGCTGGG
>DASUQB010000019.1:0-7554 GCA_036280835.1 Microbacterium sp. | reverse complement strand
TCGATCCGCGAGGTGCTCTCGAGCGCCGACTGGAAGGAGCAGATCGCCGAGGGCCTCCCGCCCGAGCACGCGGATGACATCCCGATGGAGCTGCTCGGGCTCATCACCGGCCTGCCGGAGGGCGCCGCCCGCGTCCCGTGGGATGGGCCCGATGTACGCATCCTCGAGCACCGGGGTCACGCCCCAGGTCACGCGGCGCTGCTGATCGAGCGGAGCCGGGTCCTCGTCGCGGGTGACATGCTCTCCGACATCCTGATCCCCTTCCTCGACACCCAGGCGGAGAGTCCGATCGAGGACTACCTCGACTCGCTGCGGCTGTTCGAGAGCGTCGCCGATGAGGTGGATGTCGTCATCCCCGGCCACGGCTCCGTCGGCGGAGCCGATCAGGTGCGGGCGCGGATCGACCTCGACCGCGCGTACGTCGAGGCCCTGCGGGACCGGCGCGAGCCGGATGACCCGCGGGTCGGTCCCGGAGCACCGCTGGACTGGCTGCCCGACGTGCACCGGTGGCAGGTGCAGCGGCTCACAGCCGCGGAGCCCGCCGGGGCGCCGGAGTAGCCCGAGGAATCTCCTAGAGGTCGGTGACGGTGGCGGATGCCGCATCCCACCGGCGCATGCCCACCGCCTGGCCGCGGAGCTCATCCCCCACCAGCGGCATCGCCGACGGCAGCTCGCCGAGCCGCAGCCGGCGCGCGAGCGTGACGTGCGGCATCCACTCGCCCGGCCGCGTGTGGCGCGCGTCGTCGCCGGCACCTGCGCGCACGTGCACCGCCGCGTGCAGAGCCAGCAGCGCCTCGCTCGGCACGACGCTGCGCACCAGAACGCGGTGCTCACCGGCCCCGAACAGCATGGGTCCCCCGAGGGTCAGCGGCAGCGGAAGCAGCGAGACCAGGTCCGTCGCGGGGAACGGGTCGAGCTCGGTGCGCACGAGCATCGTGATGTGCGGGCGGTTGCTGGGCCCGGTGTGGCTGGCGAGGCTCGGCAGGCCGGCGGCCGCGAGCGCATCCCACTCATGGCGCACGTGCGCCTCGGTGCCGGCATCCAGCAGCAGTTCGATGCTGACCACCTGCCTCATGTCGGCACCCTAGCCCGGATGGGGTGCCATCACGTATCGTCGGACCCCATGTCCCGCCTCAACAGGTACCAGGAGATCGCGGTCACGCTGCGGCGTCACGGCCTCGGCTTCCTCGCGAACGCCCTCGGGGTGAACCGGTGGATACCCGCACGCCGCGCCGTTCCCGAGACGCCGTCGAACGAGCAGCCGCGCACGGCGCCCGAGCGGGTGCGCCTGGCGCTGGAGGACCTCGGGCCGACCTTCGTGAAGCTCGGGCAGCTGCTCGCGACGCGGGCCGACCTGCTGCCCCAGCCCTTCATCGTCGAGCTCTCCAAGCTGCACGACTCCGCATCCCCCGTGCCGGCGGAGGTGATCCGCGAGGCGCTGCGCGACGAGCTGGGCGATGACCCCTCGGCGGTCTTCGAGCGGTTCGACCTCACCCCGCTCGCCTCCGCCTCCATCGGGCAGGCCCACAGCGCGACGCTGCACGACGGCACGCCGGTGGTCGTGAAGGTGCGCCGCCCGGACGCCGTGCGACAGGTGCACGAAGACCTCGAGATCCTGCAGACGCTGGCCGACCGCGCGAGCCGGCTGTGGGAGCCCGCCCGCGCGTACAACCTCCGCGGCCTCGTGCAGGAGTTCGCGCAGACCCTCCGCGCCGAGCTCGACTACCTGCGGGAGGGCCGCAACGCCGAGCGGTTCGCCGAGAACTTCGCGCGGCGCCCGGACGTCGTGATCCCCCGGGTGTTCTGGGACACCACGACCTCGCGCGTGCTGACGCTCGAGCGGATGACCGGCATGAAGATCACCGATCTCGCGGCGCTGGATGCGGCGGGCATCGATCGCAAGGCGCTGGCGAAGACGGGCGCGCAGGTCGTGCTGCAGATGATCTTCGAGGATCGCTTCTTCCACGCCGACCTGCACCCGGGCAACCTGTTCGTGCACGGCGACGGCACGATCGCGCTCATCGACTTCGGGATGGTCGGCGAGATCGGGGACGAGCTGGAGGACCAGCTCACCAAGTTCTTCATCGCCTTCACCTCGCGCAACCCCGACGCCCTCGTGCGGGCGCTGCTCGACCTCTCGGTCACCCGGGGCCAGGTGGACCGCGACCAGCTGCGCGAGTCGATGGTCTCGTTCGTGGGCGAGTACGAAGGCCGCTCGCTCAGCGAGGTGAGCTTCGCGCGGCTGACCACGGGCATGCTCACCGCGCTGCGCGAGCAGCACCTGCAGCTGCCCCGCGAAGCGGCGCTGATCTTCAAGGTGCTGCTGATGGTCGAGGGCATCGGCGTGCTGCTCGATCCGAACTTCGACTTCGTGGGCGTGCTGACGCCCTACGCCCGCCGCCTGGTGAAGGAGCGGCTCTCCCCCGCGGCGATCGCGCGGCGCGTCGCCAACGCCTCGGCCGACGCGGGCGAGCTGCTGCTCGAGATGCCCCGGCGGCTGCGCCGCATCCTCGAGGTCATGGACCGGTCGGGCGTGGAGGTGCACCTGCGCGCCGCCGAGCTCGAGCCCCTGGTCGCGCGCACCGAGCGCATCGGCAACCGGCTGGTCGCCGGCATGATCGCGGCCGCCCTCATCCGCGGGGTCGGCGGCCTCGTCGTCGGGGGCAAGCGCTGGAAGGGGTGGGAGAGCGGGCTCATGGGCGCGGGCGTCACGGCGACGACCACCCTGGTGGGCTACCTGCTCTGGACCGCACGGCGGCACCGGCCATAACCCGGCGCATGCCCGGCTCTCAGCCGGGGAAGGCGAGCCGGCGCAGCAGCCCGGCGAGCTGGGCGCGCTCGTCCCCGGAGAACGATTCGAGCAGCTCTGCCTGCCCGCGCCGCACGGCCTCCGCGGCCACCCCATACAGGGCGCGCCCGTCGTCCGTGGCGATCACGACGTTGGCACGGCGGTCGTTCGGGTCGGGCCGCCGCGCGACGAGGCCGCGCGCCTGCAGCTCGTCGACGAGGGCGACGACCTGGCTGGGGTCGAGGCGCAGCAGCTCGGCGAGCTCGCGCTGCGAAGGTCGCCGCTCCTCCGCGGCGAGGGCCAGCACCGAGTACGACCGCACGCGCAGCCCATGAGCGGTGAGCGCGGCGTTTCCGGCGGCGAGGGAGACGGCGTTGGCACGCGCGAGGAGGAAGCTGACGTCGTCGAACAGGTCCGCGGGGGCCGGCCCGGTGGCGTCCCCGCCGTTCGCGTCGACACTGATCATGGCACGATGGTAGCAAAGATGCCGACATTCAATGATTGACATTTTCAACGGTCTTGGCTTCAATGGAGTCCGGACACGAAGGAGTTCTGCATGTCGTCGAACCAGACGCCCCTCGAGGGCAAGGTCGCCATCGTCACCGGCTCCGGCCGAGGCCTCGGCCTCGCCTACGCGGCGGAGCTCGCTCGGCAGGGCGCATCCGTCGTCATCAACGATGTGGATGCCGGCACCGCCCAGCAGGCGGTCGCCTCGATCGAGGCCGAGGGCGGCAGGGCCATCGCGGTCGTCGCACCCGTCGGGCCCACCGAGACGGCGAAGCAGCTGGTCGCCGCCGCCATCGAGAGCTTCGGGCGCCTCGACATCCTGGTGACGAATGCCGGTGTGCTGCGCGACACCGTGCTGTGGAAGATGAGCGACGAAGACTTCGACACGGTGATCGACGTGCACCTGCGCGGCACCTTCACGTGCGTGCGCGAGGCCGCGAGCCATATGCGCGAGAACAAGGTCGCCGGCCGCATCATCTGCATCGGCTCCCCCACGGGCCAGCGCGGCAACTTCGGCCAGACCAACTACGCCGCCGCCAAGGCCGGCATCGTCGGCATGGTGCGCACCTGGGCGCTCGAGCTCACGCGCGCCGGCATCACGGCGAACGCGGTCATCCCCGTCGCGGCGACGGCCATGACCGCGACCGTGCCGTACTTCGCCGCGGCCGTCGAGGCCGACGAGAAGGGCGGGGCGATGCCTGCGTTCTTCCGGCACGACCTGGGATTCGGCACGTCGGATGATGTCGCCGGGGTCATCGCCTACCTCGCCTCGGATGCCGCGGCCGACGTCACCGGTCAGGCCATCGGCGTGGGCGGCGACCGCCTGCAGCTGTGGTCGCACCCGGAGCCCGTGGTCACGGCCTACCGCGAGGGCGGCTGGACCTACGACGCGCTCACCGAGGCCTTCCCGACGGAGTTCGGGGGCTCCCTGCAGACGGTGGGCGAGAGCTTCCCGCCGCTGCCGGAGGACCTCCAGCGCCCGGCGCCGACCGCCTGACCCCGCGACCCCGGAGACACGGTGACCCGCTACGAGCCCGCGATCGACCTCGATGCGATCGAGGCGATCGACGCGCACGTGCACATCGAGGTCGACGGCCACGGGCACACATCACTGCCGCCGGACCTCGTCGAGGCGGCGAGCCGGTACTTCAGCACCGACGCACCCCGGCCGGACCTCGACAGCGTCGCGGCCTATTACCGGGAGCGCCGCATGGCCGCGGTCGTCTTCACGGTCGACGCCGGCACCCGCCTCGCCCATGCCCCGCTCTCTTCGGCGGAGGTCGCCGAGGGAGCGGCGCGCAACAACGACGTGCTGATCCCGTTCGGCTCGGTCGATCCGCTCCGCGGCGCGGCCGCGGTCGACGATGCGCGGCGCCTCGTCGAGGAGCACGGCGTGCGCGGCTTCAAGTTCCATCCCACCGTGCAGGGCTTCGACCCGAGCGACGAGGCCCACTTCCCGCTGTACGGGGCGATCCAGGATGCCGGTGTCCCGGCGCTCTTCCACACCGGGCAGACCGGGATCGGCGCCGGCATGCGCGGAGGCTACGGGTTCCGGCTGGGCCTGTCGAACCCGATGCTGCTCGACCCGGTGGCGGCGGAGTTCCCCGACCTGCAGATCATCATGGCCCACCCCTCCGTGCCTTGGCAGGACGAGGCGCTCGCGGTCGCGACCCACAAGCACAACACCTGGATCGACCTGTCGGGCTGGAGCCCGAAGTACTTCCCCGCCGAGCTCGTGCGGTACGCCAACTCGATGCTCAAGAACCGCGTGCTGTTCGGCTCGGACTTCCCGCTGCTGACCCCCGACCGCTGGGTCAGGGACGCCGAGCAGGCCGCGCTGTTCAAGCCCGAGGTGCTGCCGGGGATCATGAAGCACAACGCCGCGCGCCTGCTCGGACTGAGCGCCTGACCCACCCACAGAAGGAGCACCCCATGACCACCACCGTCGCCTACGCCGACGTCGCCGGGCTCGCCGGCACCGACCTCGGATACACCGACTGGCTCGAGATCACGCAGGAGCGCGTCAACACGTTCGCCGACGCCACCGGCGACCACCAGTGGATCCACACCGATCCGGAGCGCGCGAAGGACGGACCCTTCGGCGGCCCGATCGCGCACGGCTTCCTCACGCTCTCGCTCGCCGTGACGTTCTGGACCGAGCTCTTCGACGTCGAGGGGGTCAGCACGAAGGTCAACTACGGGCTCGACAAGGTGCGGTTCATCTCCCCGGTGAAGGTCGGCTCGCGCGTGCGCATGACCGCCGTCATCGCCGAGGTCACCGAGGTGGCAGGCGGCTATCAGTTCGGCGTCGACCAGACCATCGAGATCGAGGGCGGCACGAAGCCCGCCGTCGTCGCCCGGGGGCTCTACCGCTTCTACGCCTGACGCCGCGCACCTCGACGGAGAGGATGAGATGGACAACCCCGGCCTGGACACCTGGCTGCGCAAGCGGCGCCTCAAGACGCCCGGCAAGACCGCGCTGATCCACGGCGACGGCTCGACGACGAGCTACGCCGAACTGGCCGACTTCGCCGACCGGGTGTCGGCGCTGCTCTCGGCCGGCGGCATCCGGCAGGGCGACTCCGTCGCCTATCTCGGGGAGAACAGCCCGGAGTTCCTCGCCACCCTCTTCGGCTGCGCGCAGCTCGGGGCCGTGTTCGTTCCGGTCAACACCCGCCTGGCGCCTCCGGAGATCCTCCACGTCCTCGCCGACTCGCGTGCCCGGATGCTCGTGCACGACCGGGAGTTCACGGAGCGCGTCGCCCCGCTCGTGTCGGCCGTGGGCATCCGCCATGTCGTCGAGACGAGCGACCTGGCGGCCTCACCGGCCCGCTTCGAGAAGGACGGCGACCCGAGCGGGTTCCGGTCCCTGCCCGAGGACCCCGCCGCCATCATCTACACGTCGGGCACCACCGGCCGCGCGAAGGGGGCCGTGCTGACGCACCGGAACCTCACCTGGGTGGCGCTCAACTGCCTCGTCGACTACGACGTCGCCTCGAGCGACGTCGCGCTGATGATCTCGCCCCTGTTCCACGTCGCGTCCCTGGGCATGGGGGCCCTGCCCGTGCTGCTGAAGGGCGGCACCCTCGTGCTCGAGAAAGGATTCGACCCCGGCCGCGCCCTGCAGCTGATCGCGCGGCACGGCGTGACGATGCTGAGCGGGGTGCCGACGACCTACCAGCTGCTCGTCGACCATCCCGATTGGCCGACCACCGATCTCTCCTCGCTGTCCAAGCTCACGTGCGGCGGGTCGGCGGTGCCGACCCGCATCCTGAACGCCTACGAGGAGCGGGGCCTGTCGTTCTCGCAGGGCTACGGCATGACCGAGACCTCGCCCGGGGCGACCTCGCTGTCGCCGGCCATGACGAGGCAGAAGCAGGGAAGCGTCGGGCTGCCGCACTTCTTCACCGACGTGCGGATCACCGACGAGGCGGGCGAGGTCGTGCCCTCCGGCACGGTCGGTCAGATCGAGATCACCGGCCCGAACGTGTTCCCGGGCTACCTGAACCTTCCCGAGGCGACGGCCGAGGCGTTCTCGCCCGACGGCTGGTTCCGTTCCGGCGACATGGGCTATCTGGATGCCGACGGCTACCTCTTCGTCTCCGACCGCCTCAAGGACATGATCATCTCGGGCGGCGAGAACATCTACCCCGCCGAGATCGAGAACCTCCTCAACGACATCGACGGGGTCACCGGCGCGGCCGTCATCGGCATCCCCGACGAGCGATGGGGCGAAGTGCCGTGGGCGGTGATCACGCTCGCGCCGGAGGCATCCGTCACGACCGACAGCGTGCGCGAGCATCTGGCGGGAGCCATCGCGCGCTACAAGATCCCCAAGCGCGTCGTCGTCGTCGACGAGCTGCCGCGCACCGCCTCGGGCAAGGTGCGCAAGGCCGAGCTGCGCACCCGCTTCGCGGGCGGCGCGCCGTGAGCGGACCCGCCGCGCCCCCGCTGCGGCCTTCGCGCCGCGGGGTCCGGTCCCGCTTCAGGACGCCCGGCGCTGCGCCCCCTCGGCGGCGAGCGCCGCGAACTGCGCAGTGGATGCCGCATCCAGGCGCTTGCGGGCGGTCCAGTAGACCTCGTACGAGCGGTCGGCGGGCCAGTCGTCGTCCATGAACGCGCGGGGAAGGCGCGGGTCGGCGCCCAGCAGCGCGAGCCAGTCGGCTACGAGCATCGCCCTGGCCGCGAGCGGGCTCCCGGCCTGCGTCGCCGTGGCCGGGTCGCTCCACGTCGCGATGAACGCGAGGTGCTCGTCGCGG
>DASUQB010000018.1:0-3724 GCA_036280835.1 Microbacterium sp. | reverse complement strand
GCCCGAGCTGCGGGGCGTGGGCGCCAACCAGACGACCCGGCAGCCCGGCATGTTCGCCCCGAGCGTGCGGTGGGAGGCCGACCTCCCCGTCCCGGACGAGGTCGACGACGTCGGCGACGCCGGGTCGACGACGATGCTCCGCGCGCTCGCCGCCGAGGCGTTCGAAGCGGCGCTCGGCGCGGGAACCCGTGCGGCGGGGCCCGTGCACCTGAACCTCCCCTTCCGCGAACCGCTGGCCGGCGAGCTTCCGCCGTGGTTCGAGCGGCCCGACGCGGTCGCCCCAGAGCCCGTCGAGGAGGCCGAGGCCGCCTCGGGCGCGCTCTACCAGGGCGGCGGCGGGATCGGCGAGGCCGATCAGCCGGCCGAGCCCGAGGACCACCCCTACGTGCTCGAGCGCGGACCCCGCACGGTCGTCGTCGCGGGCGCCGACGCGGGGCCGGATGCCGAGGCCGTCGCGTTCGAGGGCGGCTGGCCCCTCGTGGCCGAGATCGTCAGCGGTGCGCGGTTCGGCCGCCACGCGCTGCGCGGCTACCGCGCGCTCCTCCGCGACGACGAGCTCGGCGGACGCGTTGAGCGCGCCGTGGTCTGGGGCCACCCGACCCTCAGCCGAGAGGTCACGCGCCTGCTGTCGCGGCCGGAGGTCGAGGTCGTGGCGCTGCGGGGACCCGGCGAGCCCCTGAACCTCAACGGCGTCACGATCGCGGCCGACACCGTGCGCGTCGCGACGGGGGAGCCCGATCGCGCGTGGCTCGGGGCATGGCTGCAGGCGTCGGCCGCGGCATCCGTCGATCTCGATCCGCCCGCGCCGGACACGGCGGCGCTCTCCTCCACGGACTCCGCCGAGCGTCTGGCGGCGGTGGCCGCGGAGCTCGCGGCCGTGCGGCGCCCGCTCGACCGCGAGGGGCTCGTCGACGCCGTCTGGCGGGCGACCTGGCCGCACGACCGGCTCGTGTTCGGGTCCTCCCGCCTGGTGCGCGTCGCCGACGACGTGCTGGCGGGCAAGAAGGTGCCGGTGCACGCGAACCGCGGGCTGGCCGGCATCGACGGCACCATCGCCACCGCCACAGGTGTCGCCCTCGCGAGCCAGGCCGGGGGAGCGCCCGGCGTCACCCGGCTCCTGCTCGGCGACCTCGCCTTCCTCCACGACATCGGCTCGCTCGCACTTCCTCCCGGTGAGGAGGAGCCCCGGCTGCAGGTCATCGTCGGGAACGACGGCGGCGGCACGATCTTCGACGGCCTCGAGGTGGCGGCGGTCGCCTCTCCCGCCGACCTGGATCGCGTGCTCTACACGCCGCAGACCGTGCGACTCGAGCACCTCGCCCTCGCATTCGGCTGGGAGTACCTGCGGGTCACCACGCGCGCCGCGCTCGATCAGGCCCTCACGTCGCCGGTCGCCGGTCGGCAGCTCATAGAGGTGCCGCTTTCGCGCTGAGCCCGCCACAATGGCTCCATGACCCACGACGACGCGACCTCCTGGACCGTTCACCCCTCCGAGGCGCTGCGCGCGGGGGACGGGTTCCGGCTCTCCGAGCTCGATCCGGAGTCGACGCCGGGCTACGAGGGCAAGAAGGCCGATGGCGAGGCCGACCTGGCCGAGGGCGTGCCCTTGCTCGACAGCCTGCAGGAGCGCCTGTACGCCGCCTCCATCGGGGGCGAGGCGAAGGACGCCGTTCTGCTGGTCGTGCAGGCGATGGACACGGCGGGCAAGGGCGGCATCCTGCGGCACGTCATCGGGTCCGTCGACCCACAGGGCGTGCAGCTGGCGGCGTTCAAGGCGCCGACGGAGGAGGAGCGTGCGCACGACTTCCTCTGGCGCATCGAGAAGCGGCTGCCGGCGGCGGGCAGGATCGGGGTGTTCGACCGGTCGCACTACGAGGACGTGCTCATCGGGCGCGTGCGCGAACTGGCGCCGCCGCAGGAGATCGAACGCCGGTACGGGGCGATCAACGACTTCGAGGCGGATGTCGCGGGCCGCGGCATCCGCATCGTCAAGGTGATGCTGCACATCTCGAAGGACGAGCAGAAGGAGCGCCTGCAGGAACGGCTCGAGCGTCCCGACAAGCATTGGAAGTACAACCCCGGCGACGTGGACGAGCGTCTGCGGTGGGACGACTACATGGCGGCGTACCAGACGGTGTTCGAGCGCACCTCCACCGAGGTGGCGCCCTGGCACGTCATCCCGGCCAACCGCAAGTGGTACGCGCGGCTCGCCGTTCAGGGACTGCTGCTGGACACCCTCGAGAAGATCGACCCTCAGTGGCCCGCCGCCGATTTCGACGTCGAGGCCGAGAAGGCGCGGCTCGCGGCGTCCTGACGGCTCTAGGGCGTCACCGGTCCTCGGGCGTCACCTACTTCGGAGAATGTCGCGAACTTCGGGGCTTTCCGCGGGAATCCTCCGAGGAAGGCGACATTCTCCGAACTTTCGATCAGACCTGCGCTGGGATAGATATCGCTCATGTCAGGTAGTTGACGTGATATAGTACTCGACATGAACAAGCGATCGGATGCCGGAGCACCACCGGCCGACGCCTTCGCGGCCGATCTGCTGCGCGGACACACCGACACGATCGTGCTCGAGGTGCTGCGCCGCGGCGACCGCTACGGCTTCGAGATCTACAAGGCGATCCGGGATGGCGCCGACGGCTACGAGATCAAAGAGGCGACGCTGTATGCCACGTATCGCCGCCTCGAGAAGGACGGGCTCGTCGAGGCCTACTGGGGCGACGAGACCCAAGGCGGACGCCGCAAGTACTACCGGATCACCGACGCCGGCCGGGCGGTGCACCAGCGCAACGTCAGCGCCTGGATCGCCACGCGCCGCGTCATCGACTCGCTCCTGAGCATCCCGGACACCGCACACCTGAAGGACAACGGACATGACTGAGAACACTCCGCACCGCCCGGTCGGCGGCGACATCCACCGCCTGCTCGACGAGGCCTTCGCCGGCGTCGAGATGACCCCCGACGCGCGTGACCTGAAGGAGGAGGTGCGGGCGAACCTCGTCTCGCGCGTCGCCGAGCTCGAGTCCGAGGGGCGGCCGCCGGCGGATGCCGCGCACCGGGCGATCGCGGAACTCGGCGACGTCCGCGACCTGCTCGACGAGTCACCGGCCAGGCCGGGGTACCCGTACGAGTCGCTGCGCCACAGGGTCCGCCCGAAGCCGGCGTTCGTCGTGCGCATCGTGATCGCCGCGCTCGCCACCGCGGGCGGGCTGCTGCTCGCGGTGCTCGGAGCGACGGGGGTGCTCCAGGTGCCGGTCGGGGTCACCATCCTGCTGCTGGGCATCGGCTCGACCGGTGTCGCGTGGCTCGTCGGTGACTCGCTGTCGCAGGAGACGACGACGAACTACCCGATGCCGGCGGCACGGGCCGGCGGGTTCTTCTGGGCCACGCTCCTCATGGTCTTCGGGGTCGGAGTGGGCCTGGTCGTCGCGGCGGGGCTGCTGCCGATGTGGCTCATCGTGTTCCCGGTGCTGGCGGTCGCGGGGTCGATCGTGCTCTACGCCTGGCTCGGCGCGACGCAGACCAACCGCCACAAGGCGTGGGTGCGTCACACGCAGCTCGGAATCGACGGCCACCCCGTCGGCTCGCGGTTCGAGCGCGACCCCGAGCTGGCGGCGCGCTTCGGCATCTACTCGATGGTCATCTGGCTGACCGCGATCGCCGTGGCGGTCGTGCTGTACTTCACCGTCGGGTGGGTGTGGATCCCGCTGGCCTTCGTCGG
>DASUQB010000017.1:0-26241 GCA_036280835.1 Microbacterium sp. | reverse complement strand
ACGCCGTCGAAGCCCGCCTCGCGCGCGGCGACGAGCTTCTGATCGAGCGTTCCGCTCAGGCAGACCGTGGCCACCGACGTGCGCATGACACCTCCGGCAGGCGCCGTCCTTGGCGCCTGCATCGTTCCCGTAACGAGCATTGCATCAAAACGTACTAACTAGTACGTTCGATCGCAGATGGGCGATCGATGACGATTCAACCTGCTGAAAGGGGATCCTCGATGACGAGTCTCGCCGAATGGAACACGTCGCCCGCAGCCCCCGCTCGGCCCGCGTCGGTGCTCGACCGCATCTTCGAGATCCTCGACGCGGTGAAGGAAGCGCGCGGCTCGATCTCGATCACCGAGCTCGCGGCCCGCACCGGCCTGCCGAAGTCGACCGCTTCGCGCCTCGTGACCGCTCTCGTGCAGCAGCGCTACCTCGAGCGCACCGACGACGGCGTCGCGCTCGGCCTGCGGCTGTTCGAGCTCGGCGCGCGCGCCAGCCTTCCGCGCCGGCTCATCGCGGCAGCCGCCCCCGTCATCCGGAACCTGTGGGACCTCACCGGCGAACGCGTCGGGCTCTGGGTCCACCAGGGCACCGACATGGTGTCGATCGCCGCGGTCGCGGGCCGCCTCCCCATGCTGCCGACCCGCGCCGGGATGCGCTCCCCCGCCCTCACGACCGCCAGCGGCAAGGCGTACCTCGCGTTCTGCGCCGACCAGCGCGTGGTCGACAGGGTCAGCGCATCGCTCATCCCCGACGAGGCGGAGCACTTCCGCGACGAGCTGACCCAGGTGCGCGCCTCCGTCATCGCCACCGACCGGGAGGTCTCGTACCCCGGCATCCTCGCCCTCGCGAGCCCGGTGCTCTCGGCCGACCGCTCCGTGCTCGGCGCCATCTCGATCGCCGGCCCCAGCGGCGGCATGGATGCGGAGCGCGTCGCACCGCTCGTGCGCGCCGCCGGCGTCAGCGTGACCCGCCGGCTGACGGCGGCGTAGGCATCATGCGCACCGCGGACTGGACCGATTCGGTCAGCGTGCTCGACCGCATCACCGCGGTCTTCGAGGCCTTCGGCGAGGAGGACGAGGGGCTCGGCGTCTCGGAACTGGCCCGCCGCGCGAACCTGCCCAAGTCCACCGTCTCGAGGATCGCCGCCGACCTCGTCGGCCAGCAGCTCCTCGACCGCGAGGGCGACAGGCTCTACCTCGGGGTGCGCCTGTTCGAGCTCGGCCAGACCGTCGAGCAGCCGCGGCGGCTGCGCCACCACGCCCTGCCCGTGATGACCGACCTGCGCAATCTCACCGGCCGCACCGTGCACCTGGCGGTGCTCGAGGGAGAGGACGTCGTGCTCGTCTCCCAGCTGCGGGGCGATCCGGCGCTCGAACCGGTGGGCCGCGTCGGCGGGCGGCTGCCCGCGCACGCCACCGCCCTCGGAAAGGCCCTCCTGGCGTTCTCTTCCGACGAGGCGCTCGAGCGGGTGACGAGCGGTTCCCTCACGTCGAGGACCGCGCGCACGATCGTCGAACCGGCGGCGCTGCAGCGCGAGCTCGCCGAGACCCGGCGCAACGGATTCGCCACGGAACGCGAGGAGTGCGTCGTCGGCCGGGCCTGCGTCGCCAGCCCGATCCTGCTGCACGGCGCCGTCCCCGTGGCGGCCATCTCGGTGACGGGGTCGACCGCGGATCTCGACGTCGAACGACTCGCCCCCGCCGTGCGCGCCGCCGCCATGACGCTCAGCCGCCGGGTGGGCGCGGGCCGGGTCTCCTGAGCTCCGTCGCCACCGGGTGCGCGAAGCGGGGTGGGTGCGACATCGCACCCACCCCGCTTTTTCGTACCGGTGTCAGCCGGCCATCTCGCGGATGGCCTGATAGACCTCGAGCGTCTGTCCGGTGAAGTAGTTCTCGAAGTAGCCCTCGGCCTTCTCGATGAAGGCATCCATGTCGATGTCCTCCTGCTCGATCACCGTGAAGGCGTCGTTCGCGCGGTACTCATCGAGGATCTCCTCGGTGGCCTCGTCGACGCAGTCGCGGTTCTCGGGGCGGATCTCGTGGATGGTCTCCTCGAGGAGCGCGGCCTGCTCGTCGCTCATCTTCTCGTAGGTCTTGTCGCTCACGAGGATCCAGTGGATGCCGACGTTGTGGTTGTTGAGGACCGCGGTGTTGAGCACCTCGTCGTAGCTGGACGAGCGCGTGGCGACGATCGGGTTCTCCTGCCCGACGGCGATGCCCTGCTGCAGTGCGGTGTACACCTCTTCCACCGCGACGGAGACGGGGTTCGTGACGCCCAGCGCCTCGGCGTTGGCCAGGAAGGCGGGCGAGTTCGGGAATCGGATCGGCACGCCGTCCAGGTCGTCGGGGCTCTTGACCTCGACGTCCTTGGTGGTGAACGTGCGATTGCCGAAGAACCATCCGTCGACGATGCTCACGCCGGTGGCTCCCTGGAACTCCGTGAACAGCTCCTCCGATCCCTCGTCGATCCACTCGAACGCGTGGTCGACGTCGTCGAACGCGTACGCGGCATCCACCACGCCGATCGGCTCGAAGGTCGAGCTGAGCGCGGAGGCACCCTGCAGATCGATGTCGATGTCGCCCGCCTGCACGAGCGGGAAGCGATCGGCGTCCGGGCCCAGCTGGCTCGCGGGGTAGAGCTCGACGGTGAAGCCGATGTCCGCCTCCTCCAGCCGGTCCTTCAGCAGCTCGACGCCGCAGAAGTAGTTGGGCGTCTGCTCGTTCTGGCTGGTGGCGACGGTCAGCGTGACCTCTTCGTTCGCCGAGCCGCTCTCGGTGGTGGAACCCTCCGGGGTGCCGCCGCCGGCGCAGCCGGTGACGACGAGGGTGGTGGCTGCAAGCACCGACGCGGCTATGCGGCCTCGGCGCGTCGAGCGGGCTGTGCCCATGGGACTCTCCTCTTTCATACACATCCTCGTGCTGCGGGAACGTGTCATTCGGTGGCCGTGACTGCGACTTCGGGTCGACGAGACCGGTGCGGGACACGGGCATCGTCGACCACGCTGTCAATGAAACGGCCCGGTGGCAGTGCCGACTCTTGTCGACTCCGATCCGTTCGCAAAGCGATGTCCCGGCGAGTGGAACATGCGCCCGGTCGGCGCCGGAGGCCCTCGTCTCCGCTGAATGGAACGATCCCCGCGGGTCGCTCCATGCTGGCATACGCTCGAGCGGAGCTGCGCCCGAGAGAAGGGCGCCCGCGCACCGCGAGGAGGGAGCCCGCGTGATCGCAACCGCCACCGCACCCCTGCGCATCGGCGTGATCGGCACGGGTTTCATGGGCCGGCAGCATGCGGAGTGGATCGCCAGAACACCCCGGGCGGAGCTCGCCGCGGTCGCCGATCCGATCGCCGCCGAGGCGGACTTCGGGTGCCCGGCGCACCCGGACGCCGGTGGCATGCTCGCCGCCGAGCGGCTCGACGCGGTCATCATCGCGAACCCGAACGCCCTCCATGTGGACACCGCGATCCTCTGCCTCCGCGCCGGGGTCGCCGTGCTGCTGGAGAAGCCGGTCGCGACCGACTACGCCGATTCCCTCCGCCTCGTGGACGAGGTCGCCCGGCTCGACGGCCGCCTGCTCGTCGGGCATCACCGGCGCCACCACCCTTCGGTGGCACGCGCTCGCGCCGCGATCGAGGGCGGCGAGCTCGGGCAGCTGGTCGCCGTCAGCGGCATCTGGTCGGCGCGCAAGGGAGACGCCTACTTCACCGAGACGCCGTGGCACCGCCAGCCCGGGGCCGGCGTCATGCTGATCAACCTCGTGCACGACCTCGATCTGCTGCGTCACCTGCTCGGTGAGGTTGCGGAGATCCAGGCGATGGTGAGCTCGCACGCGCGGCACCTCGAGGTGGAGGACACCGCGTCGGTCAGCCTGCGGTTCGAGAGCGGTGTCGTCGGCAGCTTCCTGGCCTCCGACGCCGGCGTCTCCCCGTGGGGCTGGGATCAGGCGACGGACGATGCCGCGGCGTTCCCCCTCGTGCCCGACGGGACCGCCTATCAGCTCGTCGGAACGCGCGGTGCGCTCTCCGTGCCGAACCTGGCGAAGTACACCTACGATCCGGCGATCTCGCCGGACTGGCATTCGCCGCTCTCGCGCACCCACCTCGCGGGTGCCGCGGGCGGGTCGTTCCCGGCGCAGCTCGAGCACTTCATCGACGTCGCGCGCGGAACCGCGCCGCCGCTCGTGTCGGCGGAGGACGCGTCGCGGTCACTGGCCCTGGTCGAAGCGGCCGCCCTGGCAGCGCGAAGCGGCCGCACGGTCGACGTCGCCCGGTTCCGGTCGGAGGCCGGAGCCCCCTCCTGATCACCCCGTCAGGCGGTCGGCGGCCCGGATCGCCAGCTCGTACCCGTACACGCCGGCTCCCGCGATCACCGTGCGCGCCACCGAGGACACGAGCGAGTTGCTGTGCGCCTCGTCCCGGGCGTGGATGTTGGTGATGTGGACCTCGACGATGGGGGTCTCCAGCATCCGCAGCGCGTCGAGCACCGGCACCGAGCGGAAGCTGAACCCGGCCGGGTTGATCACCACCGTGGCCCCCTCCCGGAACGCGTCGTGCAGCCAGTCGATGATCTGGTGCTCGGCGTTGGACTGGGCGAAGAAGAGGTCGAAGTCGAGCTCGCCGGCGACGCGGGCGCAGTCCTCCCGCACGTCGTCGAGCGTCGCGCTGCCGTACAGCTGGGGTTCGCGCTGGCCGAGCATGTTCAGGTTCGGGCCGTTCAGCACGTAGAGCCGTCTGGTCACAGGTGTTCCTTTCCGGGGGTCGTCACATCAAGCCGAGCAGGGTGGGCACGATCGTGACGATCGCGGGGAAGAGCGTCAGCAGGATCAGCACGACGCCGAGGGGGATGAGGAAGGGCAGGATGCCGCGGAACAGCTCCCCCATGGGTCTGCGCGTGATCGAGCCGACCACGAACAGCACGGCCCCGACCGGTGGCGTCAGCGAGCCGATCATCAGGTTGAGGATCATGATGACGCCGAGCTGCACGGGGTCGATCCCGTAGGCGGCGACGATCGGCATGAGGATCGGGACGAGCACCAGGATGACCGGAGGGGCCTCGAGGAAGATGCCGAGCAGGATCAGCAGGACATTCAGCAGCAGCAGGAAGACGACCGGGTTCTCGGTCAGGTTCGACAGCCACTCGCCGAGGTTGCGCGACACCTGCTCGCGGGCGAGCACCTGCCCCATGAGGTTCGAGGCGCCGAGGATCAGCAGGATGCCGCCGGAGATGACGACCGTCTCCTTGGCCGCCTTCCAGAAGACCCGGAGATTCAGGGTGCGGTAGATCAGTCCGAGCAGCAGCATGTAGGCGGCGGCGATGCCGGCGCTCTCGGTCGGGGTGAACCAGCCGCTGAAGATGCCGCCGAGGATGATGACGGGAAGCAGCATCGGCGCGATCACCCGCACGGTCGCCTTCCGGAGCATCGCCGCGTCGAAGCGGCGGCTCGTCGCGACCTCGGGGTGCAGCTTCACCCAGATGGCCACGTAGACGGCGAGGCCGACCGCCATCAGCAGCGCCGGCAGGATCGAGCCGGCGAACAGGGCCCCCGTGGAGATCGTCGCCGTCGCGGCGAAGAGCACCGCCGGGATGCTGGGCGGCATCACGGTGCTCATCAGCGAACCGGATGCCGTGAGCCCGGCCGAGAAGCCGTAGGGATAGCCGGCCTTCAGCATCTGCGGGATCTGCACCTTGCTCGTGGAGGCGGCGTCCGCCAGCGCCGAGCCGCTGATCCACGAGAAGCCGATCGCGGTGCCGAGGTTGACGTAGGCGAGGTTGCCGGGAAGCCGCGGCAGCAGGGCCTTCGCGAAGTCGTAGAGCCGCGCGGCGATGCCCAGGTGGTTCGCGATGGTGCCGACGAAGATGAACAGCGGCACGGCGAGCAGCGGGAAGCTGTTGATGCCGTTGACGATCGACGAAATCGCGTAGCCCGGCGAGAGCCCCTGGCTGTAGAAGTACAGCATGCTGGGCGCGATCATCGCGAAGGCGACGGGCACCCGCAGCAGCAGGAGGACGACGAGCAGGAGGATGTAGAGCCAGAGGTCCAAGGGATCAGCCCTCCATCTCGGAGATGTCGAGCTTGTGCTCCGGGCGGTGCGCGTACGGGATCTTCATCGCGGAGTGGACCGCGGCGGAGACGAACCCGAGGAGCGCGAAGACGTAGAGCATGCCGAGCGGCACATGCATGGCCGCGCTCGCCCGCATCCACTCGGTCTCGATCTTCACGAAGGCCTCGTAGGCCAGCGCGAGGCTCGTCACGACCATGATGACGGCCGAGACCACCCGGAGCGCGACGAAGAGCTTGGT
This sequence comes from Microbacterium sp., assembly GCA_036280835.1. Classification (GTDB taxonomy): domain Bacteria; phylum Actinomycetota; class Actinomycetes; order Actinomycetales; family Microbacteriaceae; genus Microbacterium. The sequence goes on along the minus strand of DASUQB010000017.1, from coordinate 19,951 downwards.
GCCCGCGAGCAGCTGGTCGAACACCTCGATGACGATGTGCCCGTTGCGGCCCACGAGATAGCCGGTGGTGATGAAGGTCATCGCCACCATCGACAGCAGGGCCAGTTCGCCCGCGCCGACCCAGCCGATCGCGGGGAGGTACCGGCCGATCACCTGGTACATCACACCGAAGAAGAGCAGGGCGAAGAGCGCGACGCCGATCGCCACCTCGATGGCGGAGAGCACCCGGATGAACTTCGGGTCCGGGGGCACACCGAGATTGAGCTTGGGCGTCGTGTAGAACGTGTCGGTGTGCCCGTAGATGGACTCGCGGAGCTCTTCGGGCACGGCCGGCTCTGCCGGCGTCCTCGACTCTTCGGGCTCGCGCGACTCCTCAGGCTCCTTGTCAGGCACCATTGCCAGCCTCTCTGTAGATGCGGCGGGGCCGCGCGCGTGCGCGCGACCGCCTCTGCGACTCTGGATCGTGGGACCGACCTCTGCAAAGTCGAGTCTCGCCGAATGGGACACGGCGGCCGCGCGGGACGCGCGCACGCACGTCCGCCCCCGTCGGCCCCGCCCCGCGGGTGCGGGCAGGAGCGACGGAGGCGGACGTGGATGCCGGTCGACCGGCCTACTTCGTGACCGTCACGGTCGCCGTCGACGTGAGCTGCTTCTGCACGCCGTCCTGCAGGACATTGGCGACCAGGGTGAGACTCACCTCGCCCGTCGGCACGTTGTTGTCCAGGTCGGCCTTGTCGAACTGGACGATCAGCCGGTTCTTGTTGGCCGTCACCTTCTCGGCCGGGATCGGCGTCTGCGACAGCGGCGTGCGCAGGATCGCCCCGCTCTCGTACACCGCGCCCGCCGGCAGCTCGAAGTGCGCGGAGACCTTGCCCTCGACGCCCGTGAACAGCCCCGTCTCGGACGCGAGGTTCAGCTTCTGCGGCGTGAACCGCAGCGCGCCCGGCACCTCCTGGGGAGCGAGGACGACCTCGATCTTGCCGGTCGGCCGCGGGTCGGTGCAGTCGTTGAAGAAGTACTCGCCGGCACGGTCGAACGTGTGCTCGTACGTCTCCCCCGGCTGCAGCTTGACGTTGAACTCGCCCTCGAAGAACTGGGTCGCGCAATGCGGCTTCGCGTTCGGGAAGTTCGGGAACGTCTCGGCCCCCGGGTTGCGGAAGGTGACCGTCGTGCCCACGGGAACCCGCAGGTGCGTGGGCTGCATCGAGCTCTGCGTCGTCGCATCCCTCGCGGCGGCGGTGTCGGCGGTGCGGCTGCTGCGGGCGAGCAGCACGGTGTTGTTCACCGTGGCGCCCTCGACCGCTGCGCCGCTGACCGGGCGGCGGATCGACAGGGGCGCCGTGTCCGGCCCCTCCTGACTGCCCGACTCGGTCGTGTAGGTTCCATCGAGCTTGAACGCCCACAGCGAGTCGCCCTGCGTGACCGACCCGCCGTAGGGGTTGGTCGACCCCGCGGCGAAGACCGCGACGTACTGCTCGCCGTCGATCTCGTAGGTCACCGGTGCGGCCGCGATGCCGGAGCCCGTCTGGAACTCCCAGAGCACGTCGCCGGTGCCGGCATCCATCGCCAGCGCACGTCCGTCGATCTGCCCCACGAAGAGGAGGTCGGATGCCGTGGCCAGAGGTCCCTGGCCGTGCGACATGTCCGTCCCGAGGTGGTTCTTCCACGCGACCTCTCCGGTCGACGCGTCATACGCCAGGATGCCGCCCGTCTGGTACTGGCCCATGGCGCGCTGACCGTTGGCCGACGCCCCGTTCCAGTGGGCAACGGGGTTCGTGCCGTACGGGAAGTAGACGAGGTTCGTGCTGTGGCTGTACGCGTTGTTCGACCAGTCGCCGCCGCCGTTCTGGCTCGTCGTGGACAGAATCGGCAGATCCCACTGCGGGTCGTACATGCAGCCCTCACGGTGGTCGGGCCCGCCCTCGGGGTAGGTGAGGAACGGCTCGTCGGCCGCGACGTAGCTGTCCGGGTTGAAGACGAGGTTGCCCTCCGCGTCGGGCTGGTAGCCGTTGTAGTTCGGCACGGCGCGCCACGGGTCGCCCGGGATGTTCTGCGGGTCGAGCTTCTCCCAGACGACGCACTCCGGCAGCAGCCGGCTCTGGGGGAACGGCTGGGTGGGCGACTGCGCCTGGCGGGAGTCGGTGATCATCGCCTTCTCGGTCACCGGCAGCACTGGCTCTCCGTTGGTGCGGTCGAGCACGAACTGGTGCCCCGACTTGCTGCCGTAGAAGACGACCTTGCGCTCTGCGCCGTCCACCTCGATGTCGGCGAGGGTCGGCGGGTGCACGTTGTCCATGTCCCACACGTCGTGGTGGATGGACTGGTAGTGCCAGTCGTACGCACCGGTCGAGGCGTCGACGGCGACCATCGTGGTCGAGAACAGGTTGTCGCCGGGGCGGAGCGAACCGTTCTGAGACGAGGTGCAGCTGCGGGCGTTGCCGAAGGTCATGTAGTACGTGTTCAGCTCCGGGTCGACGGCGCCGTGGATCCACGACGTCGCCCCGCCCTCCTCCGCGCAGTCGGTGCCGTCGGGGAGCACGGGGCCCCACGTCGCCGAGGCGTCGAACGGGACGCCGTCGACACCGGTGAACACCTGGCCGCGCTTGGGCCCGCCGAAGAAGTGCCACAGGTACGATCCGTCGGCGGCGTCGAGCGCCACGACCGCTCCGCGGTCGCCGTCCGCCGCGTGGGCGTAGACGATGCCGTTGTAATAGACCGTCGCGACCTTTCCGACGCGGCCGAGATCCTCGCCGTTCGGCCCGACTGCGGGGACGGCCCACACCTCGGCCCCCGTGGCGTCATCGAGCGCGACGACGCGGTTGCCCCCGGCGAGCGTGAAGATCTTGCCATCGCCGGCCGAGACGCCGCGCCGCGTGCCGGAGAGGCCGTAGACGCCGTTCTCCCACTTCCAGATCGGTTCGCCGGTGGCGCCGTCGACGGCGGCCACCCCGCCGCTGGGTGTGTCGAGGTAGATCACCCCGTCGACGACGATGGGTGTCGTCTGCTGCCCGACGTCGTCGCTCGCGGGCGCGACCGCCGACACATGGGTGCGCCACGCAGGCGCCAACCGGTCGAGGTTGTCCTTGCCGATCTGCGTCAGCCCCGAATAGTGCTGGTTGCCGAGATTGCCTCCGACCGTCGGCATGTCGGCGCCTGTGGGATCGAGACCGGTCAGCCCTGCGGGCGGCACGGGTTCTGCCGGTCTCGCGAGGCCGTAGGCGGGTGGGGCGGTGAGGGCGAGCACCACCAGTGCCCCGAGCCCCACTGCCGCGGCCCTCTTGATCAGACGTTTGCGCATCCTCGACTCCTTGATCGTCCTTGATCCGATGTCGGGCGTGCCGCAGCGCGCCCGTGTTCACCCTGGGGTGAGCCGACCGGCGCGTTCCATCAGATGGGACAGCCGAGCCGACCGGCGCCTGGACGCTAACCGTCGCTCACGAGGGGTCGCAAGGCGCCGACCCACCGAGTGGTACAGCCCGCAGCACGGCGCCCCGGCCGCGGCTTAGGCTCGTGGCGATGATCGTCGTGCCGCAGTCGTTCCGCGAGATGCCGCGCTGGTGGCACGACGCCGCCGGCCGGGGGTGGCTCGACACCCTGCCTGACCGGGTCGAGGAGCAGTGCCGCCGGTGGACGCTGGCGCTCGACGGCGCCGTCATGCACGGGTCGAACGCCCTCGTGGTGCCGGTGCGGCGGGATCGCGAGGCACTGGTCCTGAGGCTCGAGCCGCCGGGCGACGACACCGAACAGCACGCGGCTGCGCTGCGGCTGTGGGACGGCCGGGGAACCGTGCGACTGGACGCCGTCGACGAGGATGCCGGCGCCATGCTGCTCGAGCGCGTCGATGGCCGCCGTACGCTGCTCGACGAGCCGCTGCCGCGAGCGGTGACGGTGCTGGCCGAGCTCGTCCGCACGCTCGCGGTGCCGGTGCCCGCGACGGTGAAGGGCACCGACGAGATCGCCCGCGAGCACGCCGAGACGTTCGAGCGCGAGTGGTCGTGCCTCGATGGCCCTTGTCCCCGCGAACAGCTCGACGCGGCCATCGCGTGCGCGGTGGCGCGCTCCGTCGACGAGCCCGCGCCGACGGCGGTCGACGGCGACCTGCACTTCGAGCAGGTGCTCGCGGCGACGCGGGCGCCCTGGCTCGTCGTCGACCCGGTGCTGCTCCGCGGCGATCGCGAGTACGATCTGGGGCGCATCCTCTGGAGCAGGCTCGACGAAGCCGCGACCGACGCCGAGGTGCGCGACCTGTTCGGCCTGTTCGTCGGCATCGCGGGTGTTCCCGCCGGCCGGGCCCGGGAGTGGGTCGTCGTCCGGAGCATGTCGTACCTGCTGTGGGGGCTCCGCCACGGACTGACCGAGGATCCGCCGCGGTGCCGGCGGCTCCTGGAGATCTTCGCGTGAACGGCCGCACCGCCTCTCTCGATGCGCCGGGATGGCGCACGTGGACGGTCTGGGGCGTCGGCGTCGTGGCGTACGTCGTCGCGATCGTCAACCGCACCTCGCTGTCGTCGGTCGGCATCGACGCCGCCGTGCGGTTCGATGCCGATGCGTCGGCGCTGTCGATGTTCGCCGTCATCCAGCTCGCCGTCTACGGAGCGATGCAGATACCCGTCGGCGTGCTGCTCGATCGCTTCGGCGCGCGCCCGGTCATCGCGGCGGGCATGGTGCTCATGGCGATCGGCCAGCTCGTCATGGCGTTCGCCGACACCGTCGGCATCGGCATCCTGGCCCGCGTCCTGATCGGCGCCGGCGACGCCGCCGTCTTCCCCAGCGTGCTGCGCGTCATCGCCACGTGGTTCCCCGCGCAGCGCGCGCCGGTGCTCATCCAGCTCACCGGGATCACGGGGCAGCTCGGCCAGATCGTGGCCGTCATCCCGCTCGCCGCGCTCCTGCACGCGACCTCGTGGACCGTCGCTTTCGGCAGCCTCGCCGGGCTCGGCGTGCTGTTCGCGGTGCTCACGTTCGCCGTCATCCGGAACCGCCCGCCCCAGCGCCGCGCCGATCCGGTGGACACGTCGGTGAACACCGACACCGGCGCGATCCAGGTCGTCCGGTCATCGGCCGACCTGCGCGAGGGCTTCCGCGAGTCGTGGGCCCATCCCGCCACGCGCCTGGGCTTCTGGTCGCACTTCACGACGCCCTTCGCCGGCACCGCCTTCGTGCTGCTGTGGGGCTTCCCGTTCCTGACCATCGGCCAGGGGCTCACCCCCGCCGTCGCGGGGCTCGTGATGACCTCGCTCGTGCTGTTCGGCATCGTCGCCGGTCCGGTGCTCGGCGCGCTGTCGAGCCGGCACCCGACCAGGCGCTCCCGGTGGCTCGTTCTCCCCACCGTGGTTTTCCAGGCCACGGTGTGGCTCGTCGTGATCGCGTGGCCCGGCCCGGCTCCGCTCTGGCTGCTGGTGGTGCTGATGCTGGCGCTGGCGACGGGCGGACCGGCATCCATGATCGCCTTCGACCACGCACGGACGTTCAACCCCACGCACCGCCTCAGCACCGCGACCGGCATCGTCAACGGCGGGGGCTTCCTCGCGGCCCTCATCGCGATCCTCTTCATCGGCATCGCGATGGACGTGCAGGGGGCCGGCACCCCCGCCACCTACACGCTGGACGCGTTCCGCATCGCGTTCCTCACGCAGCTGCCGCTCTGGCTCGTCGGGTCGATCGGGATCATCGTCGAGCGGCGCCGCACCATCGCCTACATCGGCGGCACGCAGAACTTCCCGTACTGACGCGCCCGCCCCGGCTATTTCGCCGCTTCGTGGATGTCGCGCGCCTTGAGCGTGCGGTAGGCGGCGACGTGATGGGTCGCCACGACCACCTTTCCGCGGGCGTGCAGGCGCGCCAGGTCGGCGTACGCCTCGACGATGTCATCGAGGCGGTAGACGCCCGAGGTGAGCAGCGTGAAGGCGCGCACCCGCGCCAGCTCGGTGACCCGGCGCAGCAGGTCGGTGCCGGACGCGACGGAGTCGGGGTCGTCCTTGAGCAGGCTCAGCTCGAGGTCGCGGCGGTCCTCGCTCGAGCGGTAGCGGCCGGCGGGCACGCCGAGCTGCGCGGCGAGGTCGCGACCGTCCTTGCCGAAGTTGTCGATCATCGCCGTCACGGGACCGCGCGCGACGGTCCGGATCCTCTCCTCCATCCCCTCGCCGTACTTGACGGGGGTGATGCCGAGCTGCCGCAGGTAGTCGAAGTTGCGCTCGCCGCACGTGCCGATGACCCGGGCGCCGCGGTACTTCGCGATCTGGGCCTCGATGCTTCCGACGGCCCCGGCGGCGGCCGAGACCACGATGGTGTCGCCGGCGCCGATCCGCAGCCGGTCGAGGGTGGCGAGCGCCGTGGTGCCCGCCAGGTAGAGGCCGCCCGCGACCTCCCAGCTCAGGTCACGGGGCTTGGGCACGAGGGCCTGCTCGGGTGCGTTCAGGAACATCGCATGCGCTCCGCTGGCGACGTGCCCGATCACCGAGGAGCCGACGGGAAAGCCCGTGACCTGATCGCCCCGCGCAACGACGACTCCCGCGAAGTCGCTGCCGGATCGCCGGGGCCACTCCTCGGTCCACTCCGACTCGCGGCCGCCGCGGATGAATCCGTCGATGTGGCTGAGCCCCGAGCAGATCACCTCGACGGTGACCTCCGTCGACTGCGGCGGGGGCAGCTCCCGCTGCCGCATCTGCAGCACATCGGCATCCCCGTACGAGTCGTACTCGAACACGGTCGTCTGGGCGGGCAGCTTCATGGCGAGGTCCCTTCGCGGCGTTGCGACGTGCGGACGCCTGGACGAGGCGCCCTCACACGGTTATTCCGCCCGAGCCTCGCTGTTGGATGCACCCGGACGCGTCGCCGTCCGCGCGCGGTGTGCCGGTACACCCGTCGAGCATGTCCCGGCATCCGCGGCGACGTCCTGCTGGAAGCCGACGTATCTGATGTCCAACAGGGTGCCGTGCTCTTCGCGACGGTCGAGAGTCTCACTGCGTCGGCGCACGGTGCACGAAAGCGTCCACCGCGGCGTCACGCAGTTGGAATCGGATGACGCTTCCGTCAGGGAGGCCCTCGGCGAAGTCCGGGTCCAGCGCCGGCCAGGCTTCGACGTCGGCCACGAGGTCGGCACCGGCGGGCGCACAGGCCACCTCCAGGAGAGCGCTGGTCACGCGGTCGACCAGTACGAGGCACGGGTCGCCGTAGTAGTCCACCGCGGACCAGGGCTCGATGCCGCGATACGTCTCGTAGGACTCGAGTGTCGAGAAGTCGAGGTCCTCGGCCCATCGACGATTGAGGGCGAGGGAAGTCGTGAGCTCGGCTTCGACCTCACGAGCGGTCGGACCCAGCGAGGCATCCGGGCGCGGCCCGAGAAGCCACACACCGCCGTAGACCGCGGCGACGAGCGCGGCGCCCACGGCTGCCGCGACCCACAAGCGCGCGGGCCCCTGTGGGGCCGGCCGGCCCTCGCCGGACGCGTCAGCCGGCGCCGTCTGCGGTATCGGTTCGCTGCCGCCCGGCGAGCCGCCGGCGGGCGCCGTCCGGGCATCATCGAGAGAGGAGTCGTGCGCGGGCTCACGGGCATCGACGGTGGGGCCGCCCGTCCGGTCCCCCCTGCGTTCGGACTCCAGCTCGGCGAGCCGTGCGAGCGCCGACGGGTCGTCGTGGATGTCAGGGGCGGTCCCGTAGGCCCGGGCGCGCAGCCGCATCAGCTCGTCTTCGACATTCGGCGGCACCGGCGTCTCTTCCACCCGTCCACCCCTCACGGCGCCAGGAAGTACACGTCGACGGTTTCGCCCCGGTGCACGAACCGCACGGGTTCCGAATCGGACAGTTCGCGCCCTCCCGTGTCGATCAGGAGAGTCGCACTCGACGGAACACAGCTCCGCGCCACCACGTCCATCGACGCACGATGTACCGCGATGAGGCACGGCGACCCGAAGATGTTCGTCGCCGCCCAGAGTTCCAGCTCGGCGTACGTCCCGAACGCACGCAGCGTGGAAAGGTCGATCTCCATCTCCGACGCCCCACGTAGAGCTGTGCGATCGAGCGGATGCTCCTGCCCTTCCGACTGAAGCATCTCGAGCAGCGAATCGTCCGGTGCCTCGCCCGAGGAACGCAGCGTGGCGTCCGGGCGCCGTTCGCCCGCCGGCATGCCGACGGCGATGACGATGACGGTCAGCGCTGCGGCCCCCAGCCCGACCGCGAGGAGGCGCAGCGGTGTCGCCGTGATGGGGCGTCTGACGCGCGCGGGGCGCTCGTCCTGGACGACGACCGGCTCGGCCGGGAACGGCGGCGAGTCGACCGGCGCCGACGAGCGCACGGGCTCCGGCGTGGCGGGCACTGCGGATTCGCCGACGGAGAAGGCGGCACGGGTGTGAGCCGCCTCGAGCTCCGCGAGCCGAGCGAGCGCAGCGGGATCGGCGTCGATGTCTGGATCGGGACCGTAGGCGCGGGCGCGAAGGATCCGCAGCTCCGTCTCGGTGGCGGCGTCCGCGACCGAGACGCGGATCAGCGCGTCCGGGGCGTGCGATACCGGATCCGCGGCGGAGCCGCGGGCATTCGCCGAGCGCTTCTCAGGCGCACCGGGCTCGGCCATTTCGACCTCGCGGCGAGGGCGGCGTGGTGCGCGCTGTCAGGGGCGTCGGCCGCACCGTCGGCGCCCCCGGAAATCGAGGCTCCCCCATGGGTGGAAAGATACTCCTGGAACGGGCGGGAGGCCATGCCCTCCGAGCAGGTGCGCTCCGGCGCCCGGTCTCGCCTGGGCGGTCGGGAAGGTGCCGCAGGGCTCGCTCGCGGAGGCTCAGATGTCGTCGGGCCAGTGGAGGGCGTCGTTCGCCGCCGCCCCGGTCGTCGCGGTGTGCTTCAGCCGGCGGGCCTTGCCGTTCAGCTCCGCCACGGCGTGGGAATCGACCAGCTCGCGGCCACCGGTCTCCGCGTCCTTCACCACGATCTGGCTGGCGGGCCCCACGAGCATCATCGCCGTTCCGCGTGAGCCGTCTGCCTCGATCACCGGGATCTCGATCGTCTCGGCCAGTCCGGTCGTTCCCAGCGCCTCGCTGAAGCGCAGGACCGCGGCCGCGATGTCGTCGCCGGTCAGCAGTTCGATGTTCGCGTACAGGATGGTCTTCACCCGCCCTGTGTACCGTCGGCCGTCGACGACGACGACACCCTTGCGTCTCCGCACCGGATGGGTTAGGCGCTCACCCGGCGGCCGGGTCAGCCGCAGACGGCCGCGGCGTGCGTCATCTCCCGCACCGATGCCTGGGACTCCCCGGCGATCGTTCCGGTCGCGGTCACCGTCACCGTCGTTGCGCCGACGCTGACGGCGCGGGTGGAGAACGCATGCGACACCGACTTGCCGGGAAGCACCTCCAGCACCGTCTTGCTCCCGTACGCCGTCTGCACCTGAAGCGAGACGGGCACCGTGTCGGCGTTCGTCGTCTTGACGGTCACCGTCACCTTGCCCGCCACGCACCTCGACGAGGTCGCGACCTCGATCTCGGGCCCGGTCGGCGGCAGCTCGATCCTCTGCGCCGGAACGCTCTCGAGGGTCGGCGTGACGGTCTTCATGAGCCCGTCCGCCCCGAATTCGAGCTTGTCGATCGTCGTCTCGCGGTTGTTCCCGTTGCCGCCGGGCATCGCGAAGCGGTGGTAGGCGATGTACCAGTCGTCGGTGCCGGGCACGTTGATGATCGAGCTGTGGCCGGTGCCCTTGATGCCGAGGGACAGGTCCTTCTGCAGAATCACGCCGCGGTAGGTCCACGGACCGTTCATGCTCGTGGCGGTGGCATAGCCCACACGGTAGTTCTCCGACCCCGTGTCGTCGATCGCGTAGGTCAGGTGGTACAGCCCCGCCCGGTAGTTGAAGAAGACGCCCTCGCGGAAGTCGGTCAGACCGCTGATCCGCTGGTACGTGCCGGCCTTGATCGACACCATGTCGTCGGCGAGCTCGGCGAGCACGGGACCGCTGGTCGGGCTTCCGTTGCCCCAGCCGAGGTAGTACTTGCCGCTCACCGGGTCATGGAATGCGGCCGGATCGATCGCCTGCCCCGAGGTCACCGCCTCGTTGTTCAGGATCATCGCGTTCGGCTGCGCCACGAACGGGCCCGCCGGGCTGTCCGCCACGGCCACGCCGATCGTCTTTCGGTTCAGAGCCGCGTTGTGGCCGCTGAAGTAGAAGTAGTACTTGCCGCCGCGCTCGATGATCGTGGGCGCCCACGCGTTGCCCGTCGCCCACGGGACGTCGCCGTTCGCCCCGTCGAGCGTCAGGAACGGCTCGGCGGAGCGCTCCCAGTCGACGAGGTTCTTCGAGCTCCAGACGTAGAACTCCTTACCGCCCCAGCCCGCGTAGCCGTCGCTGGTGGCGTAGATGTAATAGGTGTCGCCGAAGACCGCGATGTTCGGGTCGGCGTACAGCCCCGGAAGCACCGGGCTCGCCACCACCCGGGCCTCCATCGTCCAGGTCGCGGTCGAGCCGCCGGGAGCGGTGAGCGTGTAGGTCACGGGTGCGCTCAGGTCCACCGCGGTGCCGGATGCCGGAGAGACGGTCACGCCGGTCGCCGTCGAGAACGTCGGGGCGAGGCTGGAGACGTCGGCGCCCTTGTTCACCGGGAAGATGACGGTGCGCGCCGCGCCGTTGACGATCGGGGCGAGCTTGAGCGCCGCGGCATCCTTCAGCGACACGTCGACGAGCTGGTCGGTGATGCCGGCGCTCTCGAGGATCTCGCCGCCCGAGAGAGCCCGGTTGTACACGCGCACGTTGTCGTACCAGCCCTGGAAGAAGGCGTCGCCGGAGTAGAACGACTTGCCCAGGTACCCGGCGAGGTTCTCGCCGAGCTGTTCGACGGTCGCCCCCAGCGTGGTGTTCTCGCCGAGCTTGACCCCGTCGGCGTACACGCGCATCGTGGTGCCCTCGAAGACGACGTCGACGCGGTGCCATTGCCCCGCGGTGACCGCTCCCGTGACCGCGGACTCGCTCTGCCACGAGCTCTGCGTGATGGCACTGCGGATGTCGCCGCCTCGCACACGCAGGAAGTAGTACTTGTTCGTGTCGGCGCCGAGGGCGAAGGTGAAGAAGTTGCCGCTCGCGCGTTCGGACTTGACGTCCATCGACACGGTCATGGTGCTGCGTCCGTCGAAGAATCCGGCCGGGAACGACGCGAAGCCGTTGGCCGTGCCGTCCAGGCGCAGCGCCTTGCCCTTCACGGCATCCGTCGCCACCGCCGCCGAGCCGCTCGCCGTGAGGTCGGCGGTGCCGACCGAGTCGGCGAGGGTGCCGTCGTCGAAGGCGTACTCGGCGATGGGACCCTGCTGGGGCTCTTCCGGCTCTTCCGGCTCTTCCGGCGCGTCGCCGTAGGCCGCGAGCAGGCGCTCCTCCTCTGCGGCGGAGAGGCGCAGCACCGAACCGTGCCGGAACCGCTGGTCGAAGGAGTACTGGTTCGCTCCGGATCCCACGCTGAGCTCTGTGAACGCCAGGCTCTCGAGCGTCGCGGCCGTGTGGGCGTAGTACCCGCTGTCGTCCCCCATCGCGGCCCATCGGCCGTCGGGGAGCTGGTAGACCGTCAGCCCCTCCATCCGGGTGCGCAGCCCGTGGGCCGCTGCGTCGCCGACGTCGATCCGGCGCTCCCACGGACCGTCGAGGCTGGTGGCGGTGTCGACGACGGTCCGCCAGTCGGAGGTGGAGAAGCGGTAGTAGGTGTCGCCCTCCTTGGCGATCGTCGAATCGATGATGTTCGGACCGGTGGCGCCGTCGCCCTTCTCGTTGAGCGAGGTCCAGATCTCGGGTTCGGTGAACGTCACGAAGTCGCGGGTCTTCGTCAGGTACATCCGCAGGGCCCAGTCGTTCGTGCCGTTGTCGGTGCGGTCCCGCGCGGCCCAGTACACGTAGTACTCGCCGGTCGCCTCGTTGTAGGTCGCCTCCGGAGCCCAGACGCACCCCGCCTGGTCGAAGCCGGCGAAGACGATGCGCTGATCGCTCCAGTTCACGAGGTCCGAGGATTCCCAGACCACGATGTTCTGGCTCGCGTTGAGCTGGTCCCAGCCCGATCCGCCGGCTCCGCCGCCCTCGGCGTGCAGGTCGGTGCCGATGATCCAGTACTTGTCGCCCTCCGGCGCGCGCACCAGGTGCGGGTCGCGCACCCCGAGGTCGCCGCCGAGGTTGGCGAGGATGGACTTGTTGTCGTTGAGCTTCGACCAGTGCAGCCCGTCGTCGCTGTGCCCGTAGAAGATCTTCTCGTAACCGCCCTCGGTGGCGAAGTGCGTCCACAGGTAGCCGGCGGTGTAGTCGGTGTCGAGGTTCGCCGGTGCGGCCTTCACCGTCACGGTGAGCTGCCGCGTCGCGGCGGTTCCGGCGACCGTCCCGGTCAGCACGACCTGCTGGTCGGCGGCGCCGCGTGTCACGACTCCGGCGGGCTTCCCTCCCTGCGCGGCGGTGGTGATGATCCCGGACGGAGAGGCGGACCAGGTGATCGCGGTGCCGTTCACCGACCCGCTCGCGGGCAGCGTGATGTTGCCGCGGATGTCGGCGGCGTTGTGGATCGCGACGGCGTCGAGGTCCTGCTGGGCCCGCACGTCGTCGCCGGGCAGGGCGAGCACGGTCACCGGGAAGGCGCGGGTCTGGGATGACGCGCCGCGAGTGAGGGTCGCCGTCAGCGTCACCTGGGCGTTCGGCGCGCCGGCGGCCGGGCGGGAGACGACGCCCGACGCCGACACGACGCCGGGGCTGCTCGTGGCCCAGGCGACGGTGCTCCCGTTGGGTGCGGTGGCCGGCAGGGCGAGGTTCGTCGTCACGGCCGAGAGGTCGCCGAGCGACAGCGCGGTCGCATCGCGCTGAACGCGAGTGGCATCAGCGGGCTGCAGCGACGCGACCTCGGTCGCGGTGAGGGCGGAGTCGTAGATGCGCACGTCGCGGAGGCTTCCGGCGAGCGTGCGGTCGGCGTTGTAGACCGACTTGCCGAGGTAGTTGGCGGTCGTCACGCCGCCGCCGATCGATCCCGGAGTCAGGGTGACGTTCGCGTTCGTCGCCACCTGCACACCGTCGAGGTAGAGGCGGGCCGTGTTCGTGGCGTCGTCCAGGGTGTAGGTGATCGTCTTCCACACGTCGCGGGCGAGGTTGGCGTTGCTGTTGACCGTCTGCTCGGTCGACCAGTTGCCGGAGGCGATGGAGGTCTTGTAGCCGTTGCCGGTGGAGTAGAGGTAGCCGTTGCCGACGCCGGCGGAGTCGGTGTTGCCGAAGCCGTAGATGAAGTAGGGGGTGCCCTGCGACGCGCGCACGAGCACCTCGGCGCTGACCGTGATCGAGCTGAGTCCCGCGAGGAGGTTGTTCGGCAGCCGCACGTGGTCATCGGCTCCGTCGAGCCGGACGCCCTCCGATCCCGTCAGGACCGGCGATCCGACGAAGGTTCCGTGGCGCCCGTTGCCCGAGGCGTCGGTCGCCGTCTGGCCCGCCGTCTCGCCGAGCGGGTAGTGCGCCACCAGCGTCGTGGCGGCGACGGCAGGCTGCACCGCCGCGATCGCACCGGTCAGGCCGATCGCGATCGCGGCGACAGCGGCGAGCGCACGACGAGCGAGGGGTTGCTTCATTGCGAATCCTTCCGAGGCGCCCCGCGCGACGGCGGGGCGGGAACCTCCCGAATGTTATCGCTCACAATCGTCGAGGTCAAGGAACTGTCTTCTGGGCGGCCGCGCGGCGGAGGCGTTCGATCGCGCCGGGCCATCGGCTGGCATCATGAGCCCATGACCCTCTACTCCGACTTCGGGCCCCGCAGGACCCGCCAGATCATCGGCGATGTGATCGCCCTCGCCCTGATCGCCGCGTGGGTGTGGCTCGGCATCACGGTGTATCAGCTCGTCGAGAACCTCGCCGGGTTCGGCGTGCAGATGGAGGAGTCGGGGGCGAACTTCAAGAAGACGATGACCGAGGTGGGCACGAACCTCGGTGGGATCCCGCTCATCGGCGACGGCATCCAGGCGCCGTTCGACGGTGCGAGCGACGCCGGCGCAGCGCTCGAGGCGGCGGGTCAGAGCCAGCAGGTCGCCGTCAATCAGCTCGCCATGGGGCTCGGCATCGGAATCGCCGTGCTGCCGATCGTCATGATCCTGGTGATCTGGCTGATTCCGCGCATCCGGTTCGCGCGCCGATCGGGGCGGGCCCGGGCGGCGATCGACGCGGGCGCCAGCATCGATCTGCTCGCCCTGCGCGCTCTCGCCACCGAGAAGATCTCGACCCTCTCGAAGATCGACCCCGACGCGATGGGCGCGTGGCGGCGCGGGGACGAGGGCGTCATGCGAGCGCTCGCGCAGCTCGAGCTCAAGAGCTCGGGGGTGCGCCTGCGGGGTCAGTGACCCCGGCCCCTGGGTCCGGGTCCGACCGGGCAGCGACCCTTGTTTGCGTAAACAGTTCGCGGTAACATCGTGCCAGAGCTTCGCGATGACGCTGCTCGCGCCACATCTGATCACCCCGAAGGAGGGGCCGTGACGGTCTCGACAACTCCCCCCGCCGCTTCGTCACGACGTCGCTGGCGCACCATGGCCGTCGCCACCGTGGCTGCCGTGACCGCCAGCCTCGCCGTCGTCGCCACGGCCGGCGAAGACTCCGCGCACGCCGCGGGCACCCCCGTCCGCATCACGCCGAACCCCTCCTACGAGGGTCCGGCCTTCGAGGGATGGGGCACGAGCCTCGTCTGGTTCGCGAACGCGACCGGCGCCTACCCCGAGGAGGTGCGCCAGGACCTCTTCGACAAGGTCTTCGGCGAGGAGGGGCTGAACCTCAACATCGCCCGCTACAACATCGGCGGCGGCAACGCGACCGATGTCCCGGGCTACCTGCGTCCGGGCGGCGCGGTCGAGGGCTGGTGGAACCCGGACCTCGCGGCTTCCGACGCCTCGGGACCGATCACGTCCACGTATGCCGATCGGGACCGCTACGCGGCCGCGTGGGATCCCGAGTCACCCGCGTCGTACGACTTCGACGCCGATGCGACGCAGCGCTGGTGGCTGGATGCGCTCCGCGACAAGATCACGAAGTGGGAGGCGTTCAGCAACTCCCCGCCCTACTTCCTCACCCAGAGCGGCTTCGTCTCGGGCGGCATCAACAGCGGCACGACGGAGCAGCTCGCCCCCGAGGACATGGACGCCTTCGCGTCGTACCTCGTGAACGTCGTCGAGGAGCTCGAGCAGACGCACGACATCGACTTCGACACCCTCGACCCCTTCAACGAGCCGAACACCAACTACTGGTCGACGACCCTCGGCGCGAACGGCTGGCCGACGCCGGCCAGCCGTCAGGAGGGCGCGCACATCGGTCCGGCGCGCCAGGATCTGATGATCAAGGCGCTGCAGCAGCGGCTCGGCGCGGCCGGCACGACGACGGACGTCGCGATCTCGGCGATGGATGAGACGAACCCGAGCACCTTCGTCACGAACTGGAACGGGTGGACGCCCGAGGCCAAGAGCGCGGTCTCGCAGCTCAACGTGCACACGTACGGCACCGGCGACCGCGTCGTGGCCCGCGACATCGCGAAGAGCTCCGACAAGCCCCTCTGGATGAGCGAGGTCGAGGGCAACTGGGACACCTCGGGCCAGGGGTTCAATCAGACCAACATCGACAACGGGCTCGGGATGGCGGCACGCGTGGCCGATGACCTGCGCGAGCTCGAGCCGACCGCGTGGGTGCTGTGGCAGCCCGTCGAGGACCTGTACAACATGGAGCGCGTCGAGAAGCTCAACTGGGGCAGCGTCTTCATCGACTTCGACTGCAACGCCGAGGGCGATTCGGCTCGGCGACTCGCGGCGGGCGAGGCCGACCCGTCCTGCAAGGTGCTCACGAACGCGAAGTACAACACGCTCCGCAACTACACGCACCACATCCGCCCGGGGGATCACCTCATCCCGACGGACAACACCCAGACCACCGCGGCCGTCGACGGCGACGGGTCGGGGGCGACGCTGGTGCACATCAACTCCGCGACCTCGGCGCGCTCGCTCACGATCGATCTGTCCCGGTTCGCCGACATCGCACCCGGCGCGAGCGTGACGCCCATCGTCACCACCGAGTCCCCCGCCGCCGACCCGACGGCGAACGCCCTGGTGCAGGGCACTGCTGTGCCCGTGGATGCCGCGACGCGGACAGCGACGATCGAGGTGCCCGCGAAGTCGGTGACGACGCTGCTGATCTCGGGCGTCAGCGGCGCCGCCGAGGGCGGGACCTTCAGCGACGGCGCGAAGTACCAGCTGGTCGGCCAGCAGAGCGGCAAGGCGCTGACGGCGCCCGCCGGCGCCGGCCCCACCATCACGACGCCGGGCACCACGCAGGCCACGGCGCAGCCGCAGGTCTGGACGTCGCACGTGCTCTCCGGCGAGGGCACGAGCACCGCCCGCATCGCCCTGCAGAACGGCGACGGCCGGTTCCTCGCGTCGCAGGGCACGAGCACGGCCCTCGTGTCGGCGACGGTCGAGCAGGCGGCATCCACCCCGGCTCTGCAGTGGATGCCGAACACGACCGACGGCCGCTCCTTCTCGCTGCTGAACGTGGCCGCCGAGCGCGTGCTCGACGTCAACGGGCAGGGCACCGCAGACGGCACCGCCGTCGGCCTGTGGACGTCGAACAACGGCACGAATCAGCAGTGGACGCTCCAGAGCACGGCGATCGCGCAGGTGCGCGGCGTCGCGACGAGCACCCTCACCGGCACGGCCCCGGCCCTGCCCGCCCGCGTGACGATCGTCTACGGCCAGGGCGTCGAGCGCACCGCCCCTGTGACGTGGAGCATCGCCGGCGCCGACTGGTCGACCCCGGGCGTGCGGACGATCACCGGGCAGGGGACCGACGCGTTCGGCGCATCGTTCGAAACGACGGCGACGGTGGATGTCGGATCGTTCGGCCGCACCGACCCGGTCTCGGTGACCACGGTCGCGGGCGTCCGGCTCGACGCGCTCCGGCAGATCGCCCCGGCGACCGTGCCCGCGCAGGTGGGATCGGGCGAGAGCCGCACCCCCGCGGCGGTCACGTGGAACTGGGACGGGCTCGACGACGCGGACTTCGCCGCGCTCGGCGCGGTCGAGGTCTCGGGCACCGCGGTGTCGAACGACCCGTCCGCGCCGGCGCTGCCCGCCACGCTCACCGTCATCCTCACGGCGGCGACCGAGCGCAACGTCGCACCCGAGAGCACGCCCTCCGCCACCTTCACGGAGAGCCCGTCCTACGCGGTGACGCGCACGATCAACGGGATTCCCGACGACAAGGGCTGGTCCAACTGGCGCTCGGGCACGAAGAACGTGCAGGACACGCTGACCTACGCCCTGGCGCAGCCGGAGCAGCTGACCAAGGCGCGCATCCGGTTCTTCAAGGACGGCTCCAGCGCGACGTGGGCGCAGAGCCTGCGCGTCGAGCACCGCACGGGCACGGGAGCGTGGACGTCCGCGGGCACGATCGCGATCGACGTCCCCCTCGCGGGGCCGGCCCCCGTCATCGAGGTGCCGCTCGCCGGGGTGCGCGCCGACCAGGTGCGGGTGGTGATGGATGCCCGGCCGCAGACGCACCTGATCGTCTCCGAGGTCGAGCTCATCGCCCTGCGCCCCGGCCCGTCCGGTGTCGCCGACGTCGCCGTCATCACGGCCGACGGCGTCCCGCTCGCGGGAGTCGCCGGAGACGTCACGGCCTACACGGTCGAGCGCGACGGCGATACCTGGCCGCGTCTGGCCGCCGTGGCCGTCGACTCCAAGGCCGACGTGCGCGTCACGCAGCCCTCCGCCGACAACGCGGGGCAGGGCACCATCGTCGTGACGGCGCCCAGCGGCGCGGCCCGCACCTACACGGTCGCGGTCGTGGATGCCCCGGCCCCCGCCCTCGCGCTGACCCTGGCGACCGCGTCGCGCTGCGTCGCGAACAAGGTCGTGCTCACCGTGACGGCGACGAACGGCGAGCAGGTGCCCGTGCAGGCGAGAATCCAGTCCGCGTTCGGCGCCAAGACGATCACCGTGCAGCCCGGGCGGGCGGTGTCCTCCGCCTTCTCGACCCGGCTCGGAGCCGTCGCCGCCGGGGCGTTCACGGTCGAGGCGTCCGCCGTCATCGACGGGAAGACGGTCACCCTCGAGGACCAGGCGCAGTACGCCGCCCGCAGCTGCGGCTAAAGGCGGCAGCCCGCGAAAGGGGCCGGGCCGGGAGGATCCTCCCGGCCCGGCCCCTTTCGCGCGGCGTCAGTAGTCGGTGTGGCCCAGATCCGGCCGGCCCACGAAGCGCACCTCGGCCGACGCGGACTGCAGCTCGAAGACCACGATCTCGTTGCGCCCCGCGTGCACGGCGGCGGCGGGAACGAACAGCGTGTGCTGGGGTCCGCGCGACCAGTACCGTCCGATGTTGAAGCCGTTGACCCACACCGCGCCCTTGCCCCAGTGCGCCGTCGCCAGGAAGAGGTCGGCGGGCTCGTCGAGGTCGAAGGACCCCCACGCGAAGACGGGGCCGGCGATGCCGTGCGCCGGTGCGGCCGAGGCCGCGGCATCCCGCACCCTGTCGATGTCATCGAGGTCGAGGGCGAGCACCTCCCACGCCGTGACCGGCACGCCGTTGACCGAGGCGTCGCCGATGAGGCCCTTGGGCTCTCCGATGCGCGGACCGTAGTTGACCCGCCCCTGGTCTTCGACCAGCAGCTCGAGCACTCCGCGGGCGTCGGCGGGAAGCGCGAGCCGGCGGTCGTGATTCTCGCGTGTCAGGATGCCGACCGGGTCGCCGTCGAGCGACACGATGGCACGGTCGCGCACCTCGCCGATCTCCAGCACGCCGCGGCCGGTGATGTCGATGCGGGTGCGGTACAGGGCGAAGCCGTCGTAGCGGCCGACCTCGTCCATGCTCGGCAGCCGCTCGTGCGACGACCAGCTGCCGAGGAGGTGTGCCGCGTCGTCGAGCGGGACGGCGCGCTCGAGCCGGGCCGTGAGCACGGGAGCAGCGGCGCTTTCCACGGGCACATCATCGTCGGCGAGATCGCCGTACCGTGAGAGCACCTCGCGGAACGCCCAGTACTTCGCCGTCGGATTCCCCGCCTCGTCCAGAGGAGCGTCGTAGTCGTAGCTCGTGACGATCGGCTGGAAGACGCCCTTGTCGTTCGCGCCGTTCGTGAAGCCGAAGTTCGTGCCCCCGTGGAACATGTAGACGTTCACCGAGGCGCCCGCCGAGAGCAGGTCGTCCAGGTCCTTCGCGGCCTGGTCGACGGGAGTCGTGTGGTGGTGCGCACCCCAGTTGTCGAACCATCCGTCCCAGAACTCCGAGCACATCAGCGGCCCGGTGGGCTGGTGCTCGCGGAGCGTGGCGAGTCGCTCGAGCGACCGCGATCCGAAGGAGGCGGTCTTGTGCAGACCGGGGATGCTGCCGTTCTCGAGCATCTCGGGCGTCGGCTGGTCGACGGTCGTGAGCGGCACGGTGAGGCCGATCTCGCGGTTCAGGTCGACGAGCTTGCCCAGGTAGCCGGCATCCGATCCGTAGGCGCCGTACTCGTTCTCGATCTGCACGAGGATGATCGGCCCGCCGTGCTCGATCTGGCGGGGGACGAGCACGGGGGCGAGTTGCCGCATGTACTCCTCGACCGCCTCGAGGTACTGCGGCTCGTCGCGGCGCACGCCGACCGAGTCCGATGCGAACAGCCAGGCCGGAAGGCCGCCGTTCGTCCACTCCGCACAGATGTAGGGGCCGGGGCGCACGATCGCGTGCATGCCCTCGGCGGCGACGTCGTCGAGGAACCGTCCGAGATCGAGGCCGCCGGTGAGGTCGAACTCGCCGCGGCGGGGCGCGTGGGCGTTCCACGCCACGTAGGTCTCGATCGTGTTCAGCCCCATCTGGCGGGCCTTGCGGATGCGGTCGCGCCAGAGATCGGGGTGCACGCGGAAGTAGTGCAGCGCCCCCGCCAGGATGCGGAACGGCTCGCCGTGGAGCAGGAAGTCGTCGTCGCCGATGCGGAAGTCGCTCATCATTCGTTCTCTCGTGTCGTGTCCG
>DASUQB010000016.1:0-5221 GCA_036280835.1 Microbacterium sp. | reverse complement strand
GGCACATGGTCAGCTCGGCAGCGGCAGCGGTCCGATCGCGCCCGTCTGCTCCCAGACGATCCGCCAGCTGCCCCTCCGCCGCTCGTAGAGGGCGGTGGTCCACGCGGGGTGGGTGAGGTGCCCGATGCCGGCGACCTGGATGTCGATCGTGTGGCGGTAGCGCAGGACCGCGCTGTTGCCGTGCCGGCGCACCCTGATCGGCGAGGTGATCTCGTCGGACAGGAAGTCGATGGCGCCCGATCCGACGGCGCCGAGGAGCACGGCACGGGTGAGGGTCTCGCCGATCGGGTTGATCGCTTCGAAGTCGTCGGCGATCAGCGCGCCGGCGACGCCGACGTCGGCGTCGACCAGCGCCTGCAGGCGCTTCTGCTCCACCTGGCGCAGCCGCTCGACCTGGCGCGACTTGCCCGCGCTCCTCGAGTGGTCGCCCTTCGCGGTCGCGCCGGTCGGCAGCAGCAAAGCCGCGACCACCGCGGTCACCAGCGTGTATCGAACCAGTGGCATGGACACTCCTTCGTAGGTGTTGGAACGGGCGTCGCCGGGGCCGTCTCAGCCCGGCGATCGTGTGACTCGGCTCAGTCGCGGCGGACGATCTCGTAGAGTCCGACGCTCTCGGGCCGCATCTCCAGCGCCGGTCGGATGGGCTCGGGAACCTGGGGGCGGGACTGCTCGTACAGGGTGGTCAGCCGCGCTTCGGCCTCCTGCGCCTGGGCGGCGCTCGCGTAGAAGCCGATGCCGACGATCCGCGCCGTGGCGCGGTCGACGAGCGTCATCGAGCCGCGGTAGCCGGGAAGGCCGCGGAAGGGATCGGTCTCGCTTGTCTCGAGCCACAGCGTGACCTGGTCGGCAAGGTCGAGATCGACGTTCTCGTAGATGGACACGCGAGCGAACATGGCGCTGATCGTCGGGGTCGGCGCAAACGGACCGCTAAGGGCGGCTAACGCGCCGCTAATCGCCGTCTTGCGCGACGGCCTGGGCCGCGGTAGCGTCGCCGCGAGCGCTCGATGGAATTCCGCATTCTTGGGCCGGTCGAAGTGCGCGACGACGGCCACCCCGTCCGGCTCGGAGGCGGCAAGCAGCGGGCTGTCCTGGCGCTGCTGTTGCTCAACGCGAACCGCGTCGTCGCCAGGGAGCGCATGATCGAGCAGCTCTGGGGTGAGCTGCCGCCGGCGACCGCCGCGACCGCCCTGCACGGGCACATCTCGAGCCTGCGCAAGGTGCTCGGGCCGGACGTGATCGCGACGCGGCCGCCGGGATACGTGCTGGAGACAGCGATCGGGGAGCTGGATCTCGAGCGCTTCGAGTGGCTGCTGGCCGAGGGGCGCGACGCGCTGGAGCGCGGCGATCCCGACCGCGCCGCCGAGCGGCTGCGCGCGGCGCTCGAGCTCTGGCGCGGCGAGGCCTTGAGCGACATCGCGTTCGAGCCGTTCGTGCGGACCGAGGCCGCTCGGCTCGAAGACCTGCGCCTGGACGCGGTGCAGGACCGCATCGAGGCGGACCTCACGACAGGGCACGGAACGGAGCTGGTCGGCGAGCTCGAACGCCTCGTCGCCGCCGAGCCGTTGCGCGAGCGCTTCTGGGCCCAGCTGATGCTCGCGCTCTATCGCTCGGGCCGCCAGGCAGACGCGCTCGACGCCTACCGGCGCGCTCGCCAGACCCTCGTCTCGCAGCTCGGCATCGAGCCCGGGCCCGAGCTCCGCGACCTCGAGCGCCGGATCCTCGCGCACGATCCGACCCTCGGTCGAGGACCGCGGATGCCGGTGCCCCTGCGCCGGACCGCGAAGGCGCGCGTGGCACTCGCATTGATGGCGCTCGCGGCCATCGGCGTCATCGTGGCCGCGCTGCTGCTCTTCGACGGCAGTTCCGGAGGAACGGCAGTGCCGGCGGACTCGGTGGCGATCATCGATCTTCGACGCAACGCCGTCGTCGGGGCGATCTCTGTCTTGCAGGACCCCGGGCCGATCGCGGCGGGCGCGGGTCTCGTGTGGGCGGTCAACCTGGACAGCGAGACGGTGTCGCGCATCGACCCGCAGTCCAGGGAGCTCCTCGGCACCAAGGGCGTCGGTGAGGTTCCCGGCAACATCGCGAGCGCCGGCGGAGAGGTATGGGTCCTGGACCGATGCCTGGGGGGCGAGCCGGGGAGCCTGCTGCACATCCACACCGCGGGAGGCGGAGGGATCGACCTCGACGAAGCGATCTCGCTCGCCGATCTCACCCCCGGACCGGGAACCGGAGTCGGCTTGCAGACGGCGTCACGCTGCGGCCTGGCCGCCGCCGGCCGGTCCGCATGGGTCACCACGAACGTGCCTCCCGGGCTCGTCCGCGTCGACTTCGATCGCGCCTCGGCGACGTCGTCCGTCGGCACAGCGATACCGCTCGCCCACCCGCCGTCCGCCGTCGCCGTCGGCGCGGACTCGGTCTGGGCCATCGACGCCGAACAGGATGTCGTGCGGCGCATCGATCCAGTCAGAGGGGAGGCGGTTCGCACCATCCGCGCCGGGAACGGCCCGGTCGCCATCGCGGTCGGCGAAGGTGCGGTCTGGGTCGCCAACGGCGACGACGATTCGGTGTCGCGCATCGACCCGCGGACGAACGCGGTCACCAAGGCGATCTCGGTCGGCGAGCAGCCGGCCGCAGTGGCGACGGGCGGCGGCTCGGTGTGGGTGGCGAACAGCGGTGACGGCTCCGTCTCGCGGATCGACCCCCAGATCAATGACGTCGTTGACACGTTCTCCGTCGGACACAGTCCCCAAGGCGTCGCCGTCGCCGGCGGCACCGCATGGGTGACGGTCCGGCGGTGATGGAATTACCGCGGCACGCTCAATCGCGCTCGACCCGTCATCGCGTCAGATCACGCAGCCTTCGCCGGTTGCGGGATCAGCATCGAGATGTACCGCTCACGGGTGGCGATCGGCATCAGGCCGCCCTCCGGGCGGGAGCGGGCGTCGCCGCGATCGGCGCCCGCGTTCCCGGCCTGGTCCGTCCGGCGGTTGCGAGTTCGGCGGAGCTGCATCGCCTTCACACTGAAGCAACGGCAGAAGTCCTCTTCGACACCGGCGGCCGATCACTCGATCGGCCGGTGTTGTTGTCATCACGCAGCGGTGGTCGACGATCGAAGCCCAGGAAACCCGCGATCGGAGGTCGCCGATGAACACCGCTCTCCTCGTGCTCAGGATCATTCCCGGGCTCCTTCTGATGGGGCACGGGCTGCAGAAGCTCGTGCCCCCCGGCTACTCACCGCCGCTGTTGCACGCGGCCGGTCATCGCGGCACCGGGGCGGGCTTCGAGAGCCTCGGCTTCCGGCCGGCGGTGATGGCCGCCGTCCTGGCGGGCTCGGCCGAGCTCGTCGCCGGCTTCTCGCTCGCGGCCGGGCTCCTCACGCCCGTCGGCACCGTTCTCGTCGGCGCCGTGATGATCACCGCGATCCTCAAGGTGCATGTCTCGAACGGGATCTGGGCTGCCGAGGGCGGCTTCGAGTTCCCGCTCGTGCTGCTCACGGTGGGCTTCGCGATCACAGCGCTGGGCCCCGGATCTCTCTCGGTCGACTCCTGGCTTGGAATCGACAACTGGGCGGGCATCAACTGGACGATCGACCCCGCCGCGCGCTCGGCGATCGCGCTGGCCATCGGCCTCGCCGCAGGCCTGGTTGTGGCCGTGGCATCCTGGCCGTCGAAGCGCACCCCGACCCACGCGACCCCGCAGGCGGCGCGCTGATGCCCGACGCGTCGGCCGCCGTGAGGGAGCTGTGGTTCGGCGCGTCGAGCGGCGCTGCTGTATCGGCAGGACCCGCTCACCGGGCTATGAGTTGTTGATCACGAACGACGAAAGAGGAGTCGCTCATGGAGACACGTCCGGCGGACCCGAAGCACGGCACGTTCGGCTGGTCAGGAGACGGCGACGGATGAATGTCACGGGCCTCAAGTGCGCCGACCTCGTCGATGCGATGGGGCGCATGCACCGCCACCGCTGCCACATCCTCGACCTGGTCAGCCCGACGCCCGGGCGGGTCCTGTTCGGCCCGGCGGTCACGATCTCCTACTTCCCGAGTTGCTCGGCCGCGCTCGACCCTGAGCGCTACAACCTCGCCGATCTCTTCTACGAGGCGGTCGGCGACGAGCCGGCCGGCAAGGTGATCGTGCTCGCGTCCAACGGCTACACCGACACCTCGATGGGCGGCGGCACGAAGCTGCTGCGGCTCCAGCAGAACCGCTGCGCCGGGGTGCTCACGGATGGCCGCCTGCGCGACTTCGACGAGCTCGCGCGCTACGACTTCGCGGCCTACTGCTCGGGTGAGGCGACGCGCTGGGGAGGCGACCACGTGACGCCGTTTCAGGCAAACGTGCCAGTGGTCCTCGACCGTGTAGGGGTGATGCCCGGGCACTACGTGTTCGCCGACTCCTCAGGCGCCGTCGTGATCCCGGACGTCCAGATCGAGGAAGTGCTGGCCGAGGCACGCAAGGTCGAGGCCGCGGACGCCGCGGATCGCGACCAGATCGCCCGCGAGCAGATTCGTGACAAACCAAAGCCGGTCAGGTCTCGCGAAAGGAGATCATCATGAGCTCAGCTTCCGACGGGATGCCTATTCCTGCTGGGCCGGAACGGAACATCGGAGGAAAGACGACACCAATGAACGACAACACCGAGACCGCGATCCTCGCGGGTGGCTGCTTCTGGGGCGTCCAGGAGCTGCTGCGCCGCCGCGATGGAGTCATCTCCACGCGGGTCGGATACACCGGCGGGGAGAACGAGAACCCGACCTACGGGAACCATCCCGGTCACGCCGAGGCGGTCGAGATCGTCTTCGACCCCGAGCGCATCTCCTACCGCGACATCCTCGAGTTCTTCTTCCAGATCCACGACCCGACGACCAAGGACCGCCAGGGCAACGACTTCGGCTCTGACTACCGCTCGGAGATCTTCTACACCAGCGACGAGCAGCGCCGGGTCGCCGAGGACACGATCGCCGACGTCGACGCCTCAGGCCTGTGGCCCGGCAAGGTGGTGACCGTGATCAGCGAGGCCGTCCCGTTCTGGGAGGCCGAGATCGAGCACCAGGACTACCTGCAGCGGTACCCGAACGGCTACAACTGCCACTTCCCGCGGCCGGGCTGGAAGCTGCCGCACCGCGAGACCGCCGCGTAACGCGGCGCTCTTGGACTGCCATGAAGGAAGGCCTCCTCGGTGGGCCGCTCAGCATGTCATCGAGGAGGCCAGCGAGTGC
>DASUQB010000015.1:0-3368 GCA_036280835.1 Microbacterium sp. | reverse complement strand
GAGCATCACGAGCGAGCCGACGATCGAGACCAGCAGCACGCCGCGGAACCCCCACCGCCGCAGCTGCACCGTGGCGAGGGTCTTCGCCGCGATGTTGCCGAGGAAGAGCGCGGTCACGGGGGCGCTCGCGAGCAGGGCGCTCCAGCCGAGCCCCTCCTGCAGCGCGAGCGCGAGCAGGAAGGGGACGGCGCTGATCACGAGACGGAAGACGAAGCCGCTCGAGTTGCCCGTGCGGAAGGACTCGGTGCGGAAGACGCCGAGGTCGACCAGCGGCTGGTTCGCACGGCGCAGCCAGGCGAGCACGGCGACCACCGCCGTGACCGCGACGGCGACGAACACCGCCGACGCGAGGTCGAGCCTGGCCAGCCCTTCGAACGCCAGCAGCACCGCGCAGCAGGCCACGGTCGTCAGCAGCAGACCCGGCACGTCGAGGCGCGTCTTCTCCTCGCGGGTCCTCGGCACGAACACGAACGCGAGGACGAAGCCCAGGACGCCGAGGGGCACGTTGATCAGGAAGATCCAGTGCCACGTCGTGACCGTGACGATGAGTCCTCCGACCGCCGGCGCGATCGCGGGAGCGAGCAGCGCCGGCCACGTGATGACCGCGATCGCGCGGATGAGGTCGGACTTGGCGGAGGAGCGCAGCACGATCAGGCGTCCGACGGGAACCATCATGCCGCCGGCGATGCCCTGGAACGCCCGGAAGACGCAGAGCGCGAGCAGGCCGTCGCTCATCGCGCACAGCGCCGAGAAGACGGTGAAGGCCGCGATCGCGCTCAGGAACACCACCCGCGGGCCGACCCGGGTCGACAGCCACCCCGAGAGCGGGATGCTGCAGGCGACAGCCACGAGGTAGACGGTCATCGCCGCCCCGATGTCCTCCGACGCGACGCCGAGGTCGGCGGCGATGGCGGGCGCCGCCGTCACGAGGATCGTGGCGTCGAGGTTCTCCATGAACATCGCCGCCGCGACGATCCAGGCGGCGGGCGCCGTGCGAGAGCTCGTGGACATGCTGGTCTCATCCTCGCGGACAAGGGCGCCGAGGGTGCGACGTCGCTCCGTCACGGCCCACTCAGCGGGAGCGGGGGCGACTCAGGGCGTAACAGGGCTCGGGCATCGCAAGGCCTCCGTGTCACCCTGGTGGGGCGACCGCGGTGCGCGTGCGCGGCGAGATACGGGGGTGACGGATGTCGGGGGCCATGGTGATGAGCGGCGTGCTCGATGCGACGCACCCCTTCGACCGGCGCAGCCGCGAGCAGCTCGAGCGGCCGTCGAGCCGCAAGTGGAGCCTGCACCCGGGTACCATCGGCGCCTGGGTGGCGGAGATGGACTTCGGCACGGCGCCCGTCGTCACCGAGGCGCTGCATCGGGCGATCGACGACGAAACGCTCGGCTACCTCTCGCCCGCCACGGCGGCGCGCATGGGAACCGCCACCGCGGAGTGGATGAGGACCGAGTACGGCTGGGACGTCGATCCTGAGCGCGTGCACCCGGTGAGCGACGTGATGGCCGCTCTGCGCGTCGCCGTCGAGGAGTTCTCGCCCGAGGGCTCTGCGGTCATCGTGCCCACCCCGGCATATATGCCGTTCCTGACATACCTCCCCTCGATCGGGCGTCCGGTCGTGCAGGTGCCCGGGACGATCACGGAGGGCCGCTGGTCGCACGACCTCGACGCGATCGACGCGGCGTTCTCCGCCGGGGCGCGCACGCTCGTGCTCTGCAACCCCCACAACCCGACCGGCGAGGTGCTGAGCCGCGCCGAGCTCGAGGCCATCTCCCTCATCGTCGAGCGCCACGGCGGCCGCGTGTTCGCCGACGAGATCCACGCGCCCATCCGCTTCGGCGGCCGCAGGCACGTCCCCTACGCGTCCGTGTCCGAGGCCGCCGCAAGGCACTCCGTCACCGGAACGAGCGCCTCCAAGGCGTGGAACATCCCTGGCCTCAAGGCGGCGCAGCTCATCACGTCCAACGACGCCGACGAGCAGCGCTACCGGCGGTTCGGCTTCGCCACCGCGCACGGGGCGTCGACGCTCGGCGTGATCGCCTCGACCGCCGCGTACGCGCACGGCCGGGAATGGCTGCGCAGCGTCACCGGGTACCTCGAGGGCAATCGCGAGGCCCTCGATGCGCTCGTGCGCTCGGAGCTGCCGGGCGCCGGGTTCTCGGCCCCGGATGCCACCTACCTGGGCTGGATCGACGTGCGAGAGCTCGGCATCCACGGGTCGCCCGCCGACTTCTTCCGCGAGCGCGCGGGCGTCGCGCTCACCGACGGGGCCCTCTGCGGGGCCGGCGCCGAGGGGTTCGTGCGGCTCGTCTTCGCGATGCCGAGGCCGCTGCTCGAAGACGCCCTGCGTGCGATGGGCGACGCGGTCCGGCGCTGAGCCGCACGCTCGGGAGCGCGATCCCCGGGCGCGTTCCCCGCTCCGTCGAATAACCTCGAAGGGACGCGTGGAGGTGACCGTGGCGCAGGACAGCAGGGATGCCGCGATGCGATACCGCCTCGAGAAGGAGGCCCGCGAGCGCGGCGAAGAACCGGAGGCCGAGGACGAGGCGCCCGCCCGCGGATTCAGCAACGAGGAGCGCGCGGCCATCGTCGAGGTCTCGATAGAGCAGGCGATCCGCCGCGGTGAGTTCAAGGATCTGCCGGGCGCGGGCAAACCGATCCCCGGGCTCGGCGCGACGCACGATCCCGACTGGTGGATCCGCCGCAAGATCGAGCGCGAGCGCCTGACCGGGCTCGGCCCGCCGGCACTCACGCTGCGCACCGAGTACGCGGAGCTCGACCAGAGGCTCGACGCGCTCCGCCGCGAGACGGACGTGCGGGAGTACCTCGAGGACTTCAACCACCGCGTCATCGAGGCGCGCCGGCAGCTGCTCGGCGGGCCGCCGGTCGTGACCCCGACGGTCGACGTCGACGAGCGCGCCCGCGAGTGGGCGGAGCGAAGGGATGCCGCGGCCCGCCGCGCCGCTGAGCAGGAAGCCCGCGAGACGCCGCCCCAGCGCCGCTGGCGGCTGCGGCTGCGCCGCAGCAGCTGACCCGATCCCGCGGCCCGCTTCCGGCGCCCGGGTCCCACACCGCGAAGCGGGACGAGCGGGGTCAGCCCGCCCGGCGCAGCCCCTCGGCGAGGTCCAGCACGCCGCTGCGGGCGACCTCGAGCGCCGCCGCGATGGCGCCGATGCAGACCACATCTCCCCCGAGGTTCGATGCGACGAGCTCCGGCGCGGGCAGGTCGAGCTCGCCGGGCAGGGCGAGCCGCGCCGCGGCGACCACCTCGGCCGCGCCCTCCGAGATCGCCCCCGACACCACGACCAGCCGGGGGTCGAAGAGGCTGCCGAACATCCCCGCCACCACGCCGAGCATCGTGCTC
>DASUQB010000014.1:0-3438 GCA_036280835.1 Microbacterium sp. | reverse complement strand
GATCGGGCTGAGAAGCAGAGATGTAGACCGCGCGTGACATCTCCATCGATCCGCGAGCAGCCCACACAGCGGCGGCGAGATCGACAGCCTTCTCTCGAACGGGAGAGCTCTCGTCCACGTCGAGGGCGTCCAGCAGACTGCTGGCGCGGTCGATGTCACCGATCGCCCAGGCGGCCTCCGCTTTGCGGATTCCGACGGTGGTTGGGTCCGCGCCCGCCTCCTCAGCGCGTGCGTAGAGCGTTGCTGCGCGCTGAGGATCGGACGCGATGGCCGCATCGCCCTGCTTCAAGAGGGCGGCTGCGACTCGCGAACCGTCGCCGGCCGCCAAGTGCGAGAAGAGCAGGTCGTCCGTGAGGTCCAGGTGGCCCGTCTCGAACCCGGCACGCACGAGACGTTCGACGGGCATGGTGGCCCGCACCGCGGACCTGACCACCGGCACGGCCTGACCGTTGTGTGCGAGAACCCCCTCGGCGTAACCGGCGAGCACCAGATCCGTTCGGTCGGAGAGGATTGGCGCGACCGCACCCGGCGGGGCCACGCTGACGATCTCGACGGCATGCCGCAGGTCCGCGTCGACCGACAGCAATCGGTGCGCGATGGCGTCCTGGAGCGCATCGCTGATTCCGCGGTGCTCCCGGTCCGCTTCGCAGTCGATCTCGTCATGGACGGCGAGGGCATGCAGGACCAGCCACGTGATGCCTCCCGTCAACTCGATGATGCTGGACACGCAGCTCGGTGCGAGGGGCCGCCCGGCGGCATGCGCGCCCGCGTGCAGTTCTCCGGCCGTGATGTGTCCCAGCACGATCGCCGACTGCGAGCGTTCGAGGCTTCGCGTGATGTCGTGCAGGACTGGCTGACTGGGCCACGGCCTGCACGCCACGACGGTGGGGGCCTCGGCCCTGTCGACCCGCTGCGCAAGGGCAGCGAGCTGCTCGGGGTCGAGGCGCTGCGCGTCATCGACGAGCAGCACTGTCGTTGCGGGTGCGCCGGCGATGTCGGATCGAGGGTGCGCCAGTGTCACGGACCGACCGTCCTTCTGGAGGATCCGCTGCAGATGTCGCAGGAGCACGGATTTGCCGGACCCGGCAGGGCCGACGATCAGCCCTCGGGGAAGCGCGCCATCGGATGACGGCATCGCCTCGATGCGCGCTCGGGCGAGGCGCGTCCAGTTGACGGGGGAGAGTAGCGGCGACGGGTTCGCCGACGAGAAGGAGGACATGCGCGGTTGAGCGAGCGGATCAGCCGCAGCCGCTGGATGGAGCGGAATCCAACGCCGTTGCGGCGTGGACCGGGGGTCGCTCCCATACAGGTCGGGCTGAGGGCTCAGGCGGCGGGTCCCCCGGGGGGCCCCAGGTTGACCGTGCGGCGATCGGAGACCCGATCGCGGGCTCGGGTGGCGGCTGCGGGGGCACGATCCGATTGCCCACGAACGGGCTCTCGGCTACAGCACGCGCGGACCGACCTCCGGTGACGATCGCAACATCGTCACGTGTCGGTCGTGCCACGGCGCGCAGCGACAGCTCCGCCCATGCGATGTCCCGCCACGCGGCCGCAACGCCGAGTCGTGGTCCATCATCATGGGCGCCACGGAGGGCGCTTCGAGCACAGTCGGCCGCGCGGCTGCTCTTCAGGCGCGCTCTCAGGAGACTGCCGTCCGGCGCTGGGCGCGCCGTCGCCACAGTCGTCCTGGCTGCCTTCGGGTTGCAGGCGAAACAGTACGACGCTGTCATGTGTCCTCTTCCCCAGATTCGGACATCGCTAAGCGAGGTATCGTCATGTATACCACCGGATTCGCGACTGCGCGAGGGGCAATCCGCGCACCGCCGCCGATTGGCACTCGCGTTGCATGAGTGCCAGCACTTGCCTAGACTGGCATTAGCACTCTCGGGGTGAGGGTGCTAACGAGTCTTCCGTGTTCAGAAGCGTTAGAAAGAAGAGGTAGACCGTGTCGGTTTCCATCAAGCCGCTCGAAGATCGCATCGTCATCAAGCAGATCGAGGCAGAGCAGACCACCGCGAGTGGCCTGGTCATCCCCGACACTGCGAAGGAGAAGCCCCAGGAGGGCGAGGTCGTGGCCGTGGGCCCCGGCCGCATCGATGACAACGGCAACCGAGTCCCGCTCGACGTCGCCGTCGGCGACCGCGTGATCTACAGCAAGTACGGGGGCACCGAGGTCAAGTTCGGCGCCGACGAGTTCCTCGTCCTCTCGGCCCGCGACGTGCTGGCTGTCGTCGTCCGCTAGTCACCGCGCACAGCGAACTCAGGGCCCGGATGCTTCGGCATCCGGGCCCTTTCGCGTGCCCCCCGGGCATCCGGGCCCTTTTCGCGTGCCCGCCGTCATCCGGGCCCTTTCGCGTGCCCGCCGGCGAGAGCGCCGCTTCGCGAGGCAGGGGAATGGCAGGGAACGGATGCGCGCTGGCGGCCGCCTCGGGCGGTGCCGCCTCTCGATCGGCCTAGGCTGGACGGATGCCTGCCGCTTCGCCCGATCCCGCGCGGGAGCGCCTGCTGGGCGGCGTCTACGCGTTCTGCGCCTACTTCCTGTGGGGCTTCCTGCCCCTGTACTTCCTCGCACTGACCCCCACATCCGCGTGGGAGGTCGTGGCCTGGCGCATCGTCTTCTCCTTCGTCTTCTGCCTCGTGCTGCTTGCCGTGCTGAGGTCTTGGCGCCGCTTCGCCGACATCATCCGCCAGCGACGCCTCCTCCTGCTGACAGCCCTCGCGGGCCTGCTCATCTACGTGAACTGGCAGGTCTTCCTCATCGCGACCCTCACCGGTCACGTGCTCGAGACGAGCCTGGGCTACTTCATCAACCCGATCGTGACGGTGCTGCTCGGCGTCCTCGTGCTGCGGGAGCGGCTGCGCGTCACGCAGTGGATCGCCATCGCGGTGGCGGCCGTCGCGGTGCTCGTGATCATGCTCGGCTACGGCACCTTCCCCTGGATCTCGCTCAGCCTCGCCGCATCCTTCGGCATCTACGGGCTCGTGAAGAAGCAGATCGGACCGTCGGTCGACGCGGTCAGCGGTCTCACGCTCGAGTCCTTCTGGCTGCTCCCCATCGCGATCGTCCAGCTCATCGTCGTCGGCATGACCTCGGGCATAACGCTCGGCGCCGCGGGGCCCTGGCATGCCGTTCTCCTGTCGCTGGCCGGGGTGTTCACGGCCATTCCGCTGCTCTTCTTCGCCGCGGGAGCGCGGCGCGCACCCCTCGTGGTTGTCGGCCTCCTGCAGTTCGTGGCGCCCATCATGCAGTTCATCATCGGCGCGTGGCTGCTCGGCGAGCCGATGCCGCCCGAGCGCTGGATCGGCTTCGGACTGGTGTGGCTCGCGCTGACCGTCCTGACGGTCGACTCGATCGTCTACGCCCGGCGCGCACGCGGGGTGTCGGATGTCGGGGCGATCACCTGACGACCCCCGAAGGTCGCGGAAAAGTAACGATTC
>DASUQB010000013.1:0-4923 GCA_036280835.1 Microbacterium sp. | reverse complement strand
ACCGGCTCGAGGAGCAGGTGAAGCGGGCGATCGCGAACGGCGCAGAGGTCCTCATCGGCGGTAAGCGCGACGGCAACTTCTTCGAACCTACGATCCTCGCGGGGATCAAGCCGGGAGACGAAGCCTCCCAGGAGGAGTTCTTCGGCCCGGTCGCTCAGGTCTACAAGGTCGGCAGCGAGGAGGAGGCCGTCGCACTCGCCAACCAGACGCCCTTCGGCCTCGGCTCCTACGTGATGACAGATGACAAGGCGCAGGCGGAAAGGGTCGCCAATCAGATCGAAGCCGGCATGGTGTACATCAACCTGGTTGGCGCCGACAGCCCCGAACTGCCTTTCGGCGGCTTCAAGCGCTCCGGCTTCGGACGCGAGCTCGGCCGCATGGGAGCCGACGAGTTCGTGAACAAGAAGTTGATTCGCAGCGCTTAGGTGAGCCGCCTGCACGTGATTGACAGTTGATGTTGCGTCCGGCCTTCGGCGAAGGGCGCGGTCAGCACCGACCGCTCCGCCGAAGGCCGGACGTCCCGAGAGGCGCTGCCCGGAGTCAGCATGACGCCGGTCTGCTCGACGTAGGTTGACCGAGGACACGCGCTCGGCGGTGATGGTCAGCGTGCCGCTGAGCACGAGGAAGAGCTCTTCGCTGCCGGCGGGTCGGGTTCGGCCTCGTAGTCGTCTTCGAGGCCGGAGCATCAGCGCGTCTCGCCAGTGACCGCCGCTACGTCTAGGAGAACCGCACCAGCGAGCCCGTCCGGTTCATACGCGTCGTGCTCGCGCTTTAGGCGCGACCGTGGTCGTTCCGTCACCTCGGAGTCGCGCCGTCACGTCGTCCCCGTACGAAGAAACGCCCGGATCGCCTCTGAGGTCGCCGGGGCGGTCAGGATGCCGAAGTGGTTGGCGTCGACGGTCGTGACGGCGGAGCCGGGAACCACCTCGAGGAAACGGGCCTTGTCCGCCGGCGCCACGACGAAGCCGCGCCCGTCGCCCAGCGGGACCGCGGCGGTCACCAGTAGCGTCGGGCATGACAGCCGGGGCCAGAGCGCATCCTGACGGTGGCTCCTGCCCCACTCCACGTCCTCCAGCACGGCGGCGAGCGACGTCAAGCTGCGCACCTTGCCGTCAGCACGATGTTCCAGCTCGTACCGGAAGAACCGCTCCCACAGCTCGCTCCAGGGCGAGACGACGCCGCCGGCCCGCACGGCCTCGACGTAGGCGTCCTCGGAGTCGTGCCAGCGGTCGAGGCGCTCCAGGCCCTTCCCGATGATCTCGAGCGCCTCCGGCTCCGGGGCCCCCGCCCCGTCGATCAGCACGAGCCGGCGCACGCGGTCAGGTTGCGCAGCCGCGAGCTCCATGGCGACGTACGCCCCCATCGAGTGCCCGACCACGTCGAAGCGCTGAAGGCCCAGCGCCGAGGCGACGCCGGCCACATCGGCAGCATGCGCCGGCCACCCGTACGTGCCCGGGGGCGTCCGGTCGCTGGCCCCGCGACCGCGGAGATCCAGGGCCACCACCTGCCGACCCTCGGCGACGAGATCCGCGGCAAGGCGATCGAACCCCGTCGCGTTGGAGCTCAAGCCGGGAACGCACATCACCGTAGGAGCGTCGGGGGACGTGAAGGCCCACAGGTGCGCCCGCAGCCGACCCGACGCAAGCCGGATGTCGCGCTGGTCGGCCGTCGGCTCTCTGGGGGACCGCACGCGCGAGCCCGCCGATCCGTCAGCGGACAGCCGGCTGCCCGGCGAAGGCCGCGATCTCCTCGGAGAAGCGATCGGGCTCCTCGACCATCAGCGCATGGGCGCTGTTCTCGAGGTAGACCGTCTTCGCGCCCTCGATGTGCTCGCCGAGATACTCGATCCAGCGGACGTCGCAGACCTGGTCGTATCGGCCGTGCATCAGGAGTGTCGGGACATCGACGCGCGTCACGTTCTCCCGCAGATCCTCTCCGAGCAGCGAGCGAAACGACCAGTACGCCGCGTAGGCCGGAAGCATCAGCCAGTGCGAGAGGAACCACGCCTTTGTGGCCTCCAGATCCGTGCGATGGAAGTTCGCATCGGCGAAGCCGGCCATCGCCTCCGGATAACTGCGGCGGACGCCCTCGAGCGTCGCCGCGGCCGTCTCGGCATCCATCCCGAACGGCTCCGTCTCGCTCTGCTGGAAGCGGGGCGTGGCCGCGCCCACCAGCGCGAGACGCGAAACCCGCCGGTCGTCATCGTGCTCCGTGACGTACTTGAGCGCCACCCCCGCGCCCATCGACCAGCCCACCAGCGTGACGTCGCGCAGGTCCAGCGCAGCGAGCAACGCGCCGAGGTCGTCGCAGAACTCCTCATAGGTGTAGGCCGAGACCGGCTTGTCGCTCAGCCCGTGCCCGCGCTGATCGATGCAGACGCAGCGGAAGCGGTCCGTAAGGTCCAGCATCTGATAGTTGAACGCATCGACCGTGGCGGCGAACCCGGGAACGAACACGATCGGAGGCCCCTCGCCCCCATCGCGATAGTGCATGCGGAGTCCGGTCTGAAGATCGATGAACGGCACGTGTCCTCCTCCTCGGCGCGTTGCCTGGTCAGTGACCCGGTGCGCGCGGGAACCCGCCCGCGCTGCTCATGTTCTCACTCAAATCATCGACGGCGTCGATCCGCCAGTCGCATCGTGCCGATCGCCCGGATGCAGTTTGATGACTCCGGTGCCGGAGTTGAAGGCGTCCGGCGGGCAGGTCATCGGCTTCAGCGCCAGCGCCGATCGGTGCAGCGGATGTCCGGGCAGGTCGGTTGTGTGCAAATGCACCCAGGGGCACGTCTCACCCCCGCGGCCGTCGCCCGCCACAAGCGTTGCCTGTGAGAGGCCGTCGGCGTCGACGAAGAGACGTCGCCCAGGGCGTGATCGATCTCGGCGTCGGCGATCTGGCGGCCGACGCGGAAGTCGAAGGGTGTGTCCGCGACGCCGAGGCAGTCGCGTGGAAGCAGCCGATTCGGGTCGACGTCGAGGACGGTGTCGGCGGAGAGCGTCGGCTGCGAGCGGCGCTCGTAGCCAGCACGGGCGCGATGGGCTGGTAGGAGACCGACCGATCACAAGTGCTCCGGCGATCCGGCTGCATCGGCGAGGCGATCGCGCCAAGCGCGGTCGGCCTCCAATTGGGCTTCGGTGAACCTTCGCGCGCGCCGGCAGATGCGGCGATAGAACTGCAGCTGGTTGACCCTGCCCACCAGGCGAAAGCCGGCGCGCAGGACCCATGGCCCGGTCTCGGCACCCCGGGAGACAGCGTGCAGCCGGAAGTGCACCTCCCCTGAGTCGAGCCACTTCCAGACCTCGTAGTGCATCCGGCCCTGCTCGAAGTGGCCCTCGAGCGTGTCGTAGTGCCAGCCGTAGACGCGTGCCGGGCGTCCATCGACAACGCGCGTCCATTCGTAGGCGCCGCCAATCCGCACTCCGACGCCGAAGCGCACCCCGGCGAACCGGATCCACAGGAGCATGTCGCGTCCTTCGAAGGGCGTCCGGTCGTCGTAGACGGCGCGCACCTGGCTCGTATCGGCGAGCTGGTAGTTCATCACCAGTCGCCGCGTGAGCTCCCAGCTGCCCCCCGGTTCGGGCGGTCCCGGAGCCTCTGCGGGCAGTGGCTCGACCATGTCGTCGCGGCGCCAGCCGGTCTCGGGTGTGTACTCGTCGAGCCGGGACGTGTCGAAGTTGACGGGCCGGCCGGCGAGCGCGGCCAGCCGCCGCTCGGCGCGCCGGTTCGGTGGGATCGTGCTCTGCTGGTCGGGCGGGTCCAGGCGGCGGGTCGTGACGATCGCTCCGCCCTCGCTGCGGCCGTGCGCGAGTTCGGCGACCTTGCCGAGGACGCTTACCCACATGTGGAGCTGGACCTCCTTGGCCAGGCGCAAGTGGGAGTAGAGGGCATCGGAGAACCGGTCGCCGCTGCGCGCCCACGACTCGATCTGGAAACTCAAGGACCGATGATCGTGCCCGGCCCGGAACTCGATCTGGCCCGCCTCTAGATGCCCGGGGAGCGTCGCGAGCCGAAACGACGTCGGCGTCTCCGCGATCACGCGCACCGGCCCGTCCCACGGCCCCGGCATGCGAACGACGTACTCGTCGCCGAACGTGAGCGGCCCATCGCCCTTCATCTTTTGAAAGGTGGCGAACTCCGACGGAGCGACGCGGTCGAGGTCCTGCTTGAGTCGCCCCATCAGGCTCTCGGGCGTCATCGCCGAGCCTACGATCCGGGTGCGGTAGATGCGGTGGACGAGCGGGCCGACACCGTCGTCGGGCGTCTGGAGCATCTCGCGGCTGACCCCCTCGGGAAGCGCCGGCTCCCCATCCTGCGGCGGCGAGCCCTGCATCTCCCAGCGGTGAACGGCGCTGACGCGCCACAGATAGCGCCAGGACGCCAGCCCGATGCCCAGCGGCCAGCGCGCCGCCGTCGTCCAGCGCCTCCGGAAGCTCGATCGGGGCGGCATGCTCAGGTACTACCGCTGCCCGTCGTGTCGCAAGCGCGCGCGATGGGCATGACTGTCGGGACAATGAGCCGAGCGCCCCTCGATTACGCGGTCCCCGCCAGCCGGTCGCTCCACGCGACCTCGCTCGCGTCGATCGCGCTGTGCATCA
Organism: Microbacterium sp.; assembly: GCA_036280835.1. Lineage (GTDB taxonomy): Bacteria > Actinomycetota > Actinomycetes > Actinomycetales > Microbacteriaceae > Microbacterium. Next base: position 331 of record DASUQB010000013.1, on the reverse strand, counting down.
CCTTGTGGATCCGCGCGAAGACCGTCGGCGAGGACGAGCGCCCGAACGCCGAGCGGCGCGCGCTGTTCGTCGGCCTGTGGCCGCCGATGTTCTGGCTGATCGGCGACACGGTACGCCGCGCGGATCGGCGCCGCACCTGGTTCGGGCGATCACGCTCTTGACCGACGACACGTCGACGCCCAGGAAGATTTGGAGACGCGGGCAGCACGGCTGGCCCGCGAGCTATCCGGTCATGCAGCTTCCGAACGTGCCCCTCCTCGTCGCGCTGGCGGGGTCGCTAGTGGCCGCATTGACCGGTGGGCTCGTGCACCACTGCGCGCGCGCGACGTTC
>DASUQB010000012.1:0-3727 GCA_036280835.1 Microbacterium sp. | reverse complement strand
CGGATCTTCTCGGGGATGTCGAAATGGGTCCTGCCCAGCTCCTCGATCGCCCGGTCGCTGGTGGCCTGCATCCACTCCTGGAGCGCCTTCGTGCCGTGCAGCTTGCGCGACGGGTCGGCCTCGAGGAGGGCGACGGCGTCCTCGACGGAGGCCCCGGCCTTGATCTCGTCGGCGATCGACTCCTGCTCCGCGACCATGCGCGAGAGCTCCTCGACGCCCCAGTCGTACGTCTCATCGAGGTCGATCGTGGCGCCGAGGAAGCGGCGGGAGTTGAGCGCGTAGAGCTCGCGGCCGACGGCGTCCTTCTCGTTCGCCGCCGGGGCGAGCTCCGAGGTGAGGAACGCCGCGAGCTCGTCGTAGGCGACCCTGGCGGCGCCGGCGTTGTCAGCGAGCTCGCGGGCGAGGGATGCGGGCAACTGGCCCTCCGATGGCGAGGCGTTCGCGGCGAGTTCGGCGAAGAAGCCGTTCTCGTCGGTGTACCGGGCGATCTGGGTGGCCACCTCGGCCACCTGGCGCCGAGCGGGGACGACCCCCTGGGCGATGCCCTCGCGCAGGCTCGCGGTGTAGCCGTCGAGGGCCGCGGGGAGCGCGCCGAGGCGGCGGGAGATGACCGACCAGTCGTCGGGGGTCGCCGTCGGCATGAGGTCGTACACGGCGCGGACGTCCTGCGGTGCGGACGCGATGACGTTGAGGTCGCGCAGGTGCCACTTCGCGTCGTGCAGCTCGAGGCCCAGGCGCAGGTCGCTCGAGAGGTCGGCCTTCGTCACCACGTCGATGTGGTCGGTCGGCTCGAGCGCGTCCAGGGCGCCGAGCGCCTTCCGCGCCTCATCGGCGTAGCGCTCGTGCCCTTGCGGGCTCAGGTCGCCGTAGCGGTCGTTGACCTCGTTGCGGCCGATGTAGGTGCCGAGCGAGGGAGAGATGTCGACGAGTGTGTCGACCCAGTCCTCTGCGACCTTGTCGATCGCAGAAGGCGTGCGTGCGGAATCTGTCATGCCTTCGAGCCTAGGCATCTCGCCCTTCGGCGACAAACATGGCGGGCAGCTAGTGCGCGGCCTCGTTCCAGTCGTGTCCCCGGCCGATCTGCACGTCGAGGGGCACGGTGAGGTCGGCCGCATCGCCCATCCGCGTGCGGACGATCCGCTCCGCGGCATCCCACTCCCCCGGCGAGACCTCCACGACCAGCTCATCGTGGATCTGCATCAGCACGCGCGACCGCAGGCCCTCGGCCTGCAGTGCCTCGTGGATGTGGAAGAGGGCGACCTTCATGATGTCTGCGGCGCTGCCCTGGATCGGCGCGTTCAGGGCGGCGCGCTCGGCGTTCTCCCTCAGCACGCGGTTGGGGCTGGCGAGGTCCGGGAAGGGACGGCGGCGGCCGAAGATGGTCTCCGTGTAGCCGTCGATCTTCGCCTGCTCGACCGAGGAGCGCAGGTAGTCGCGCACCGCCCCGAACCGCGCGAAGTACTCCATCATCAGCTGCTTGGCCTCGGTCTGCTCGATGCGCAGCTGCTTGGACAGCCCGAACGCCGAGAGCCCGTAGACGAGGCCGTACGACATGGCCTTGACCTTCGTGCGCATGGCGGCCGTCACGTCCTGCGGTTCGACGCCGAAGACGCGCGCGCCGACGAAGCGGTGCAGGTCCTCTCCGCTGTTGAACGCCTCGATCAGGCCCGGATCCTCCGACAGGTGCGCCATGATGCGCATCTCGATCTGCGAGTAGTCGGCGGTCAGCAGCGCCTCATACCCCTCGCCCACCTCGAAGGCCGAGCGGATCCGCCGGCTCTCCTCGGTGCGCACCGGGATGTTCTGCAGATTCGGGTCGGTGCTCGACAGGCGGCCCGTCTGACTGCCCGTCTGGAGGTAGGTGGTGTGGACGCGGTGATCCGGGCCGATCGCGACATCGAGCGACTCGATGATCTGGCGGAGCTTGGTCGCCTCGCGGTGCTGGAGGAGCAGGTCGAGGAAGGGATGCGGCGCGCTCTCCTGGAGATCGGCCAGCACCGCGGCATCCGTCGAGTACCCCGTCTTGGTCTTGCGGGTCTTGGGCAGCTGAAGCTCCTCGAAGAGCACCTCCTGCAGCTGCTTCGGGGAGCCGAGGTTGACCTCGCGCCCGATGGCGGCGTATGCCTGCTGCGCGATCGCGTCGGCCCGCTCGCCCAGCTCTGCGGAGAAGCCGGACAGCTTCTCGTGCGAGACAGAAACCCCGGCGAGCTCCATGGCGGCGAGGGCCGTCAGGGTGGGGAGTTCGATGTCGGTCAGCACGGTGGTGACGCTGTCGGGAAGCTCGGCGCGCAGCGCGGCGGTCACGCGGAGCGTGAACCACGACAGCTGCCCCGGCGTGGCGCCCTCGGTCTCGGGCACGAGCTGCGCGGGATCCGCCTCGGGGAGCTTCTCGTCCAGGTAGCGATCGACGAGGTCGGCGAGCTTCTTGTCGGGGAAGCTGGGGCGCAGCAGCCAGCCGGCGAGGATCGCGTCGAAGGCGAGTCCGCCGACGCGCAGGCCCGCCCGGTGCAGCGCCTTGACCTGGGGCTTGGCGTCGCTGAAGATCTTCGGCTGATCGGACGCGAGCCATTCGGCGACCGCCTCCCCGACCTCGGGCGTCCACTGCGCGTCGGCCGCCGCATCCGCGGTGGCGAAGCCGATCTGAGACGGCAGCCCGCCCTGAAGGAGGATCGTGACGCCGACCTCGCCCTGGGCGTCGTCGAGCCAGGCCCTGAGCTCCGCCGGCGCGGGCTCGACCGGCGCGGGCATGGGCACCGCCGCGGCCGACGTCACCGCGGCCATCTGCTGCTCGATGCCGGCGAGTTCGGCGACGCGCGGGATGAGGGTCTTGAACTCCAGGCGCGCGAAGATGTCGCGCACCGCCTGGGCATCCATCGGCTGCACCTCGAGGTCGCCGACGGTCACGGGCAGCTCGACGTCGCGCAGCAGCCGGTTCAGCGAGCGATTGCGCCGGACGGCGTCTATGTGCTCCCGCAGGTTCCCGCCCACGACGCCGCCGACCTTGTCGGCGTTCTCGAGCAGGGCGTCGAGCGAGCCGAACTGGCCGAGCCACTTGACGGCGGTCTTCTCCCCCACCTTCGGCACCCCGGGCAGGTTGTCGCTCGTCTCGCCCACCAGGGCGGCGATGTCGGGGTACTGCTCGGGCGGGACCCCGTACCGGTCGATGACGGCCTGCCGGTCGTAGCGCTTGAGCTGCGACACGCCCTGCACGTTGGGATAGAGCACCGTGATGTTCTCGTTGACGAGCTGCAGCGTGTCGCGATCGCCGGAGCAGACGAGCACGTCGAAGCCCGCGGCCTCGCCCTCGGTCGCGAGGGTGGCGAGGATGTCGTCTGCCTCGACGTCCTCCTTGTGCAGCACCGTGATGCTCATCGCCGCGAGGCAGTCCTGCAGAATCGGGACCTGTCCCTTGAACTCCGACGGGCTCTCGGACCGGTTCGCCTTGTACTCCGGGTACTCCCGGCTGCGGAACGACTGCCGCGACGTGTCGAAGGCCACCGCCATGTGGGTCGGTCGCTCGGCCTTGATCAGGTTGATCAGCATCGAGAGGAACCCGTAGATGCCGTTGGTGTGCTGCCCGTCCTTCGTCGAGAAGTTCTCGACGGGGAGTGCGAAGAACGCCCGGTACGCCAGCGAATGGCCGTCGACGACGAGGAGGGTAGGCTTTGCGGAGTCCGTCACCGTAACAGCCTAGCTAGGGGTGGGGACACCGATTCCCACGCCGCAG
>DASUQB010000011.1:0-2267 GCA_036280835.1 Microbacterium sp. | reverse complement strand
CAGCGTGACGACGAAGGCGACCACTCCCATCAGCGCGGCGTACGGGAGGCCGAGCACGAGATAGAGCACGACGACGACGGCGGCGTTGCACGCGGCGAGGATCACCTCGCCGAGCACGTACGCGCCGACCGAATCGGTGGTCCGCTCCGTGAGCGTCTCGACGGTGGTGCGGGAGTGCGCGGCCGTCAGGCGGTAGAGCGTGCTCTTCATCATGTCGAGCGAGCCCAGGAAGTAGATGGTGAGCACGACGACGATGACGCCCGACGAGATGGCCTCGATCACCCCGACGCCGAAGGCCAGAACGCCGCCGAAGACGAGCAGCATGCTGCCGGGCTGCGCGAAGAAGCCGGCGATCTCGTCGAGCCCTGCGCCGACCGCACCCGCGACCGCCGGATCCAGGCTCAGGAACCACGCCGTCTGCGTCACCTCCTCGAGGCTGGAGGGCAGCCGCTCCGTGAATTCGGCGAACTCCCTGATCACCGCCGGGAGCACGAGCACGACGCCGATGGCCACGACCACCAGGAAGGCGGCGAGCACGATCGCTATCGCCGTGGAGCGCTTGCGCCCCGCTCTTTCGAGGGCCAGCACGACCGGGTTGAGCCCGAGCGCGACGAACATGGCCAGCACGATCGAGACGACGATCGTTGCCAGCGACCCGATCGCCAGCCCCAGCACGATCGCCGCCAGCACGGCGAGCGTCGCGACGAAGGGGGTTCGGATGGGGTGATCCAGGGCGGCCCGGATCTTGGGCGGCGCATGGAACGGCGCCCGCACCGGCTCGTCCTGCGGTGACGCAGGCGGGGCCGATGCGGGCGCCGGCGGAACGTCGCTCGAATCGAAAGGAGGGGTGGCGTCCACGGTTTCGTCCTCGATCTCGCGGCCTACGACCGATGTCCAGTCCGGGCCGCGATCCGGAGGGCTGCGCGGCGTCTCCGCGGGGTCAGGCGGCCGCGAGCGCCTTCGTCTTCAGCGTGTCGTACTCCGCCTGCGTGATGGCGCCGGAGTCGAGGAGCTTCTTGGCGGATTCGATCTCGGCCGCGGGCGATGCGGTCGAAGAGCCGGCGACGGTGCGGATGTAGTCGTTCGTCTTCGCCTGGGCGGCCTGGGATTCGGCCAGCTGACGCTCGCTCATGCTCCTGCCACGTGCGATCAGGTAGATGATCGCCGCCAGGAACGGCAGGAAGATCAGGAAGATCACCCAGAGTGCCTTGCCCCATCCGTTGAGGGTGTGGTCGCGGAAGATGTCGATGAAGATCGTGATGAACACCCAGATGCACGCGACCGCGATGTAGAACCAGAAGACCCAGATAAGGAAGTCCCAAACACTCATATTGATCAGCCCTTTTGATAGGCGGGAGCATCGTGGCGCCCGGCGGAGGGCCCCAACGTATCGAGCCGTCCGGCAGACGGTCATCATGCAGATCAGATGATTGAGAAGGCATTTGGCCCACCCGAGCGCTGCGTTTCAAGGGCTTGACACGGCGACTCATTCGTTGTCGTCGACACCGGAGACCCCTATCATTCAGGTGTGACAGGGCTCCCCGCCGTCTCCCCCCGAACGTCGCGCACACTGGACTCTCTGCTGGTCGACGCGAAGATCAACGAGCCCTCTTTCCGAACCGGTCTGGTCAGCCGCGCCCCCCTCGTCGCCGCCGCGCGGGCGAGCGCGCGCAGGATCGTCGCGATCACCGCGCCGGCCGGCTACGGCAAGTCCAGCCTTCTCGCGGAATGGGCGAGGCACGAGGATCGCCCCGTCGCGTGGGTCTCGCTCGACCGCTTCGACGATGACCCGGTCGCACTCCTGCGCGTGCTCGCCGCCTCCTTCGTCTCCGCGACGGGAGGCGATCGCCGCCTCGCGCAGGACATGCAGGTGCATTCGGACGCCGCGCTCTCGCGTGCCGCCCCTCGGCTGGCGACGGCGCTGCGGACCGCCCCCCGACCGTTCGTCTTCCTCGTCGACGATCTCCATGTGATCACGTCGCCGGCGTGTCACGACGTGTTGAGCGTGGTCCTCGCGGGGGTGCCGGACGGCTCGCAGATGGTCGCCGCGTCGCGGGCGACGCAGCCGCACGTCTCCCGCGCCCGCGCCTCGGGCGATGTGCTCGAGATCGGCGTGACGGAGCTGGCGCTGGATGCCGACGGGGCGCGGCAGATCTTCCGCGAGGAGCGGGTGCCCGCCACCCCGGCCCTGCTGGAGACGGTCACGGCGCGCACGGAGGGCTGGCCCGTGGGCCTGCATCTGGCGGCCATGATCGCCCGCGACAGCG
>DASUQB010000010.1:0-11523 GCA_036280835.1 Microbacterium sp. | reverse complement strand
GTGCGCGTGTCGGTTCCGGCGTGCGGCAGCATCGCCGAGTGGAACTTCTCGCTGCCCGCGCGGGACTGACGCCATTGGAAGAACATGATCCCGTCCGCCCCGCGGGCGATCGACTGCGCCGTCTCGGCGGCGAGCACCCCCGGTCGCTTGCCGGGGTTCGCGGGGCGCCAGTTGACGGCATCCGTCGCCTGCTCCATCAGGATCCACGGCACGCCCGGCTTGAGCGAGCGCACGAGGTCGCGCTGGAAGGCCGCGTCGCGCACCCGATCAGGGTTCGTGGGATCGGGGTAGCAGTCGTCGGCGATCACGTCCATGAACGGCGCCCACTTGTTGTAGTCCGCCGGTTTGAAGGGACCCATGAAGTTCGTCGTGATGGGCTGGGTCGCACCGGCCTCGAGCAGGATCTCCCGCTCCATGAGGTAGCACTCGAGCAGCATGTCGGACGTGAACCGGCGGAAGTCGAGCATCGACGACGGGTTGTGGCTGTACGGCGCCTTGCGCGGTGGGAAGATCTCGTCGAAGCCCCCGTAGCGCTGCGACCAGAAGTTCGTCCCCCACGCCTCGTTCAGGCTGTCGATCGTGCTGTAGCGGGCGTGCAGCCACCCGCGGTAGGCGTCGCGCGCGGCATCTGAGTAATCCATCCAGAGGTGGCAGCCGTACTCGTTGCCGACGTGCCACATGACCACGGCCGGGTGATCGACGTACCGCTCGGCGAGGCGGCGCACGACGTCGCCCGCGAGCCTGCGGTAGGTCGGCGACGACGGCGCGAAGTGCTGCCGGCTGCCGGGCCAGTACGACGCGCCGCTCTCGTCCGCGGGGAGCGTCTCGGGGTAACGGGCGCTGACCCATGGCGGGGGAGAGGCCGTCGCGGTCGCCAGATTCACCTGGATGCCGCCGGCGTGCAGCTTCTCGATCACCGTGTCGAGCCACTCGAAGTCCCACGCGCCTTCGGAGGGCTGGATGCGGGACCACGCGAAGATGCCGAGGCTGACGATGTTGACGCCGGCCTCACGCATGAGGCGCACGTCCTCGTCCCAGACGTCTTCCGGCCACTGGTCGGGGTTGTAGTCGGCGCCGTACAGCACGAAGGACTCCTTGTCTGCGTGGGGGAACGAGTCGGGCGAGGGAACGGCCGGACCGCTAGGCGCGGGCGCGCCGGGCCCGCATCGGGACGGCGATCACCGCGAGCGCGGCGCAGCCGATGGCCGGGATGACGAGGGGCGGCAGCGCCCACGTGCACACCACGACGAAGGCCGCTGTCGCGGCGAGGTAGAGGGTGCCCGGGATGTCGGTGACGAGCGTGCGCCCGACCCCGCGGACGGCCCGCTTCCAGCCGAGCTCGGGACTCCAGGCCGCGGCCGCCACGAGCACGGAGACGGCGACGACGGCCAGTCCGACCCAGCCGGCGATGGCGATCGCCGCGCCGCCGGGCAGGGCGCCCGAGTTCGCGAGGTCGATGTCCAGCAGCAGGATCGCGGTCAGCGCGAGCGTGACGAGCCCCACGACCAGGCCACCGGGCAGGGCCCTGACCAGGTCCCGCCAGAAGGCGGAGATCGGCGAGCCGTCGGCTTCGATGTAGCGCCGGAGGTGCCGGATGCCGGCGGCCAGTGCCGCGGGAAGCGTGATGAGCGGCAGCGAGACGATCGTCACCAGCAGGCCGATGAGCATGACCTCGCCGAGGAGCTCGAACTTGGCTGTGGCGCCCGGGAAGCGCGCCGGCGGGCGCTCCTCCCGGGTCGGGCCGCTGCCGGACAGGTCGGCGCGCCGCGCGGCGCGTGCTTCTCGGCGGTGGGTGGCCATGGTCAGCCCTTGAGGCCCTGGGTGGCGACGCCGTCGACGAGGAAGCGCTGGAAGACGAGGAAGAACAGGAGCACCGGGAGAAGGGCGATGAAGGATGCCGTGACCGTGGCACCGAAGTCGCTGGTGGAGGACTGGTCGTTGTAGAGGCGCAGCGCGATGGGGAGGGGGTAGTTCTCCGGACTCGTCAGGTAGAGGAGGGGTCCGAGGAAGTCGTTCCAGGCCCAGATGAAGGAGAAGATCGCGCAGGTGATCAGGGCGGGCTTGATCAGCGGCAGGATGATCGACCAGAAGATGCGGAGGTGTCCGGCGCCGTCGATGCGGGCCGCTTCGTCCATGTCGCGGGGCATCTGGCGGATGAACTGCACGAGGAGGAAGACGAAGAACGCTTCGGTGGCGAGGAACTTCGGGACCAGCAGCGGCCAGAACGTGTCGACCAGCTCGAGCCGGTTGAAGAGGATGTACTGCGGGATGATCAGCACGTGGAACGGCAGCAGCAGGGTGCCGATCATCGCGGCGAACAGGATCCCGAGGCCCTTGAACTGCACGCGGGCGAACGCGTAGGCGGCGAGGGCGGACGAGAGCACGGTGCCGATCACCGAGACCACGGCGATCAGCAGCGAGTTCGCGAAGAACCGCCACATCGGCACGCCGGCGATGCCCTCGGACACCTTGGCGTAGTTCTCGAAGGTGAAGTTCTCGGGGATCAGGCCCATGTTGGAGCCGAACTCCGAGTTGGGCTTGAAGGTGGAAAGGAACAGCCACAGCAGCGGGTAGAGCACGACCGCGGTCACGGCCAGCAGCACGACCAGCCAGATGACGGTCTGCCAGGTCTTGCGCTTGATGCGGCGGGGGCGGGGGGATTCCTTGGGGTCCGGGTCGACCTGGTTCTCGACCTGGATCAGCGCGGCTTCGGAGAAGCTGGAAGTGGTCATCGGTTGTCTCCGGAGTAGTGCACCCATGACTTCTGGGTGCGGAAGAGGATGAAGGCGATGATGGCGACGACGACGAGCAGCACCCACGCGATGGCGGCGGCGTAGCCCATCTGCCCGTCGCTGAAGCCCCGCTTGTACAGGTACAGGGTGATGAAGTTCGTCATCCCGGCGGGTCCGCCGGAGCCGTTGGAGATGATGTAGGCCGAGGCGAACACCTGGAACGCGCCGATCAGGCCGAGCAGCAGGTTGAAGAAGATCACCGGGGACAGCATCGGCAGCGTCACGGCGCGGAACCGGTGGAAGGCTCCGGCGCCGTCCATCTCGGCCGCCTCGTACAGCTCCTTCGGGATCTGCTTCAACCCGGCGAGGAAGATCACCATCGTGGCACCGAACTGCCAGACCGCGAGCAGGATCATCGCAGGCAGCACCAGCGCCGGGTTGCCGATCCACCCGCCCAGGTCGATCCCGAAGAAGCTCAGCCCGTTGTCGACCGGGCCGTCGTTGGCGAACATCGCCCGCCACACGATCGCCACCGACACCGACGCGCCGATCAGCGACGGGGCGTAGAACGCGGACCGGAAGAACCCGGTACCCCGGTCGCGGAAGTTCAGCAGCATCGCCACCGCCAACGCAGCGGCGAGAGTGATCGGTGTGCCGACCAGCACGTAGATCATGGTGATCTGCGCCGACTGGGCGAAGTTCGGATCATCGGTGAAGAGGCGGACGTAGTTGTCCAACCCGATCCACGTCGGGTCCGAGAAGATGTCGTACCGGGTGAACGACAGGTACAGCGAGTAGATCATCGGGCCGACCGTGAGGCCGACGAACCCGATCAGCCACGGCACGAGGAACCCGTACCCCGTCAGCGTCTCCCGGCGCTCGCGCTTCTTCAGTCCCGGTCGTCCGAGGTCTTCGGCGCGTCGCCTGCGCAGCAGGCTCCTGCGCGAGGACTCCTCGCCGGTGACGATCACTCTCGTCGCTGTCGTGCTCACGTCGGTCTCCTGGTGGTTGTGTGGAGGTTCGGTGGCCGGGGGCCCGGGCGTCGCCGCCCGGGCCCCCGGGGGTCCTACTGGTTGAGGACGACGTCCATCTCAGTGAAGAACTCGCTCACGGCTTCGTCAACCGTCAGGGTGCCGAAGTTGAGCTCGGTGCCGATCTGGCGGAACTTCTCCTCGAGCGTGCCGTAGCCGACGATCGGCACGGGGGGCGCGTCGCCGAGGCGGTCCTCGATGGATGCCTCGTAGTCCTTGACCTGCTGGCTCAGCGGGTCGAGCTCGGCCGCTTCGAGAGCGGTCTCCGAGGCCGGCAGGCCGCGGTTGGTGCCGAAGATCTCGCCCGACTCGGGCGAGTTGACCAGGAAGTTGACCAGCGTGGCAGCTGCCTCGGGGTGGTCGGTGTTGGCAGAGATCGAGTGCAGCATCGAGGGCTTCAGGTACAGGTCCTTCGCGCCTTCCTCGGTCACCGGGGGCTCGATCAGGCCGAGCTCCGTGTAACCGGCGCCGAGGCCGGCGATGTAGCCGGCGCCGAAGTTGTCCCACGTCAGCTCGCTCGCGGTGAGCGCGCTGTCGAACCCGCCCTTCGGGGCGACCTCCTCGACGCGCTGCTGGGGGATGCCGCTGTTCTCGCGGATGTCCGCGCCGGACTCCCAGAACTCCGCGAGGCGCTCCTCGTCGAAGCCCGGCTCGCCGTCCTCGCTGAAGAGGTAAGAGCCCTCCGAGCGCAGCTGCAGCTCGAAGTTCTGGATGCGGCCCGTGTAGTCGCCGCCGCCCCAGAACGCCCCGCCGGCACCGTCGGTGACCTCGCCGATCCAGTCGGAGTAGTCCTCCCAGCTGCCGCCTTCGAACTCTTCGACACCCGCGGTCTCGAGCAGCACCGGGTTCGTGAAGAGGCCCCACGCGTTCGTGGAGGTGGGGATGCCGGTGGTCTTGTCGTCGACGACGCCGATCTGCAGGATGTTCTCCGACAGCGGCTCGGTGTCGATGATGGTCCCGAGGTACGGCTCGAGATCGAGCAGGAGGTTGTTCTGCGAGTACTGGCGCAGGTACGAGTAGTCGAACTGCATCACGTCGGGCAGGTTCTTGCCGGCCGCCTCGGTCTGGCGCTTCTCCCAGAACTCGGGGAAGGCGAGGAACGTCGCGTTGACCGTGATGTTCGGGTACTCCTCGTTGAACGCCTCGATCGCCTGGTTGTACAGGTCGGCGCGGATGTCGTTGCCCCAGAAGGCGAGATCGAGAGTGACTTCCTCTTCGGGGTCGAACGTGGCCGCGGGCTCGGCTGCGCTGTCGCCGCCGCCCGAGCACCCGGCCAAGACCAATGCTGCTCCCGCAGTGAAGGCCATCGCTGTGATGGCCCGCTTCTTGCTGAACATCTTTGTCCTCTCTGACGTCCGCGTCCGAGTTCCGAGCCGGCGAACGTACGTTGTTCTGTCGTGCGATTGGGTTGCGTTCCTTGGTGTCGGGAAAGCGCTTGCCCGCAACGGTACCCCATGAAAAAACGTTTCGCAAGAGTCAATCGCGTAACGGTCAGGGAGTCATTGGATCGTTTCAGCGATTGCAGATGAGGACGCCGTCGCGCACGGTGAGGCGTGCCGCATGAACGGCGCTGCGCCATGCCGCCGTGTCCTGACTGGTGCCGAGCTCCGATCCGTCCCACCAGGGATGGGTGAAGAAGTACAGCCGTGCGCCGTCCAGCCGAGCGACGACGGAGCCGTGCCGGCCGATCTGGATGCCGGCCTCGGGCGGTCCGCTCTCGCCCAGGATGACGGCATCCGGCCCGCCCTGCCGCTCCCAGGCGACCGCGTCCACCGATCGGTGCACGGCCATGCCCCGCCACTCGTCGGTGAGCATCCACCACCAGCCGCCGAGCGGGAACACGAAGGGGCCCTCGTGCGGTCGGCCGCCGATCGCCGTTCCCTCGACCCGCCACGACTCGAGGTCGGGCGACACCGCGACACGCGTCACCGACCCGGCCGCCTCGTCCTTGAACCACAGCCGCCAGTTCCCATCGGGGCACCGCGCGACCGCCGCATCGATCACGGCGTCGCTGTCGAGGGGGATCGGCGCACCGCGCCGCCATTGCACCAGGTCGTCCGAGGCGTACTCGACGATGCGCCGGGTATGACCGTCCCAGCGCTCGGGCACCCCCTCGATCTCGGTCAGGTACATCCGCCAGCGTGTGCCGTCGTGGATCACGTCCGGCGCCCAGTGGGTCTCGCCGACGACGGTCGGGGGGCGTCCTTCCCTCAGAGCAAGGCCGTCGTCCGAGGGTTCGAGCGTGCCGGCGTAGTTCCACGCGTCGCCGTCGGCACTGCGCGCGACGCCGATGCGGCTGCCGTGCACCCACGAGACCCCCGGCCCGGGATGGGCGTGCAGCGCGCGACGCTGGGTGTAGAACATCCACCAGCCGCCGTCGGCGTGGCGCACCACGGTCGGATCCGTCGCGCCGTCGTAGACGGGGTCGCGGTAGATCTCGCCGGGTGCGGCAGATGCGCCGCTTGCAGGCGCGTTCATCCCGCGGCAGCGCCGTTCTGCGTGGCGTGCAGCTGGGCATAGCGGCCACGCCGGCCGAGCAGCTCGTCGTGCGCGCCGACCTCGACGATGCGGCCGCCCTCGAGCACGACGATGCGGTCGGCGCTGCGGATGGTGGAGAGTCGGTGCGCCACGACGAGCGTCGTGCGCCCGCGCATCAGGCGCGAGAGAGCCTCCTTGACCAGCTGCTCCGACTCCGGGTCGAGCGCGCTCGTCGCCTCGTCCAGCAGGAGGATGCGGGGATTGCGCACGAGGGCGCGGGCGATGGCGAGCCGCTGGCGTTGACCGCCCGAGAGGCGCGCGCCCCGCTCGCCCACGACCGTGTCCCATCCGTTCGGCTGAGAGGCCACCACATCGAGCGCATTCGCGTCGCGGAGCGCCCTGTGGATCGCGTCGTCGCCGAGATCGGGCAGCCCGTACGCGATGTTGTCGCGGATGCTGCCCTCGAACAGCACGGACTCCTGCGGCACGACCGAGACGAAGCGGCGCACCGAGCGCAGGTCGAGGTCCTGCGTATCGGCGCCGTCCAGCAGTATCGTGCCCGCCGTGGGCCGGACGAATCCCAGCACGAGATTCAGCAGCGTCGACTTGCCCGACCCGGAGGACCCCACGAAGGCCACGGTCTCGCCCGGGTGGATCTCGAGGGACACATCGTGCACGGCGTCGACGGACGAGTCCCGGTACCGGTGGCTGACCCGCCGCAGGCTGATCGCGCCGGCCACCTCGTTCACGGGGCGCTTGCCCTCGTTCTGCTCGAGGTCGGGCTCCTGGAGCACCTCCGCGATCGAGCGCACCGACTCGAGCCCGCGGGCCCCGACCGGGATGAGCATGAGCAGCTGGGTGAGGCCCTGGGTCAGCAGCGCGAAGTAGCTCGAGAGCAGCACGACCTCGCCGGGGGTGATCGGCACGATGCCCGTCAGGGAGAACACGGCGGCCAGGCCCAGGCATCCGACCCCCAGCAGCTGCATGCCGACCCACGAGATCGACGCGACGTGCCCGTTCAGCATGTCGAGGTGCAGGCCCGCCCGGCGCACTTCGTTGGCGCCGTCGGTGACCCGGGTGACCGCGGTCTTCTCGAGGCCGTGGGCCCGCGTCACCGGGATGAGCGAGGCCATCTCGCCCACGCGGCCCGCGAATGCCTCGACTTCGCGGCGGAACACCTCGTTGCGCGCCCGCGACCGGCGGGCCATGCCCCAGCGCAGCAGCAGGGCGAAGGGCACCGTGAGCGCGTAGACGGGGAGGAACTCCGGCACGACGACGGCGGTCATGACGATCGCACCCGTCAGCACCATGACGGAGGAGAGCAGCGGATGCGTGACCTGCTGCAGCATCAGCTCGACGTTCTCCACGTCGCGCACGACCTTGGTCTGCACGACCGACGAGCTGGCCCGCGTGTGATAGCCGATCGACAGGCTCTGCAGCCGGGCGGCCAGGGCGTTGCGGAGACCCGCGCCGGTGTCGCGCACGACGGTCATGAAGTTGCGGGTGTACAGGATGTGGTTCGGGTAGTTCTGCAGCAGCAGCACGATCGCCACTCCGAGCCAGATCAGCACCGACGAGACCGCGCCGCCGTCGGCGACGATGTCGATGATCGCCCCGGTGACGACCGGGAGGAACCACAGGGGGATCTCCTTCATGGCGAACGCGAGGATCGCCACCGTCATCCGGCCGGGTCGCCGAGCGAGCAGACGCAGCACCGACCGCGCAGGATGTGCGCCGTCCACGACGTCGGTCGTGCCGGTAAACGCTTTCTCGGTCATGATGACATGGTACCGACCGGCGATCGATCGCGGCCGGGAAGCTCGAAGAGAAGGACGGATTCGATGACCTACCACCTCGCGGGAGACTCCACCGTGGCGGCCTGCCCTCCCGAGGAGCGGCCGATGTCCGGATGGGGTCCCCACCTCGCCCCGCACGTCGACCGGCCGGTCCGCAACCTCGCCTTCGGCGGAGCGACCACCGAGTCCTTCCTGGCCTCGGGCAGCTGGGCGACGCTGCTCTCGGGCATCACCACGGGCGACACCGTCCTCCTCCAGTTCGGGCACAACGACCAGAAGGAGCCGGAGCTGCTCGCGGCCCGCGGCGGCTACACGGAGCGGCTCACGGTCATGGTCGCGGAGGCGGAGGAGCGGGGCGCGGATGCCGTGCTCTGCACGTCGACGGAGCGCCGCTGGTTCGCCGGCGACCGGGTCGCTCCGATGCACGGCGACTACCCCAACGCCGTGCGCGATCTGGCCCGCGCGCTCGATGTGCCCCTCATCGACCTGACCGTCTTCACGACCTGGCTGTACGAAGACCTCGGGCCCGAGGCATCCACCGCCCTGCTCACCCACTTCGCGCCGGGCGAGCATGAGCTCTGGCCCGACGGCATCGCCGACGACACGCACTTCGACGAGTACGGCGCGAAGAAGATCGCGGCGTTCGTCGGCCGCTCGCTGAGGGCCATCCAGCGGCTCGACGGGGATCGGCCGCCGGTCGGCTCGACCCTGGTGCACTGACGGCGGATGCCGGCGAGTGCCGTTGCTCGTCAGCCGATGGTGGATGCCCGGGTCACGAGCTCCGGCTGGAACACGATCTGCGTCACCGTGCCGTCCGTCTCGCCGGCGATGTGCCGCATCAGCAGCTCACCCGCCCGGCGGCCCATCTCCCGCGCGGGCTGGCGGATCGAGCTGAGCGGCACCGCCGCGATCGAGGCGAACTCGATGTCGTCGTAGCCGATCACCGCGATGTCCTCGGGCACCCGCACGCCGGCGGTCACGAGTCCGTGCACGACCCCGCATCCCATGTGGTCGTTGGTCGTGATGATGCCGTCCGGCCGGTCGGCGGCATCCATCGCGGCGATGCGCACCCCGAGCTCCTGACCGACCCGCGCGGTCGTGCGCTCGCACCACGTCACCTCCAGCTCGACCCCGGGGTGATCCGCCACGGCCTCGCGCGCGCCCTGCAGGCGCTCGCGAACCTGACGCACCTCTTCGCGGGCGCCGAGGAACGCCAGGCGGCGGCGGCCGATGTCGATGAGGTGGCCTGCGGCCATCCGTCCGCCCGCGATGTCGTCGAGGGAGACCGAGGGCAGCACGCCCGCGTCGTCCATCGTGTCGACGAGCACGACCGGGATGCCGCGGGCGCGCAGGCGGTCGATCCAGGCGCCGGCGTCGCCGAAGGGAGAGATGAGCGCGCCCTCCACCTGCACGCGTTCGAAGAGCTCGAGGTGGTCGCGCTCCTTGGTCACGTCGTCGTCGCTGTTGCCGACGAGCACGCGCATGCCGGCGCCGGCCACTGCGTCTTCGGCCCCGGCCATCAGGTCGGCGAAGAAGGGATTGCCGATGTTGATGACGGTCATGCCGAGCAGCCCGCTGCGGCGCACCCGCAGCTGCCGGGCCGCCTCCAGCGGCACGTACCCCAGCTCGTCGGCGGCACTGCGCACGCGGGCGACCAGCTGGGGGTTCACTCCGTCGGGCCGGTTGAGCGCCTTGGAGACGGTGCTGATCGACACGCCCGCGTGCCGCGCGACGTCTCGGATGCCTGTGCGTTTGGTCATGGAGTCCCTGCGATGATCATGCCCCGGATCGGGCGCGACGCGTGCGTTCCCCTCCCGGAACTCCGGGTGTTGTCCGTCCGCGGTGTCGGCGCGTAGGCTGGGAAAGCGGTTTCTCATCGCCGCGATCCTATCCCGACGAAACGAGCACTCGATGTCGAATCAACCGGCCCGCCGCCGCTACGCCCTCGTCGGAACGGGCTCGCGGGCCCGCATGTACCTGCACGAGATCGCCGGTCCGCACGCCGGGTTCGCCGAACTGGTGACGATCGCCGATGCGAACCGGGGCAGGGCCGAACTCGCCCGCGCGCAGTTCGAGGACCGGGGCGCGGTCGCCCCTGCCGTCGTCGGGCCGGAGGAACTGGCCGACACCGTGCGGACGGAACGCATCGACACCGTGATCGTCACGACGCCGGATGCCACCCACGCCGACTTCGTGGTCGCTGCCCTGGATGCCGGCGCCGACGCCATCGTCGAGAAGCCCCTGACGACGAGCGTCGACGGTGTGCGCCGCATCGCCGAGGCGGCCGAGCGCACCGGTCGCTCCGTGACCGTGACCTTCAACTACCGCTACTCGCCGCGCAACACGGCGCTCAAGAGCCTGATCGCATCGGGCGAGATCGGCCGCGTGACGAGCGTGCACTTCGAGTGGGTGCTCGACACCGCGCACGGCGCGGACTACTTCCGCCGGTGGCACCGCGACAAGGCCAACTCGGGCGGGCTGCTGATCCACAAGTCGTCCCACCACTTCGACCTCGTGAACTGGTGGATCGACGACGTTCCGACGCGCGTCTTCGCCTCCGGCGGCCTCCGCTTCTATGGCGACCGCAACGCCGCCGCGCGGGGGCTCGGGGAGCGCCCCGAGCGCGGCTCGGTCGACTCGCCCCTGCAGGACGCGTTCAGCCTCGACCTGCGCCGCGAGCCCTCGATGAAGGCGCTCTACTACGACCAGGAGGAGCACGACGGCTACCGCCGCGACCTGGACGTGTTCTCGGAGGGAATCACCATCGAGGACAACCTCGCGCTCATCGTGGACTACGCGTCGGGAGCCACGATGTCGTACTCCCTCAACGCCCACTCGCCGTGGGAGGGATACACGGTGTCGGTGAACGGCACGAAAGGACGCGCCGAGCTGACCGTCGTGGAGCGCGGTGCGGTGCTGCTGGACGAGGACGGCCGCGTGCTGATCGACCCGAGCGCACAGCCCGACGGCGTCGCGAGCGACCGGACCCGCCCGATCTCCGAACGTCTCGTGCTGCAGCGGCACTGGGAGACGGCCGTCGACGTGCCGATTCCCGAGGGCGAGGGCGGCCACGGCGGCGGCGACGCACGGCTGCTGCGCGATCTCTTCGAGGGTGCGGGGGACGACCCCCTCGGCCACACCGCGTCGTGGCGCGACGGGGTGCGCTCCGTCGCGGTGGGCCTCGCCGGGAACAGGTCGCTGGAGACGGGCCAGGCGGTCGCGATCGCCGATCTCGACCTGGGCGTCCAGCTGTAGCGCGGGCATATCGTCGGGGCATGGATTCCGACGGACCGGAGCCCGCGTGGCCGCTGCCCGATGACGAGTCGGCCGGTTCCGCCGTGGTGATCGTCGAGGGCGAGAGCGACCGCGCGGCGCTCGAGACCGTCGCTTTGCTGGCAGTCGTCTGAACGTGTCTTGACCGCTCCGACGCCGGTCGTCAACCCCTTGCCCTGCGGGTGCGGGGAGGCGTGAGATGGATGAAGAACC
>DASUQB010000009.1:0-7403 GCA_036280835.1 Microbacterium sp. | reverse complement strand
TGGAACTCGGTGCGCGTGAAGCCCGGGCAGACGGCCGTGACAGTGACCCCGCGGGGGGCGTAGACGCCGTTCGCCCAGCGGCTGAAGCTGATGAGCCACGCCTTGCAGGCGCCGTAGGTGCCCCACGGCACGAACCCCGCGACCGAGGCGACCGTGACGATGCGTCCGCTCCCGCGTGCGAGCATCGGGCCGAGTGCGGCGTGGGTCAGCCGCAGCGGCACCTCGACGTGCAGGTGGAGATGCCGCACCTCGTCGCGGATGTCGTTGAGCGCGAAGGGGGATCCCAGACCGAACCCCGCGCTGTTGACGAGCATGTCGACGGGACGATCCGGATCGCTCAGCCGACGGACGACGCTGTCCTGCTGCTCTGGCACCAGCAGATCGGCGACGAGCACTTCGACGCGCACGGGGTGCCGCGCCTCGAGCCGCGCGGCCAGATCGGTGAGCGCCTGCTCCTCCGGGGAGACCAGCACCAGATCCATGCCACGCGCGGCGAGCTGCCGCGCGTACTCCGCGCCGAATCCCGAGCTTGCGCCGGTGATGAGAGCCGACCGCGCCATGGGGTCCTCTCGGATGGCGATCCCGCGGGACCGGTCAGCGGGTGCAGGTCAGGAAGCGGTACCGGATGCCGGTGCGCGAGGTGTGCCAGCCGGTACCGGGCTCCGCGGCGGCGACGGTCCAGCCGGTCCATTCCGGCGCGAAGGCGTCGCCGGGGGTCTGCAGATCGAGCTGCGTGATCTCCAGCACGTCCGCATCCTGGATGGCCTGCCGGAAGATCTCGCCCCCGCCGATGACCCAGACCCTGTCGTCGAGCCCTTGGAGCGCATCCTCGAGCGACGCCGCGCGCTCGGCACCCGGGGCCTCCCACTCGGGATTCCTCGTGATCACGATGTTGCGTCTTCCGGGCAGCGGCCTGAACCGCGCCGGCAGCGAGTCCCAGGTCCTGCGGCCCATCACGACCGGCCGGTCGGCCGTGATCGCCTTGAAGTGCGCCATATCCTCCGGGACGTGCCATGGCATCCCTCCGCCCGCCCCGATCACGCCGCCCTCGGCCTCGGCCCACATGAGCCCGATGCTCAGGGTCATACCGCGACGGCCCCGCGGATCGCCGGGTGGTGCTGGTAGTCCTCGACGACGAGGTCGTCGTACTCGTAGTCGAACACCGAGGCCGGACGGCGGGCGAAGCGCAGCCTCGGGTACGGGTAGGGGTCGCGCGTCAGCTGTTCGCGCACCTGCTCGACGTGGTTGTCGTAGATGTGGCAGTCCCCGCCCGTCCAGACGAAGTCCCCGGGCTCCAGGCCCGCCTGCTCCGCGATCATCATCGTGAGGAGCGCGTAGGAGGCGATGTTGAACGGCACGCCGAGGAACATGTCCGCGCTGCGCTGGTAGAGCTGGCAGGAGAGCCGCCCGTCGGCGACGTAGAACTGGAACAGGGCATGACACGGCGCGAGGGCCATGTCCGGGATGTCGGCGGGATTCCACGCCGAGACGATCAGCCTCCGGGAATCGGGGTTGGCGCCGATCTGCGCGATGACCTCGGACAGCTGGTCGATGTGCTCGCCGCTCGGCGTGGGCCACGAGCGCCACTGCACCCCGTAGACCGGTCCCAGTTCCCCGGCGGCATCCGCCCACTCGTCCCAGATCGTCACGCCGCGCTCCTGCAGCCAGCGCACGTTGGATTCTCCGCGGAGGAACCAGAGCAGCTCGTAGGCGACCGACTTGAAGTGCACGCGCTTCGTGGTGACGAGGGGGAAGCCCTGGGCCAGGTCGAAGCGGATCTGGCGGCCGAAGACGCTCGTCGTGCCGGTGCCGGTGCGGTCCGATTTGTGCGTGCCGTTCTCGAGCACGTCGCGCAGCAGATCCTCGTAGGGCGTCGGGATGGCGGTCGTCACCCGAGTCACGATACCGCCCTCTATCGCCGACGAGCCGAACGACCCCCGGGGCCGATCGACGCTCGCCCCTCCGGCCGGCACCGGCACCCGCATCCGCCGTTCGCGCGCGTCATATTGCCGGCGAAAGCCTTGTATTCATCCGCAAGGGGTTAGGTTGAGAGACTGTGACCCTGATCAACGCGCTTTTCGCCCTCGTCGCCCTGCTGGCGATGACGGTCGGCGTCGGCATCTTCGTCAAGTGGAGCCAGGGACGGCCGCGTCGCGCGATCCTCCACGAGGTCATCGAGCCTTCCCGCCTCGGCGCTCCCCCGCTCGGCGAGCGGGCCACCCTCCTGCAGTTCAGCACGGACATGTGCGCCCGGTGTCCCGCCGTGCACCGCACGCTCTCGGATGTCGCCGACAGCTCGGAAGGGGTGATTCACCTCGACATCGACCTGACCCACCGACCCGACATCGCGAAGCACTTCAACGTGCTGCAGACGCCGACGACCCTGATCCTCGATCGGAACGGCGTCGTCCAGACCCGGTTCGGCGGAGCCGCGCGCAGGGACGTGGTCGAGCTGGAGCTCGCCCGCGTGGTCGGTCACCAGGAGCCGTCGGGTGTCTGACCCGCGCGGCCGCGAAGGGATCGACCCGCGCGGTCCTCGCTTCGGGGCATCCGTCACCGCGGTGCTGCTGCTCGCGGCGTTGCTCCTCAGCCTGACGGGATTCTCGACCTCACAGGACATCGCGGACCCCGGCGCGTTCGGGTACCGGCCGAGCCTCGACTTCGCGTTCGTGGCAGGCAAGAGCACCTGGGTCATCCAGTACCTCTCGATCTGGCAGCGTGCGCTCGACCCGGGCTTCCTCCTCCTGCTCCTCATCGCCGGGCTGTTCCTCTGGGGTGTCGTCTCGCCGAGGACCCACCCCTACGGCGTCTTCTTCCGCCGCGTCATCCGCCCGCGCCTGCAGGCGCCCGCCGAGCTCGAGGATCCGCGTCCGCCGCGCTTCGCGCAGGGCGTCGGCCTGCTCGTGACCGCCGTCGGTCTGCTGCTGCACCTCGCCGGCGTGCCGTGGGCGCTGCCGATCGCCGCGGCCGCGGCGTTCGTCGCCGCGTTCCTGAACGCCGCCTTCGGCTACTGCCTGGGCTGCCAGATCTACCTGCTGCTCCAGCGGGCCGGCATCGTCGGCCGTGCGCGCCCTGCGGCCGCCTGACGCGGGGCATCCGATCCTCGAACCATCGCCCAGGGCCCCGCAGCCGGTTTAGGCTGGCCGCGGGCGAAGACGCCCGTGCCCGTCCGCGAGAACCGGAGGATCAGCCATGACCGTCACCAGTGAAGCATCGACCGCCTGGAAGGGCACGCTCTTCGAAGGATCGGGTGCCGTCACCCTCGACTCTTCGCACTCCGGCACCTTCGATGTGAATTGGAAGGCCCGCAGCGAAGGATCGGACACGACGACGACGCCCGAAGAGCTCATCGCGGCGGCCCACTCCTCGTGCTTCAGCATGGCCTTCTCGCTCGAGCTGACCAACAACGGCACCCCTCCGGAGTCGATCGACACCACCGCGTCGGTCACCTTCAAGCCGGGGGTGGGGATCACCGGCAGCCATCTGAACGTCAACGCCGTCGTGCCGGGACTGGACCCCGCGGACTTCGACCGCCTCGCCGAGAGCGCGAAGGCGAACTGCCCGGTCTCGAAGGCTCTCGCCGGCGTCGAGATCACGCTCGAGGCGACGCTTGCCTGATGACGTGAACCAGACGCAGCGACGCGTGGTCGTCGCCGGGGCGTCGGGACTCATCGGCTCCGCGCTGGTGGACAGCCTGCGCGCCGACGGCATCCGCGTCACGACCCTCGTCCGGCGTCCCGCCTCGGGGCCGGACGAGGTGGAGTGGCTGAACGACGGCGCCGCGCTCGACCCCGCCGTGCTGGAGGGAGCACATGCCGTTGTCGGCATGAACGGCGCCAGCATCGGCCGGTTCCCCTGGACCCGCTCGTACAAGAGCACCCTGATGTGGTCTCGCATCACCCCGACGCGCACGCTCGCGGCGGCCGTGAAGGCCCTGGGCGACGACGCACCGGCGTTCGTCTCGGCATCGGCGGTGGGCTATTACGGCTCGGTGCCCGACCGCAAGGTGACGGAGGACTCGCCGCGCGGCGAGTCCTTCCTCGCCGACCTCTGCGGCGAGTGGGAGTCCGCGGCCCAGGCCGCCGGCCCTCGGGCCCGCGTCGTGCTGACCCGGACGGCCCCGATCGTGCACCCTCAGGGCGTCCTCAAGCCCCTCCTGCTGCTGACGCGGCTCGGGGTGTCGGGTCCCATCGGCCGCGGCACCCAGGTGTGGCCGTGGATCTCGCTGGATGACGAGGTCCGGGCCATCCGGCACGTCATCGACGGCGACATCGAGGGCCCGGTGAACCTCACCGGCCCCACACGTGCCACCGCCAACGACCTGGGCTTCGCGCTCGCGCGGGCGATGAACCGGCCGTACGTCGTGCGGGCGCCGATCTGGGGGATCAAGATCGTGCTGGGCCCGGATGCGACGGACGCGCTGCTCGCCTCGGACGCGGATGTCGTGCCGGCCGTCCTCGAGCGCACCGGCTTCACGTTCGCGCACCCGACCGTCGAGGACGCCGTGGCCGCGGCGCTGCGCGCACGACAGGGCGGCTAGGCGGCTCT
Source organism: Microbacterium sp. (assembly GCA_036280835.1). Classification (GTDB taxonomy): domain Bacteria; phylum Actinomycetota; class Actinomycetes; order Actinomycetales; family Microbacteriaceae; genus Microbacterium. Next base: position 2,855 of record DASUQB010000009.1, on the reverse strand, counting down.
GCGCCCGCTCGCCTCCAGCCGGATCGCCTGGCGGATGGCGGAGCGCGCGCGGCGACGGTCCCCCGCGGCGTCGTAGGCGAGCCCCAGCCGATACCAGGCGCGCCAGTCCTCCGGAGCGTCTTCGACGGCGTCCCGGTACACGGGGAAGAGCGCATCCGCCTCTTCGCGCAGCACGCGGCCGCTCGGCCGGACGGCGACGACTTCGTCCGGCAGCGCTCCGTCCTCTTCGAGCCGCGCGCCGAGCCGCTCGGCGGAGCGGCCGAACATCAGCTCGCGCACCAGCGCCCATCCGGCGATGAGCGGGAGCACGAAGAGGGCGATCCCCATCGCGACTCCGACCGGGTCGCCGCTGACGAGCAGCAGCCAGCCGCGCTGGCCGACGAGGACGATGTAGAGGGCGAGCAGCGCGGCCATGACGGCCACGCCGATGCGTGCGCTCACGCTCCCGTGGCGCGAGCCACCTGGCCGGGAACCCCGCCGTCGTCGATCGGCGCGGCGCCCGGTGCGCCTGGCACGCGGATGCCGATGTCGATGAAGTTCTCGAGCCCGATGACGACGCCGCGTGCGCTGCGTGCGGCCTCGAGAGCGAGGCGGATGCCGGGGGCGTAGGCCAGCGCCGGTTCGATGGTGTCGTGCGTGATGGTCAGCGACTCCCCCGCGCCGGCGAGGATCACGTCCTGGCGCGCGATGACGCCCGGGCGCCGCAGCGAGTGGATCGGCACGCTGGCGACCTGCTGGCCGCGGGCGCGCTGGTCGACGTGCGGCGACTCGACCGGTCCGGCGTCGGCGCGCGCTGCGGCGATGAGCTCGGCGGTGCGGACGGCCGTGCCGCTCGGCGAGTCGACCTTGGTCTCGCGGTGCGCCTCGACGATCTCGATGGACGGGAAGAAGGGAGCGGCCGCCGCGGACAGCGCCGAGCCCAGCACGGAGCCGAGCGAGAAGTTCGGGATGAAGACGATGCCGGTGCCGCTCGCCTCGACCAGGGGCCTGACGAGCGCCACCCGCTCGCTGGACCAGCCGGACGTGCCGACCAGCACGTTGATGCCGCGCTCGATCGCCGCGCGGACGACGTCGATGCTGACGGCCGGTGTCGACACGTCGACGACGAGGTCCGCGCCATCGATCTCGGCGAGATCGCTGCGGGAGGTCAGGACGGACATGACCTCGAACTCGTCGAGCTCGTCGATGACGCCCCGGACGATGCCCCCGAGCTTTCCGGTGCCGCCCACCAGTGCCACACGCGTCGTCATGGCTCCATCCTACGTTCGGGCGCCGCGGTTGCCCGCGAGCCACTGGCTAGGCTCGTTGCATGGTCTCGCTTCGCGCATCCGCGGTCGACGCGCCCGATGCCCACGCCCTGCTCGCCGAGTACTTCGCCGCTCGGGCGGCCGGATTCCCGGGCGCCACGTATCGCACGACGTTCCCGGCCCCGGAGGCCTTCGAGCCGCCTGCGGGCGTCTTCGTCGTGCTCGAGGACGATGAGGGGACGCCGGTCGGATGCGGCGGCATCCGCTCGATCCCGGACGGAGCGCACGGACCCCGGTACGAGGTGAAGCACCTGTACCTCCGCCCCCAGACGCGCGGGCGTGGCTGGGGCCGCTTGCTGATGGAGGATCTCGAGCACCGCGCGCGCCGCTTCGGCGCCGCCGAGCTGGTGCTGGACACCCATCACACTCTCGAGGCGGCCGGGGCGCTCTACGCCCGGACGGGCTTCCTGCCCATCGATGCGTACAACGACAATCCGAACGCGAGCCGCTGGTACGGCAAGGTGCTCGATCCGGCCTAGCGGCGGGCTCAGACGACGGCGTGCTCCGGCAGCCCCGTGCGAAGCTCGAACGGCAGGTGCGCGAGGTCGTTGAAGGCGTTCATCGTCCAGGGTCTGCCCTGCTTCTGCGAGATCACCGTCAGGCCGGCGTGCGCCTGATTGAGGGTCATCCACTTCCATTCGGGCGCCTGCAGCACTTCGCGGACGAACCACGCGATGACGAAGTTGTGGGTGATCAGCAGCTCGTGCACATCGCCCTGCCGCCGCACGAGGAACTCGCTCACCGCGTCGGCCATCTGCGCCCGCCCCGCGTCCACCTCCGCCTCGGTGACCGAGCCGAAGAAGGGCTCGAACACGGCCGGGGTCTCGGGGGTCATTCCCGTGGGCACGCAGTCGAAAAGCAGCGCCGACGGCTCCGGCGCGACGGCGGGCAGCCGATCGGCGACGATGCGCGCCGTCTGGGCCGCCCGCTCGAGAGGTGAGTGCCACACCGCGTCGAGCGGGACGCCCGAGAGCCGGTCGGCGATGAGGGAGGCCTGCCTGCGGCCGCGCGCAGAGAGGGGGCCGTCGATCAGACCGTGTTCGGCATCCTGATGCTCACCGTGGCGCACGAGATAGATGAAGTGCGTCACGGCAGGTCGCTCCGATACATCGGCTGGGGGGAACCTTCAGCCTATGCCACGCCCGCGGCGTGCCGAGGCAGCCGCGCCCGCTACTCCGCGGCCCGGTTCAGCTCGGCCAGCTGCGCGCGGCCGAGATGCACGCCGACGCCTTGGACGAGCTCTTCGACGTGCTGGGCGGCGTACGCGTTGACGATGGGCGCCACCACGGTCTTCTGCGCGAGCAGCCACGCGACCGCCACCGCGGCATCCGGCACCTGCAGCTCAGCGGCGACGGTGTCGAGCGCTCGCAGGGTGCGGGTGCCGCGACGATTGAGGCTGCCGACCAACTGCGTGCCCCGTACGGTGTTCCCGAGCCGTGAGCGCTGGCGGTGGCGCCCGGAGAGGAAGCCGTGCTCGAGCGCGTGCGAGGGGGTGACCGCGACATTCTGGGCGCTCGCGACGAGGCGCACGTCGCCCTCGAACTCCTG
>DASUQB010000008.1:0-5149 GCA_036280835.1 Microbacterium sp. | reverse complement strand
TCCCACGATGCTGACAGCGGCGTTCTTCGTCGCGTCCGGTGTCCGCAAGGAGTGGGTCATCCTCTGGCAGGTGGTGGCGATCCTCCTGTGGACGGGGCTGGTGGCGGCGGCGGCCACGGGACTCCTGGCTCTCCGCTGGCGCACGTCGACGTCGTGCCGGGAGACGCCTGCGATGCGGATGCCGTGCGGAGGGCCGTCACCGGGGCCGACGTCGTCGTCTCCACGCTGGGCGGCTATCGCGGACCAGAGAGCATCTCGACGGGTACGGCGAACATCGTCGCGGCGATGCGCGGACTCGGAAGCCGTCGGCTCGTGATTCTTCAGGGCTTCCACATCGACTTCCCCGGCGACCCCCACAACCCCGCCAGAATCCTCGTCAAAGCCTTCCTGGCTCTTCGCTGCCGTCCCCTGCTCGCCCACGGTGAGGCGCTCGGCGATCTGCTTCAGGCAACCGACGACCTCGCCTGGACGCTCGTGCGAGTCCCCCGAATCGTGAAAGGGGCGGCCTCGGGCCGGGCGGTGACCGGCAGATTCGCGCTGGGTCCGATCAGTTCCGTGCGCGTCGCGGATGCCGCATCCACCCTGCTCGACCTCGCCGAGACCGAGGACTACCTGCACGACGCGCCCATGCTGTTCACTCCTCGTCCGTCATCGCGCACGGCCGGCTCGCGGCGCCCCGCACCGAGGGACGACGCCGTGAGGTCAGCGGTCGCGGGGCTCACCAGCCGAGGAGAGCCAGGAGTCCCGTGGCCGCAGCCGCCACCAGCCCCGTCCACAGGAGGATCGCCACCACCTGCCAGAGGATGACCCACTCCTTGCGGACACCGGACGCGACGAAGAACGCCGCTGTCAGCATCGTGGGAAGCGCGAGTGGCGCGAGGATGCTCGCTCCCGGCACGCCGAACCTCACCATCCAGCGGCCGAGCTTCGCGCGGCCCTTCGAACGACGCGTCGGCTTCGCGCTCGGCACGTCGATCGGTCGCTCGACAGTGATTACGGGGCTGGTGTCCGCCCCGGCGGTCCCGTGCGCGGTTCCGGGGCCGATGGGCGCCGTCTCGGTCTTCCGCGCTTCGATCCGCGCTGCGTGGCCGGCGATGACCCCGCCACGGATGCGCGACCCGAGCAGGACGACCCCGAGGACCGCCAGGATGTTGCCGGCCGCGCCGGCGATCGCTGCGACGATCGGGTTGATGCCGGCGATGATTCCGAGGACCGCCGCGCCCTCGCCCTCCACATACGGAATGGCGCCGGCGGCAGCGACGATCAGCGGTTGGAGGATGTCGGGAACCTGGTTGATGAAGTCCTGCAGCCAGGGATACGGGTTGTCGTTCATGTCTCTCTTCGTTCGGTCGTGAGATGCGACGGACGCTTCCGTCGCTCGTGATGACTGCAGTCAAGACCGTGTTCTCGCCACAGGGTCAAGCGGACGCTCGAAGATCGCGCGACCCTTGACCGTGTTCCGGGAACACGGTCTTGAATAGGTCTGAGGCCGGCCGGGAAGCTCCCGTCGCCGCGGATGCCGAGAGGACGGATGACGATGCCATGGAGCACTCGCGAGGTCGCAGAGCTCGCCGGGACGACGGTGAACACCGTGCGGCACTACCACCGGTCCGGGCTGCTCGAGGAGCCGCAACGGCTGTCCAACGGGTACAAGCAATATGGTGCCCGACATCTCGTGCGGCTGCTGCAGATCCGACGGCTCCGGGATCTGGGGGTACCCCTGGAGCAGATCGAAGCGGTCGGCTTCACGGACGGCGAGAGCCCCGCGCAGGCGCTGCGGGCGATCGACGCCGACCTCGCCGTGACGATCGAGCGGCTGCAGCGGGCGCGCGCCGAAATCCGCGCGATCCTGGAAGGAACGACGGCGACCGACGTCCCGGCCGGATTCGAGGACATCGCCGGACGGCTGTCCGGCCCGGACCGCTCCCTGATGCTCGTCTACTCCCAGCTGTACGACGAGTCGGCGATGTCCGACCTCAAACACATGGTGGAAACGGAGCCTGCCGGCGCGAACGCCGAATTCGACGCCCTTCGGCCCGACGCTGACGAGGCCACCCGGCAGCGAGTCGCCGAAACGCTGGCGGTGCAGATCGCGCAGAACCTCTCGGACTACCCATGGCTCACGCAGCCGGACCAGCACGTCTCGAAGGGGCCACGGGTGACGCGCGAGACGTTCGTGGAGGCGGTGACCGAACTCTACAACGAGGCGCAGCTCGACGTCCTCGGTCGCGCAAGCATCCTCGCTGTGCGGCAGTTGGGCGAGGAGACGGCCGGCGCCGGTGCCGCCGCTCCCGCTTCTGACCACGGGTCGTCGCATCCCGCCGCGGCCACCGGTGACGACGCATCGAGCGACGAAGGAACAGCCCGTGCGGGGTGACCGCGCACCGCAAGGCGCTGCTCGTCCGCGACCAGCGAGGCGGTCTGGCGCCGCTCGACATCCGCTTCGTGGTCAGCGCGACTCGCGTCGAGCATCGCCGCGCTGCGCCTAAGCCTGCTTGGGGTAGAACAGGCCGAGGCCGTGTTGCTGCAGCACCCGGTACGCATCGGCGTAGCTCTGCGGTTCCGGCTCTGAACCCGAGCCGTAGCGGGCCAGCAGCAGGCCGACCAGCCCCTTCCCCGGGGGGCTCAGCGGCTTGTCCTTGTGCGGATGCTGCGTCGGATCGGGCGCGTCCTTCGCCTCCGGGTTCGCCGGCACGTACATCGGGTGCACCCCCGGCCACTGCCGAGGGTCGCGCGGGGTCTGCAGATTGACGACCGAGAACAGGTCGTTCGCCCCGGCGTCGCGTCGGGTCAGCGGGCTCAGCCCATGACGCCTGCACAGAGTGGCGATGACGGATCCGTGGTGCATCTCGTCGTGCACGATGGTGCCCGCACGGGTGTACGCCGACACCGCGATCGCGGGAACCCGCCCCCCGAGCCGGTCGAACGAGAAGCCCATCTCGCCTGCCGGCGCGTCGGCCTCCGGAGGGGTCGCCGCCGGGGGAGCGACGTGGTCGTAGGTGCCCCCGTGCTCGTCGAACGTGATGAGCAGCAGGGTGTTGAGCGCATTCGACCCATCCGGCGTCGCGCTGCGCTTCACTGCGTCGTAGACGTTCGCCACGAGGGCCTCGCCAGCCCGCACGTCCGACACCGCCGAGTCCAGCACCGGCGCGCCGTCGACGTCGCTGCTGCGGAACACCCCGAACGGCGGGTGGAAGTCGTTGTGGTTGTAGATCATCCGCGGCTCGATGAATGCGTACGCCGGCAGGGTGCCGTTCTTCGCGTCCTCGTAGAACTCCGACATGAAGCCGAAGTGCTCGGTGCGCCAGTGCTCCTCGAGCACGGGAGCGTGGATGACGCCCGTCAGCGATACCAGCTGCTGCTCGTCGTAGTACACCTTCCACGACAGCCCGGCGTCCTGCAGCCGGTTGAAGATCGTAGGAGCCGGGGTCGCGTCGAGCCACTTGGTGTAGCCCCCGCCGTGCTTGTTCGTCACGTGCCCGTGCGAGGTGGATGCGTGGAAGAAGGAGCGGTTGCAGTACGTCTGCGAGGGCACGGCCGCGAACCAGGCATCGAAGACCGCGAATTCCCTGGCCAGAGTCGAGAGCACGGGAAGCATGTCGGGGGAGAAGCCGCCCATGATCTGGTCGGCCTCAGCCGCCTCCGGCACCTTTCCCTTCCTCGTCCGCTCGATGTTGATGTAGTAGTCCCTGAGGAAGCCGTCCATCGTCGCGGAGGCTCCGGCCGGCGGCGCGTTGTACGGCGCGGCCATCGCCTCCACCCAGAGCTCGGCGTTCGCGGCCGGATCGACGGTGCCGAAGAGCTGCGTGTTGACGTGCGGGAACTCCTCCCCGGGATCCGGGTTGGGCATTCCCATGACGACGTCGGTCGGGCCGTCGTAGACGTGAGCCGGCACGCGCCTTCCGGCGGGATCGGTGTTGGCGTAGTCCCCGAACGCGAGCCCGTCGAAGGTCTCCCCCTCGGGGAGGTCTTCGGGCGTGTACAGCCAGCCGAGGAGATTGTCGAACGAACGGTTCTCGCCCATCAGCACGATGACGTGATCGAATCCCGGCTCCTTCCGGGGCGAGAGCGCGCCGTAGTCCTGGGCCCCTTCCTTGTATCCCGCGGCGCGCCCGATCGCGACGCCCGCCGCGGCGCCCGCGGCGCCGCCGACGACCAGACCGGCGGCGGCCAGGCCGCCTGCCTTGAGAAAGTCCCGACGCGACGATGCCGTGGGAGTCGGCTCATCGACACTGGATGCCGGGGCCGGCGTCGTCTCGCCTGCCCGTTGCTCACGCGCCATGAGCAAAGATTAGCGATGCGGGGGGCGAGCGAGGGCGCCGTGTCTCCTGCGGCCGGCGAACGACCGATGTCGTTTCGGGCCTAGCCGATCGCGACCATCCCGACTACCGTCGTTGAGGTTGGTGCCCAAAAGAGCACCCGTGACAGATCGGCAAAGGAGCCCGTCGTGACCAGACACCCACTGGAACCCATGAAGAGAATGAAGCGTGCGGTCGGCACTGTGGGGGTGGTGGGAGTGATGATGGGCATGACGGTCATCGCAGCCGCTCCGGCATCCGCCGCGCCCGCCCAGAACGGCTGCGATTCCCGCACGAACAACACCCAGCAGAAGCTTCTGGAGTGCGTGCGCCTCGACGGCGTCGTCGAGCACATGACGCAGTTCCAGGCCATCGCGACCGCCAACGGCGGTACGCGTGCCGACCAGACCCCGGGATACGAAGCCAGCGTCGACTACGTCGTGGACGTGCTGGAAGGCGCGGGATGGTCCGCCGAGGTCGTGCCGTTCACGTATGACGCCGCGGACATCATCCTCCGGCAGATCACGCCGGCCGCCGCCGACTACATCGCGAACGACGCGACCGGCACGGGCGAGGGAGATGTCACCGGCAACGTGATTCCCGTCGACATCAAGCTCACGGGCGACCGCGTCAACACCAGCGGCTGCGAGCCTGAAGACTTCGCCGGGTTGGGCTTCGAAGGGCCGGGCGATATCGCTCTGCTGCAGCGCGGCACCTGCGGCTTCATCGTGAAGGCCCAGAACGCGCAGGCGGCGGGCGCCGAGGCGGTCGTGCTGTTCAACCAGGGCGACACGATCGGAACGGGCGACCGATTCGGTGCGGTGAACCCGACTCTGGCACCGTTCGTCGCG
>DASUQB010000007.1:0-7871 GCA_036280835.1 Microbacterium sp. | reverse complement strand
AAGGGCGGGCTGCAGGTCGAGCGCGACGGCTCGTGGGTGGATGCCCCGTCGGTGCCGGGCGCGTTCGTCGTCAACATCGGCGAGCTGCTCGAGTACGCGACGCAGGGATACCTGAAGGCGACGAACCACCGCGTCGTCTCGCCGCGGTACCCGGATGACCGCATCTCGGTGCCGTTCTTCTTCAACCCCGCGCTCGACCGGCGGCTGCCGTTCATCGAGCTGCCCCCGGAGCTCGCCGCGGAGGCGACGGGCGTCACGCAGGACCCCGACAACCCGATCCACGCGCTCTACGGGGAGAACGCGCTCAAGTCACGCCTGCGCGCGCACCCGGACGTCGCCGAGCTCCACCACTCAGACCTCCTGGCCGCTCGCGCCGCGGCATCCACCCGCTGACGCGTCCCTCCCGCCCGCGGGCGCCCTTCTGGCGACCCGCTTCCCCTCCCCGCCACCCGTGCGGCCGGACCGGGACGGTGGATCTGCGTCGACACTGTCGCGGTGCGCCGCAGAGTCGACGCGCATCCGCACCCGCCGCATCCGCACCCGCGCCTTCCGCGCCGGCGGACCGCCGGGTACAGCGAAGGGCCGCCCCACACCTGGGGCGGCCCTTCGAGAAAGCGATTGTGCGCTGGTTGCGACTAGCGGCGGAGTCCGAGACGCTCGATCAGCGAGCGGTAGCGCGCGATGTCGATGTCCTGGAGGTAGCCGAGCAGACGGCGGCGCTGACCGACCATCAGGAACAGGCCACGACGCGAGTGGTGGTCGGGCTTGTGGTCCTTCAGGTGCTCTGTGAGGTCTTTGATGCGCTGCGTCAGCATCGCGACCTGCACCTCGGGGGATCCGGTGTCACCGGGGTGCGTCGCGTACTCTTCGATGATCGCCTTCTTGGCGTCGAATTCAAGTGCCATAGATGGGATCCCCTCTCTCCTCATTGCGCGGCGCCCATCGCCTGTTGCGTGAGCTCTCTTTATCCGCGGCCGATCGAACGGCAACCTGAAGAGTCTACCAGCCGGGCGCGACGGCGGCGAACGAGGTCGCTTCCCCGGGTTAGCCTCGATGGATGCCGCCGCTCCACCCCTCAGCCTCGTGATGCTCCGCCGGGGGTCCGCGCGCATGCCGCGCCTGCGCCGCGATCACTTCATCGACCTGCGACCGCTCACCACGAGCCCCGCGTTCGCTCGCATGTGGATCGGCTCCACCCTCGCCGGGCTCGGCGGACAGCTCACCATCGTGGCGATCATGCTGCACATGTACGAGCTGACCGAATCGACCTTCGCCGTGGCGATGATCGCGGTCGCCGGCCTCGTGCCGATGATCTTCGCCGGGCTTTACGGCGGGATGCTCGCCGACGCCTTCGACCGCCGCCGCGTGGCGCTCGTCGCCGCGACCGTCACATTCGCCTCGACGGCGCTGCTCTGCGCCCTCACGTGGGCACACCTCGAGACGGTGTGGTGGCTCTACGCGATCAGCATCGTGAACTCGTCGGCCAACTCGATCGTGATGGCGGCGCGCCAGTCGATCGTGCCGCGCCTGATCCCGCGGGAGCTGCTGCCCGCGGCATCCGCGCTCGGCGGCATCACGGTCGGGGTGATGGTGACGATCGGCCCGGCCCTCGCCGGCGTGCTCGTCGCCTTCTCGGGCTACGGCTGGACCTACACGATCGACCTCGTGCTGATGTCGTCGCTGTTCCTGGGCCTGTGGGGCCTTCCCCGCATCCGCCCGGAAGGCGAGATCGTGCGCCCGGGGCTGCGGTCCCTCGCCGACGGATGGGCGTTCCTCAAGCGCGCGGGCAACATCCGGCTGCAGTTCATCCTGGACATCATCGCGATGACCTTCGGCAACCCGCTCGCGCTCTTCCCCGCGATCGGCGCGCTGCTCCTGGGCGGGGGCCCGATCACCACCGGCGTCCTCACCGCCGCCGTCGCGGTCGGCGCGTTCTTCTCGAGCCTCTTCTCCGGCCCGGTGGGGCGCGTGCGCCACCACGGCATCGGCATCCAGCGAGCGATCCTCGTCTACGGCGGCGCGATGGCCGCGTTCGGCATGGTGCTCGGGGCGGCCGCGCTCGGCGCGTTCGCCCCCGGGACGGTCGACGCGACCAACCCGAACTCCGCGCTCATCGTCGCGGCGGTGGCCACCCTGATCGTCGCCGGGGCCGCCGACAACGTCAGCTCCATCTACCGCAACACGATGGTGCAGGCGGCCGTCCCCGACGCGATCCGCGGACGCCTGCAGGGCCTCTTCATCGTCGTGGTGGCGGGCGGCCCGCGCCTGGGCGCGCTCTACGCCGGAACGCTGGCGACGCTGACCACGCTGTGGTTCCCGCCCCTGCTCGGCGGCTTCGTCATCCTCGGCCTCGTCGCGGTGCTCGTGCGGCTCAATCCGCGGTTCCGCGCATACGACGCGGAGTTCCCCGAGCCCTGATCGACGCAGGACCGCCAACAATCGGCGGGATTCGGACGTGGCATCCCCGAGGCCCTCGGGGCGTCGGATGCCGCGAGTAGAGTCGCCGCGTGACCACGACCAGCCCCCCTTTCGCCCGGGAGTCCAAGACCCCCTCGCCCGCCTGGATCGCCGTGCAGTTCACGCTCACCGGCATCATCTGGGGCTCGAGCTTCCTCTTCATGAAGGTCGCCCTCGAGGGCCTGTCCCCCGCTCAGGTCGCCTGGTCGCGTCTGCTGCTCGGCGCCCTGACGCTCGGGCTGTTCGTCGCCCTGCGCCGCGACACCCTGCCCCGCCGCATCCGCATCTGGGCCCACATGACGGTGCTCGCCGTCTCGTTCTGCGTGGTGCCCTTCCTGCTCTTCTCGTGGGCGCAGCAGCACGTGACGTCGGGCCTCGCGAGCATCTACAACGCGACCACACCGATCATGACGGCGATCATGGCGGGCCTGCTGTTCCGCGTCGAGAAGCTCAAGGCCGGGCAGATCGCCGGCATCCTCGTCGGCATCCTCGGCGTCATGGTCATCATCGCGCCGTGGCAGGGGCTGGATTTCAGCCAGAGCCTCGTGGCGCAGCTCGCCATCCTCGGGGCGACGGCCTGCTACGGCTTCAGCCTGGCCTACATGCGCAAATTCGTCTCGAGCACCGGGATGAGCGCCCTGGTCTTCTCGTTCCTCAACATCGGCATCGCGGCCGCGATCATGGCGCTGCTGACACCGGTGCTGGTGCTCACCCCGGTTCGGCTCGATCCGTGGATCGTCGGAAGCATCCTGCTGCTCGGATGCCTCGGCACGGGCGTCGCGTACATCTGGAACCAGAACGCGCTCCGCGCCTGGGGACCGACGCGGGCATCGACCGTCACGTACATCACGCCGGTCGTCGGCGTCGCGCTCGGCATCATCGTGCTCGGCGAGAGCCTGTCGTGGAATGAGCCGGTGGGCGCGGTCATCGTGTTCGTCGGCATCCTGCTCGCACAGGACCGCCTGCGTCGTCGCCGGGCCGCCGCGCCGGCGCCCGCCGTCGCGCCGGCCGCGACGAACGAGAAGGGGGCGGATGCTCCGCCCGAGCTCGCGAGGAGCTCCGACGAGGCATCCGCCCCCTTCGAACCGCTGGTCAGTCCTGCTGCAGGGCGCCCTGCAGGTCGAGCGTGATGGTGACGTCCTTGCCGACGAGCACGCCGCCGGTCTCGAGGGCGGCGTTCCAGGTCAGGCCGAAGTCCTCGCGGTTGATGACGGTCGTCGCGGTGGCGCCGGCCTTGTAGTTGCCCCACGGGTCGGTGCCGAAGCCGCCGAAGTCGAAGTCGAGCGTGACGGGCTTGGTGACGCCGCGGATGGTCAGGTCGCCATCGACGAGCATCTCGCCCTTCTCGACGCGCACACCGGTCGAGACGAACTCCATCGTCGGGTAGGTCTCGACGTCGAAGAAGTCGGCGGAGCGCAGGTGCGTGTCGCGACCCTCGTCCTTGGTGTCGAGCGAGGTGACATCCACGCTCGCGGTCACGCGGGCGTCGAGGGGGTTCTCGGGGGCGATGAGCGTCGCGCTCTTCATCCCGAAGGTGCCGCGCACCTTGGAGATCATCATGTGGCGCACGCTGAACTGCACCTCGCTGTGCGACGGGTCGAGTACCCAGGTGCCGGCGCGGTAGCCGGGAACGTCGAGCGAGTGATCGGTGGCAGTGGACATGAGTGCTCCTCGGAGTGAAGGGGGTGCGGATTTCCGCGACGGTCCCTCACGCCAACCGGCTCGCCGACAGTTCCATTCCCGTGAATGGAAACTTCTTCGGATTCCTCACGGACGGAAGAACGGCCCGCGGCGCCTGAGCGTCGCGGGCCGTCGGTCGGCCGGGCTCAGCCGACCGCGATCAGGTCGATGATGAAGATGAGCGTCTTGCCCGCCAGGAAGTGGCCGCTTCCGGCGGGGCCGTAGGCGAGCGCGGGCGGGATGACGAGTTCACGGCGACCGCCGACCTTCATGCCGGGGATCCCCTCCTGCCAGCCCTGGATCAGTCCGCGGAGCGGGAACTGGATGCTCTCGCCGCGGTTCCAGGACGAATCGAACTCCTCGCCCGAGTCATACTCCACGCCGGCGTAGTGGACGGTCACGGTGTCGCCCGGCTTGGCCTCTTGGCCGTCTCCCTCGATGAGGTCCCGGATCACCAGGGTCTCGGGGGCGGGGCCCTGGGGGGCGTCGAATTCGGGCTTGGTGCGGTCGTCAGTCATGACTCCATCCAACCGGCGCCGCCCGCCTCGCGCAATTCACTCCGCCACCCGCGAACACGGGCGCGGATCCCGGCGCCGGAGGCTAGCGGTCCTTGACACGCCTCGGCACGCCCGGCACGCTGGTCCTGAGGCAGAGACCAACTCAGCGCCCGGTAGACCTGCAGGCATCGCCGCAGCACCGGGCGCTGAGTCTTCTTCTCAGCGCGAGAGCAGCGCCGATCGGGCCGCGGCCGTGCGGGTGAGCAGCACCTGCTCGTCCTCCGCCGCTCGGGGGTCGCGGCCGGAGATGCCGCGCTGCCTGGCCGCGGCCAGTGCTGTCGCGTCGTTGATGAACTCCTTCATGATCGCCGTCCGGTCGCCGGACAGCGTCCGCGCCCAGGCGAGCCCGGCGCGCCTGCCGCCTGAGGTGGCGAGCATCTCGACCTCCTGGGGCGTGAACCATCCCGCCACGGCGTAGTCGCCGAGGCGGTTGCGGGTGAGCCGGGCCTCCTCGCGCTTGAGGCCCAGCACGCCGAGGATGAAGATCACGAAGAGCGGGATCTGCAGGGTCATGTAGAGCTGGAAGAAGTCGCCGAAGACCGCCGAGCCGTTCCAGAACGCGTGCAGCAGCACGGCACCGGCCAGACCGAGCAGCCAGGGGCCGAGCGCGGCGCCGAAGCTCGCGCCGCGGCGGGCGGCGAGGCCCAGCGCCAGACCGGTGACGCTGGTGAACATCGCGTGGGCGAACGGCGAGAGGATGCCGCGCACGAAGAACGTCGTGGTGAGATCCACGGCACCGCCCTCGATGAACGCGATGGCGAAGTACTGGATGTTCTCTGTGAAGGCGAAGCCGGCCCCGATCAGGGCGCCGTAGACGACCCCGTCGACGGGTCCGTCGAACGCCCGCCGCGCGGTGGCGAAGATCAGCAGCAGGCCCAGGCCCTTGCCGACCTCCTCGACGACCGGCGCTTGCACGACCGCGCGCAGCACCTCTCGCGCGTCCGACGGCGGTGCGGCGAGCGCACCCGTGATGAGCAGGTCGACCAGCAGGGCGAACGCGACGGCGGCGATCGCGCCCCACGCGATGGCGAAGACGACGAGGCTCCGGGGCTCGGGCTCCCAGCGGTCGATCAGCCGCACGGCGAACAGCACGATGAGGAAGGGGACGATCGCGACGACCATGCCGATCAGCGAGGCGGCCGCTCCGAGGGCGCTCAGGAAGTAGCCGACGAGCGCGACGAGCACGAGCACGAGCGCGCCGAACAGCCACACGGATGCGACACGCCCCCGCCGGGCCGGCGCGGGCAGCCTGGGCATGGGCGCAGGCGGCGCCGGCGCAGGCGGGATCAGAGCGCCCGCGCCACGGCGAGGCTGTGCGAGCGAGGAGGCGAACTCGCCAGGAGGCGGCGGCGGGCTGTACGTCACAACCGTCAGCCTAGGACTTCGCGGCCCGCGCGAAGGCCCGCCGGACGGGTAGCGTGGAGGGATGCGCTTTGCCCACGTCCGCGCCGGCGGCGGCGGTGACCCCGTCCTGGCAGTCATCGAGGACGAAGAGGCGATCCCCGTGCCGGCCCTTCTCGACGGCGGTCCCGCCGACCTCCAGACCCTCATCGACGGGGGCGACGAGGCGCTCGAGCGCGTCCGCGCGGCCCTCGCAGCGTCCGGCACGAAAGTGCCGCGGCATCCGCTCGCCGGCGCGTCGTTCGCCTCGGCCGTGAACGCTCCCCCGGTCGTCCTGGCGATCGGGCTGAACTATGCCGCTCACTCCAGCGAGCTGGGGCTCAAGACCGACTCGGCGCCCACGGTGTTCAACCTGTGGCCCAACTCGCTGACGGGGCATGACCACACGACGTCGTGGCCGCGCTCGCTCAGCGAGTCGGTCGACTACGAGGCGGAGCTCGGTGTGCTCATCGGCCGCCCCGCGAAGGACGTCTCGGAGGAGGATGCCCTCGATCACGTGTGGGGCTACACCGTGGTCAATGACATCACCGCCCGCGACATCCAGTTCAGCGAAGCCCAGTGGTCGCGGTGCAAGTCGTTCGACGGCTTCACGCCGACGGGTCCGTTCGTCGTCACGGCGGACGAGATCCCCGATCCGCAGGACCTGCACATCTGGACGGTCGTCGACGGCCACAAGGTGCAGGATGCGAGCACGGGCCAGATGGTCCGCTCCGTCGCCACGCTGATCGCGCACCTGTCGAAGTCGGTGACGCTGCTGCCGGGGACGCTCATCTCGACCGGAAGTCCCGGCGGCGCCGGCTACTCCCGCGACCCGCAGATCTTCCTCCGCGACCGCTCGACGGTCACCGTGGGGGTCGAAGGGATCGGCGAGCTCACCACGCACTGCCGCATCCTCGACTGACACGACGAGGCGCGACCCTTCCGGATCGCGCCTCGCGGTGGTTAGGAAAGCGGTCAGTTGGACGGGCAGTTCAGCGTGACCTCGACGCCGTTGATCTCGTGGGTGCCGGTGCCGTACTGCGCGCACAGTTCGGCGCCCGCTGCGATCGCCCCGCTGATCAGGGCGATCGCGATGATGATGCCGACCACCATGAGCACGGAGCTCACGATGATGGCCCACACCGCGGGGGTGTTCTTGTAGCCCGCCTTCTTGCTCTGCACCAGCGCGATGATGCCGAGGATCAGCGCGACGAGCTGGACGAAGAACGCCAGGATGAGGGCGATGATGCCCATCGTCTTGCCGGGGATCGGGCCCTGCGCCGGGCCGCCGTACGGGGCGGGGGGCGCCGAGTTGTAGGACCCGGCGGGAGGCGCCGAGTCGTACGACGGTGCAGGCGGCGTCGAGCCGTAGGACGGCGGAGGCGGCGGCGTCGCGCCGTAGGGAGGCGGTGAGCTCTGGGGGTTCTGGGGGTCGGTCACGATGATCCTCTCGAGGTGGGCTCTGTGCTCGAACGCTATCGCCCCGGGTCGAGAGGAGGCAACGCAGGAGCGGGCGCGTCGTCGACGACGAGGCGCCGCTGCAGTCGTCGAGGCGCCGCCGCTACAGCGACTCGGGCCGCTGCGCGGGCGGCGGCACGATCGGGATCGCGGCCGTGACGGCCTCGAGTCCGGAGAGCCGCGCCGGTGAAAGCTGCTTCAGAACCTCGTCGCGGGTCATCAGCCCGCCCTCCACCACCAGGTCGGCGACGTTGTGGCCGGTGAGCAGGGCCGTCTTTGCGAGCGCCGCAGCCGCGGCATAGCCGATGAAGGGCGTCAGTGCGGTGATGACGCCGACCG
>DASUQB010000006.1:0-9248 GCA_036280835.1 Microbacterium sp. | reverse complement strand
GTCAGCCACTTCGGCACGCCGAGGGCCAGGGATGCCTCGCGCAGCTCGTTCGGGACCAGCTTCAGCATCTCCTCGCTCGAGCGCACGACCACGGGGATCATGAGCACGGCGAGGGCGACGGATCCCATGAAACCCATCCGGATGCCCGGCCCGAAGAACAGCGCGAACAGGGCGTAGGCGAAGAGGCCTGCGACGATCGAGGGGATGCCCGTCATGACGTCGACGAGGAACGTGATGCCCCGCGCCAGCGCGCCCCGGCCGTACTCCACGAGGTAGATCGCGGTGAACAGCCCGATCGGGATCGAGATGACGGCGGCAGCGAAGGTGATCAGGATGGTGCCGATGATCGCGTGCAGCGCACCACCGCCCTCGCCGACGACATTGCGCATCGAGTTGGTGAAGAACATCGCGTCGAAGCGAGCGACGCCGTAGCTGATCACCGTGTAGGCGACCGAGATGAGCGGCACCATCGCGATCAGGAAGGCGCCCGTCACGAGGCCGGTGACGAAGCGGTCGGTCGCGCGTCGGCGGCCCTCGACGATCGCCGAGATGACGCTGATCAGCAGCAGGTAGAGGAGGGCGGATACGACGAGCCATCCACCGTAGTTCAGTCCCTCCCCGGCGGCCACGGCGACGGTGCCGAACAGGGCGACCGAGATGGCGAGGCTGGCGGCGAGGAGGCCCCACGGCACCCAGGCGGGGAGGTGGCCGGCGGTGATGCTGCGGTGCGGCGCGGCGGGCGCGGCCGGAGCGGATGCCGGCGCGGGCGAGGCGGTGATCGTCATGTCAGTTGGCCCCCGAGAATTCCTTGCGCCGGCTGACGATCCAGCGCGCCAGCGCGTTGACCCCGAAGGTCACGATGAACAGGATGAGCCCGGTCGCGATCAGCACGTTGATGTTGGTGCCGAACGCCTCGGGGAACTTGAGCGCGATGTTCGCCGCGATGGTGAGCGGGTTGGTGGAGGTGAGCACCTGCCACGAGATGATGCTGGTCGCCGAGAGCACCATGGCGACGGCCATGGTCTCGCCGAGCGCACGCCCGAGGCCGAGCATGGATGCCGAGACGATGCCGCTGCGGCCGAACGGCAGCACGGCCATCTTGATCATCTCCCAGCGTGTCGAGCCGAGGGCGAGCGCGGCCTC
The DNA here is from genome assembly GCA_036280835.1 of Microbacterium sp. Lineage (GTDB taxonomy): Bacteria > Actinomycetota > Actinomycetes > Actinomycetales > Microbacteriaceae > Microbacterium. The sequence goes on along the minus strand of DASUQB010000006.1, from coordinate 8,105 downwards.
TTCGTGCAGCACGGGGGTCTGCAGGAAGATCTCGCGGCAGATCGCGGTGATGATCGGGATCACCATGACCGCGAGCACCATGCCGGCGGTGAGGATGGTGCGTCCGGTGCTGGATGCCTCGCCGGAGAACAGCGGGAACCACCCCATGTTGACCGTGAGCCACTCGTAGACGGGCTGGACGGCCGGTGCGAGGACCATGATGCCCCACAGGCCGAAGACCACGGACGGGACGGCCGCCAGGAGGTCGACGACATAGCCGAGCGCCGCGGCGAGACGCCGCGGCGCGTAGTGGGAGATGAAGAGGGCGACGCCGATCGAGATGGGCACCGCCATCGCCAGCGCGAGGATGGCGGCGTAGATCGTGCCGAACAGCAGGGGCCAGACGTAGTCCCAGAAGTTCGTGGTGAGGAGGGACGCGTCCTCACTCGTCGCCGTCAGCGCCGGGATGGACTGGACGAGGAGGAACACCGCGACGGCGGCGAGCGTCACGAGGATCATGGAGCCGGCGAAGAGGGCGGCTCCCGAGAACCAGCGGTCGCCCGGCCGGACCTTCGCCTTCGGCTTCGCCGGAGCGGGAGCTTCGGTGGTCGTCATGCGGGTGGCATTCCTCACTCGGGGGTGGCCCCGGCCTCCTGGGAGGGATTCTCCTGGGAGGAGACCGGGGCCGGAAGGATTACTTGATGAGGGCGATCGCGGCGTCGACCTGCTCGCGGACGGCGTCCGAGATCGGCGCGCTGCCGGCGGCTGCGGCCGCCTCGTCCTGACCCTCGGGGCTGGCCACGTAGCCGAGGAAGCCCTTGACGAGCTCGGCGATGGCCGGGTCCTCGTACTGCTCGCAGGCGATCATGTAGCTGACGAGGACGATCGGGTAGACGCCCGCTTCCTCGGTGGTGCGATCGATCTCGACGGCGAGGTCACCCTCGGTGCGGCCCTCCTCGAACGGAGAGGCGTCGACGATCGCCGCGGCGGCCTCGGGGGAGTACTCGACGAACTCCTCGCCGACCTGCACGGCGACGGTCCCGAGGCCCTCGGCGCGCGAGGCGTCGGCGTAGGTGACCGTGCCCTGACCGCCCTGAACGGCCGAGATGACGCCGGACGTGCCCTGGGCGGCCTCACCGCTCTGCAGGGGCCACTCGCCGTCCGGCTCGCTGGTCCACACGTCGGGCGCCGTGGCGAAGAGGTAGTCGGTGAAGTTCTCGGTGGTGCCCGAGTCGTCCGAGCGGTGCACGGGCGTGATCGCGAGATCGGGGAGCGTGGCGTCCGGGTTCAGCGCGGCGATGGCAGGGTCGTTCCAGTTGGAGACGGTCCCGGCGAAGATGCCGGCGATCGTGGCGGCATCGAGGTTCAGCGTGTCGACGCCCTCGATGTTGAAGACCACGGCGATGGGCGACACGTAGGTCGGCAGCTCGATGATGCCGGAGTCGGCGGCGCAGGCGTCGAACGGGCCGGCTTCGATCTCCTCGAGGTCGAAGGCGCGGTCGGAGCCGGCGAAGTTCACGGCACCGGCCTGGAAGGACTCGCGTCCCGTTCCGGAGCCGGCGGGGTCGTAGTCGATCGTGACGTCGGGGTTCGCGGTCTGGAAGCCTGCGCTCCAGGCCTGGACCGCCACCTCCTGCGACGAAGCGCCGGAGCCGACGAGGTTGCCGGAGAGGCCGGACGCTTCGCTGGGGGCGGCGCTGCCGCCGGTTCCGCCTTCGTTCGCGGCGCAAGCGGTGAGGGCGAGGGCCGCGACCGCGCCGATGGCGCCGATGCGGGCAATGCGGGAGAGCTTCACTGTGTGAATCCTTCGGGTGTCAGGGACGGGCCCGGTGCAGGGCCCGCTCCGACGGTAGGAGCGGATTCTTAAGAGCGTGGGGGACGATGGTGAACGGAAGGTGAACTGGGTCCGTCCGGCAGTCGCGGACCTTTCGCCGCCACCGCCGCTGCGTCTACTCTCGAGGTTCGTGCGTCTCGATCGCGACGATGCCCGAACCGGGGTTCGTCGCCGACAGGTGCACCACAGAGAAGGCCGCGGTCTCCAGCGCTGCGGCGCTGCCGAGGTACGAGCCGCGCAGCGTTCCCGTGGCGAGCGCGATCTCGTTGATGATGTCGGGAAGCACCGGGCCGTGGCTGCAGAGCACCACCGCCTTGCGTGAGCGCACCCGCTTGCCGACGACCGCGCGCACGTCGGACTCGCCGGCCTCCCACGCGTCCTGACTGATGGCTTCGGTGCGCTCGATCGTCCGGCTGAGGGCCACCGCGAGCGGGGTGACGGTCGTCACGCAGCGCACCGCCGGGCTGGAGATGATCTTGCGCACGCCGAAAGCCGCGAGGGGTCCGACGATCACCCCGGCCTGCTTGGTGCCGCGCGCCGTGAGCGGCCTGGAGGCGTCCGGACCCTTCCAGTCGCCGCGGGCGACGGCCTTGCCGTGCCGCAGGGCGATGATCGGGAAGGTCTGCAGCACGCCGTCGTCGACGAACCGCAGGAAGTTCTCCAGGATCTCCACGTCGACCGGATAGCTCAGGTAGCCGAGGGCGCGCTTGGGCGTGACCCACTCGAGTGCGGCGATCTCCTTGTTGGGCACGAAGGCCGACGTGCGGATGGCGTCATCACCGGCCTCGGCGGCCCAGTAGTGCACGATCTTCTGCCGCTTGCTCGGCATCCGGTAGTGCGAGACTCCGACGGGGATGCCGAGGTGCACGCGGATTCCCGTCTCCTCGAAGACCTCGCGCACGGCCGTTTCGGCGAGCGTCTCGCCGGGATCGACCTTGCCCTTGGGCAGCGTGACGTCGGCGTAGGCGGTGCGGTGGATGACGAGCACCATCAGCCTGCCCTCGATGAGGCGCCAGACCACGGCGCCCGCGGCGTAGACCGCGGTCTCGCTCATCGCGCCACTCTGGTGCGTCGCCGACGCACGACTCTGGCCATGTTGCGCTCCTGCAGATCGGCCAGGTGCGAGCCGTCGGGCGCCTCGCTGTGGCGCTCCCATACGCCGTCGGGCTGCAACCACCACGACGCCGTCCGCTCGTCCATCGCCTGGTCGAAGAGGTCCTCGATCTGCGAGAGGTGGGCGGGGGCGACGACGCGCACCAGCGCCTCGACGCGGCGGTCGAGGTTGCGGTGCATCATGTCGGCGCTGCCGATGTAGACCTGCGGGTCGCCGTCGTTCGCGAACATGAAGATGCGGGAGTGCTCGAGGTAGCGGCCGAGGATGCTGCGCACCCGGATGGTCTCGCTCATGCCCTCGACACCCGCCTTGAGGCTGCAGATGCCGCGGACCCAGACGTCGATCGGCACCCCGGCCTGGCTTGCCCGGTACAGCGCGTCGATGATCTGCTCGTCGACCATGGAGTTGACCTTGATGCGGATGCCGGAGGGCTTGCCGGCGAGCGCGTTCCGGCGCTCCTTGTCGATCAGCCGCAGCAGGCCCTTGCGCAGGTGCAGCGGCGCGACGAGGAGGCGCTTGAACTTCTTCTCGATGGCGTAGCCGCTCAGCTCGTTGAAGAGGCGGGTGAGGTCCTTGCCGACCTGGGGGTCGATCGTGAACAGGCCCAGGTCCTCGTAGAGCCGGCTGGTCTTCGGGTTGTAGTTGCCCGTGCCGATGTGGCTGTAGCTGCGCAGCATCCCGTTCTCCTCGCGGATGACCAGCGCGAGCTTGCAGTGGGTCTTCAGCCCGACCAGGCCGTACACGACGTGCACGCCCGCCTTCTCGAGCTTGCGGGCCCACGAGATGTTGGCCTGCTCGTCGAAGCGGGCCTTGATCTCGACGAGCGCGAGCACCTGCTTGCCGGCCTCCGCCGCGTCGATCAGCGCCTCGACGATGGGGGAGTCGCCGCTCGTGCGGTAGAGCGTCTGCTTGATGGCGAGCACGTGCGGATCGCGCGCCGCCTGCTCGAGGAACGCCTGCACGGATGTCGTGAACGACTCGTACGGGTGGTGCACGAGCACGTCTTCCTTGCGGATCGCCGCGAACAGATCGGCGCGGCCGTTCTGCTCGGCCGGCTGGAACGCGAGGGCGGTCGTGGGCACCCGGGGCGGGTAGTGCAGCTCCGGCCGGTCGAGTTTCGCCATGTCGAAGAGGCCGCGCAGGTCGAGCGGCCCGGGGAGGCGGTAGACCTCCTGCTCGGTGATGTCGAGCTCCCTGATCAGCAGGCCGAGGGTGAGGTCGTCCATGTCGTCCGTGATCTCGAGCCGGATCGGCGGCCCGAACCGGCGGCGGAGCAGCTCGGCCTCGAGCGCCTGGATGAGGTTCTCGGTCTCGTCCTCCTCGATCACGACGTCTTCGTTGCGGGTGAGGCGGAAGGCATGGTGGTCGAGCACCTCCATGCCGGGGAAGAGATCGCCGAGGTTGTTGGAGATCAGGTCTTCGAGGGGCAGGTACGTGGTGTCGTCGCCGCCGGAGGGCACCTCGACGAATCGCGGCATCATCGGGGGGACCTTGACGCGGGCGAACTCCTCGCGGCCGGTCTTGGCGTTGCGGATGCGGACGCTGAGGTTGAGGCTGAGTCCGGAGATGTAGGGGAACGGGTGCGCCGGGTCGACCGCGAGGGGCATCAGCACGGGGAAGACCTGCTGCTGGAAGTACTCGTACAGCCCGGCGCGCTCGTGGTCGTTGAGCTTCTCCCAGGTGGTGACGCTGATGCCGACCTCTTCCAAGGCGGGTCGCACCGCGCGCGTCCACACGTCGGCATGCCGCAGCTGCAGGGCATGGGCGGCCGTCGAGATGTCGGCGAGCGCCTCGGCCGGCTGGCGGCCGACGTTGGTCGGAACGGCGAGTCCGGTGACGATGCGGCGCTTCAGGCCGGCGACCCTCACCATGAAGAACTCGTCGAGGTTGCTCGCGAAGATGGCGAGGAAGTTGGCGCGCTCGAGCAGGGGGAGGGTGTCGTCCTCGGCCAGTTCGAGCACCCGCTGATTGAAGGCGAGCCAGCTCAGCTCGCGGTCGAGATAGCGATTGTCCGGCAGAAGCTCGTCGAAGGCCTCGAAGGCCTCGTCGAAGTCGTCGTCGGAGTCACCCAGGCCGGCATCGAGGATGGCGTGGTCGATCATGTGTTCATCATTGCAGGGCCAGGTGTCGGTGGTGTGAACTCCGCACAGGCTTGACTCACGCCGATCCGCGCCACACGATCTCCGACGGCAGCAGAACGTCGCGTGTGGCGGGCTCCCCCCGCAGTTGGCGGAGCACGAGCATGGCGGCCTCGCGCCCCAGCCCTTCGGCGGGCTGGTGCACCGTCGAGAGCGGCGGAACGGTGCGCTGGGCCCAGGCGCTGTCGTCGAAGCCGACCACCCCGACGTCCTCGGGCACTCGCCGGCCGGCGGTGCGCAGCGCATCCATCGCGCCCGCCGCCACGGCATCCGACGCCGCGAAGACGCCGTCGAGGTCCGGGGCGCGCTCGAGCAGCCGCCGCATCCCCTCGCGACCTGCGGAGTACGAGTAGAGCGCGACGGGCTCGACGAGCGCATCGTCGTAGTCGGCGCCCAGCGCCTCGGCGAAGCCGGCGAGGCGATCGGCGCCGGAGTCCCTGTCGAGCGCCGCCGCGATCATGCCGACGCGCCGGCGGCCGGTCGCGGCGAGCCGCTCGGTGATGGCGCGCGCCGAGCCCCGGTTGTCGATGACGACGAAGGCCGCTGACGCGGCGCCGGGCGGATGGCCGACGAAGGCCGCGGGGAGCCGGAGGCGCTCGAGCACCCTCGCCACGGGGTCGTACGCGCGCGCCGAGACGATGATCGCGCCGTCCACCGACCCGCCGGAGAGGTAGCGGGCCACGCGATCGGTGTCGCGGTCGGTGTCGACGATCAGCACGGCCATCTGCAGGTCGGCGTCGGAGAGGGCGGCGTTCGCGCCGAGGAGGATGCGCCCGATGTTGGGGTCTTCGACGAAGAGCGAGTGCGGCTCGTGCACGATGAAGGCCACCGTCTCGGTCCGCTGCATGACGAGGTGGCGGGCCGCCGTGTTGGGCACGTAGCCGACCTTCGCGATGGCCTCCTCGATGGCCGCGCGGGCCGTCGCGGAGACATAGGGCTCGCCGTTCACGAAGCGGCTGACGGTTCCCCGCGACACGCCGGCCGCGCGCGCGACGTCGTGCACCGTGGCGCGGCGCGGCCGGTCCGAAGTCGTCGACACGTCCCCACTTTATCCCTTGCTCGCTTGACAGACCGGAAGGCGCGGTGGCAAGCTGTGCACGTTCACAGAAACTCGAGGGTGAGTCTTCGCCACGACAACTGTGCACGTGCACACACGCCGATGACGTCGACCAGGAGATCCGTGAACCGCCACCTCGCCACCGCCGAGCCGCGCACCTCCCGGCCGCGCTACGCGCACCGCGGAATCGACTTCGGCTGCGACTACAACCCCGAGCAGTGGGATCCCGCCGTCTGGCGCGAAGACGTGGCGCTGATGCGAGAAGCGGGCGTCGGGCTGGTCGCCGTCAACATCTTCGGATGGTCCGACCTGCAGGGCCCCGACGGCGCCGTGGACTTCACACGCCTCGACGAGATCGTCGGGCTGCTGCACGACGCCGGCATCCGGGTGAACCTCGGCACCGGCACGTCCTCGCCGCCCCCGTGGCTCACCACGCGGCATCCCGAGATCCTCCCGGTCGTCGAAGACGGCACGACCCGCTACCCGGGCGGCCGGCAGGCCTGGTGCCCCAGTTCCCCGGTGTTCCGTGATTACGCGCTCAGGCTCGTCGAGGCGGTGGCCGAACGCTACGGGCGTCACCCGGCGGTCGCGCTGTGGCACGTCTCCAACGAGCTGGGATGCCACAACGCCCATTGCTTCTGCGACGTCAGCGCGGGCGCGTTCCGCGAGTGGCTGCGGGTGCGCTATGGATCGATCGCGGCGCTAAACCGGGCGTGGGGCACGAGCTTCTGGAGCCAGCGGTACACGGACTGGGACGAGATCGGCACGCCGCGCCTGACGCTCTCGAGCCGAAACCCGAGCCAGGTGCTCGACTTCTCGCGCTTCAGCTCGGACGAGCTGCTCGGCTACTACCGCGCGGAAGCGGCCGTCATCCGTCGCCACAGCGACGTGCCGGTCACGACGAACTTCATGGTCACCGCCCACATCCGGGAGCTGGACTACTGGGCGTGGGCCGCCGACATGGACGTCATCGCGAACGATCACTACCTCGACAACCGCATCGACGACCCGGCATCCGAACTGGCGTTCGCCGCGGATCTGACGCGCGGTCTCGCCGGGGGAGCGCCGTGGATGCTGATGGAGCACTCGACCGGTGCGGTGAACTGGCAGCCGCACAACCTGGCGAAGGCGCCCGGCCAGATGACCCGCGATTCGCTCCGGCACGTCGCCCGCGGCGCCGACTCCGTGTGCTTCTTCCAGTGGCGGGCCTCGCTCCAGGGGTCCGAGAAGTACCACTCCGCGCTGCTGCCGCACGCGGGAACGGACTCAGCCCTCTGGAGGGAGGCCCTCGAGCTCGGGGCGCTGCTCGACCGCATGGGCGAGGTGGCCGGCACGCGCGTCGTCGCCGATGTCGCGCTGCTCTTCAGCTGGGAGGCGTGGTGGGCGGGCGACGGCGAGAACCGTCCCAGCGAGGCCGTCACCTACCTCGACCAGGTGTGGGCGACCCACCGCGCGCTCAGAGAATCCGGGGCCACGGTGGACGTCGTCCGCCCCGGCTCCGACCTGACCGGCTACCGGCTCGTCGTCGTGCCGGGACTGCACCTCGTCCGCGACGAGGATGCCGCCACCCTCGATGCGGCGGTCGCTGCGGGCGCCCACGCCCTCGTGACGTTCTACAGCGGCATCGTCGACGAGAACGACCGCGTGCGTCCCGGTGGATACCCCGGCGCCTGGCGCGACCTGCTCGGCATCCGCATCGAGGAGTTCGCCCCCGTCCTGCCCGACGAGGCCGTGCTGCTCGAGTCCGGCATCGTCGCCTCGCTCTGGACGGAGCGCCTCGTCGCCCCCGACGCCGAAGTGATCGACCGCTTCGTCGGCGGCCCGGCCGGCGGGCTCCCGGCTCTCACCCGCCGGCGCGGCGAAGACGGATCCGGTGACGCCTGGTATCTCGCCACGCTCCCCGACGCCGAGGGTCTGGGACGGATCGTCGACCGGGTGCTCAGCGGGTCGGGCGCCGCGCGCGAGCCCGGCGCCCGGGCGGGC
>DASUQB010000005.1:0-25239 GCA_036280835.1 Microbacterium sp. | reverse complement strand
CGTGCAGGGCCTCCTCGGCCGGGAGTGGCGCGGCAAGACGCCGACGACGTCGCTGGAGCTCGCCGACCTCATCCTCGAAGAGGCCGAGGTCGCGGTCGTTCCGGGCGAGGCGTTCGGCCCCAGCGGGTATCTGCGCCTCTCGTACGCGCTCGGCGATGACGCACTGCTCGAGGGCGTCCGCCGGATGCAGGAGCTCTTCGCCTGACGCCGGGATCGGCACACGGCGACGGGCACCCGGTCATCGACCGGGTGCCCGTTCTCACGCCGGGTCAGTTCGCCTTCGTCACGGCGAAGTCGGCGTCGAGCTCGACATCGACATCCGTGCCGTCGGCGAGGGTGACCTCGACCTCCCACGCGTGGTCGGCGTCGTCGCTGCGCTCGACCTCGCTGACGGTGCCTCCGCCGGTGTGCGCGAGGGCGGCCTCCGAGGCGCGGTCCGCGTCGGCCGCGTCGACCGGCTGTCCCCCGTCGTCGTCGGTGCCGTCGGAGGTGCCGTCGTCGTCGGAGGTCGCGTCGTCGGAGGTGCCGTCGCCGGAAGTCCCGCCGTCGGGCGCGTCCTCGGGCGAGACGTCGAGCACGTTCAGCGCCTCGTCCAGCCTGACCTCGACGCGTTCGCCGTCCTGCACCGCGATGTCGATCTCGTAGGCATGGCTGCCGTCGTCCTCGCGGTCGGCATCGACGACCCGCCCGGGGCCGACCTCGTCGAGGGCGGCCGCGATGGCCGCGTCGAGTTCCTCGGACGTGACCTCGGCCGACTCGGCGGCGTCGTCTTCGGTGAGGTCGTCCGTCACGGCGAAGGCGACGGCCGTTCCCCCGGCGACGAGCGCCAGACCGGCGGCGGCGGATGTGATCCAGATGGTGCGTTTGCGCATGGTGTTCTCCTTCTTCGGATCCAGCCTGTCGCGGCGACCCTGAAGCCAGCCTGAAGCGGCCGGAAGTCGGGGACCTGATCAGCGCGGAAGGCGCGCCTCGAAGCGCGCACCGCCCAGCGGGCTCTCGACGGCGCGCACCGCACCGCCGTGGCCGCGCAGGATCTCGCGGACGATCGCGAGACCGAGACCGCTGCCCCCGGAATCCCTCGCCCGCGCCTCGTCCAGCCGCACGAACCGGTCGAACACGCGAATCCGGTCCTCGGGGGCGAGGCCCGCGCCGTCGTCGTCCACGGCGACGAAACCGGATGCCGCGTCCTCCCACGACGCGAACGCCACCCGCCCGCGGGCGTGCCGAGCCGCGTTGTCGGCGAGGTTGCGCACAACCTGGCGCAGCAGCCCGGCATCGCCGCGCACCCGCACCGGTGCGACCGCGCTCGTGTCGACGTCGAGCCCGCCCGCCTCGCGCAGCCGCCGCGCCTCGGCGAACAGCAGATCGTCCACGTCGACATCCGTCACGGTCAGCGCGAGCGCCCCCTCGTCGGCGCGGGTCAGCACGAGCATCCCCTGCACGAGCCGCTCGAGGCGACCGCCCTCGTCCAGCACCGCTTCGCTCAGCTCGTCGGCCGTGATGCGGTCGGGATGGTCCCGGGCCACCTCCGCGTACTGCCGCAGCGAGGCGAGCGGCGATTTGAGCTCGTGGGACGCGTCGGAGATGAACCGGCGCTGCGCGGCCTGGCCGCCCTCGAGCCTGGCCAGCATGCCGTTCATCGTGCGCGCCAGCCGCCCGAGCTCGTCGGCGGTGCCGGGGTCGAGGACGCGGCGGTGCAGGTCGGTCGATGTCACCGCCTCGACCTCGCGCCGCATCCGCTCCACGGGAGCGAGCGCGCGGCCGACGGCGAACCACGTCGTCGCCGCCACGACGACGGCGATGAGGGGCACGCCGATCGCGAGCAGCACCCCGACGGTGGCGAGGGTCGCGTCGGCCGATTCCGTGCTGCGGCCGGCCACCACGATGACGTCGCCGCCCTCGCGGTCCGCCGCCGCCACGAACGGCGGCTCCTCGTCTTCGAGGATGACGAGCCCCGGCGCGCCGGCGTCTCGATCTGCGAGCGCCCCGATGTCCTCCGCAGCGTCGCTCGCGGCGACGACGGCCCCGCTGTCGCGGTCGATCACCTGCCAGAAGCGGTCGTCATCGAGGTCGGGAAGGGAGTCGGGTCCGGACTGGTCGACCTGCTCGGCGAACGCCGTCGCGTCCTGCTCCGACGAGGCCGCCAGCTCTCCGTAGAGCGCGGTGCGCAGCGTGAGCCAGAATGCGATCGCCCCGACGAGCAGGGCGAGCGCCACGACCGAGGCGGCCACGGCCGTGATGCGCAGGCGGATGCCGGCGCGCCGGCGAGGGGCTCGATCAGCCATCGCCCGGCCCGATCCGGTACCCCGCGCCGCGCAGCGTCTCGATGCTCGCCCTGCCGAACGGCCGATCGACCTTCGCGCGGAGGTGCGCGATGTAGACCTCGACGATGTTGGGGTCGCCGTCGAACGCGAAGTCCCACACGCCGTCGAGGATCTGCGCCTTCGGGACGACCTCCCCCGCCCGCCGCATCAGGAACTCCAGCACGGCGAACTCGCGCGCCGTCAGCTCGATCGGCGACCCGCCCCGTGCGACGGCCCGCGTGGCCGGGTCGAGGGTGAGGTCGTCCACGGCGAGCACGGTGGGCCGCGCGGTCGCCCCACGACGGATCAGGGCCCGCAGGCGCGCGACCAGCACGGCGAACGAGAACGGCTTCGTGAGGTAGTCGTCTGCGCCGGTGTCGAGGCCCTCGACCTGGTCCCATTCGCCGTCCTTGGCGGTGAGCATGAGCACCGGGGTCCAGTTCTGCTCCTCGCGCAGCGTGCGGCACACGACATAGCCGTTCATGCCCGGCAGCATGATGTCGAGCAGGATGGCCGCGTACTCCTGCTCCCGCGCGTACCAGAGGCCCTCGGGCCCGGTGCGGGCGACGTCGACGGCGAACCCTTCCGCCTCCAGGCCTCGCTTCAGTCCTTCGGCGAGGCGCGGCTCGTCATCGACCACCAGCAGGCGCATGTCCCTATCGTGGCCGATCAACCCTGAACCGGTGCTGAAGCGGGCCGCGAAGAGCCCGCGCCGGTCAGAGCTCGACGCCCAGCAGCACGGGTTCGGGCTGGAGCACGAGTCCGAACTCGGACTGCACCCGCCCCTGGATGAACCTCGCGAGCTCGGCGAGCTCCTCGGCCGTGCCCTTGCCGCGATTGGTGAGGGCGAGGGCGTGCTTGGTCGACAGGGCGGCCCGGGAGCGCGGCAGCTTGAACCCCTTGCGGAGGCCGGAGTGCTCGATGAGCCAGGCCGCGCTGACCTTGACGTCGCTCGCCAACGAGGTCGGCGGGGGGACGAATCCGTCGTAGGCGTCCAGGGGGATGATCGTCACGGGATCGATGTCGGGGGTCATGGGCCACCGAGGGCACTCGTCGGGAAGGGTGCGTGCGAAGGATGCCGACACCACCGCGTTCTGGAAGAACGATCCGGCGCTGTAGGTGTCGGGGTCCTCGTCGTCGAGCACCATGCCCTTGGATCGCCTGACCGCGAGCACGTGGTCGCGGATCCACGCGAGGGACACGGCCTGGCCGGGCTCGAGCCCGAGCGCCTTCCGCAGCTGCGATCCCACCACGTCGCGCTCGCCATGACCGACGGCGGCGAGCTCGAACGTGACGGTGAGGATGACGGCGGGGCGAATGGCCGCGGATCCGTAGTGCTGCTTGAACACCGAGGTGCGGAAGCCGAGCCCGAGCTCCGAGGCGGGGACGGTCGAGACCTCGCCCGTCGACTCGTCGAGCAGCTCGACCTCGACGATCGTCTGGGAGATCTCCTGGCCGTAGGCACCCACGTTCTGCACGGGCGAGGCGCCCACGGTGCCGGGGATCCCCGACATCGCCTCCATCCCGGCGAGCCCCTCGGCGACGGTGTAGGCGACGAGCTCGTCCCAGCCGTGACCTGCCTGCACCCGCAGGCGCACGAAGCCCGGCCGGGGCGACGGCAGGCGCTCGATGCCGCTGGTGCGCACCCGCACGACGGTTCCCTCGAAGGGCCCGTCGCCGATGAAGAGGTTCGACCCGCCGCCGAGCACGAGCCAGTCATCTCCCGACCTCCACGTCTCGCGCAGCACGGCGACGAGCTCATCGGTGGTCGTCGCGTCGATCAGCCGTTCCGGCACGCCGCCGGTGCGGAGGGTCGTCAGGGTCGACAGAGGAACGGGCGTCACGTCGGGCATCGGCATCCGGTCCTACGCCAACCGCACGCGCACCTGCGCCTTGACGAGCACCGTGGTCCCGTCGTGCGCCACCGTCAGGTCGATCCGGGCCGTGCCCGCCTCGGCATCCACCTCGGCGGCCTTCGCGACGATCGTCAGGTCGGCGCCCTTCTCGGGGTCGACCACGACGGGCCGCGTGAAGCGCACGCCGTATTCGGTGATCCGCCCCGAGTCCCCGAGCCAGGGCACCAGGGTCGACACGGCGAGGCCCATGGTCAGCATTCCGTGCGCGAGCACGCCGGGGAGGCCGACCGACGCGGCGACGTCGTCCCGGTAGTGGATCGGATTGAAGTCGCCGGATGCCCCGGCGTAGCGCACGAGGGACTCACGGGTGAGGTGCACTGTGCGTTCGGCGACGATGTCGCCCACGGCGGGGGTCATGCGTCGTCTCCGCCCACGACGAGGACGGAGGTCGCGGTCACGACGTGCTCCCCCGCGGCATCCCGGATCTCGGCGTCGCTGGTCACCATGGCGTTGGCGCCCAGGGCTCGGAGTCCGCTCACCGTGAGCGTGGCGGTCAGCTCGTCGCCCGCCACGATCGGCCGCGAGTAGCGGAAGCGCTGCTCGGCGTGCAGCACGTTCTTGAGCAGGATGCCGGAATCGGGCTCGGCGAGAAGCTGCTGCAGGGTCTGATCCTGGATCACCATCGCGAAGGTGGGCGGCGCCACGACGTCGGCGTACCCCAGCTCTCGGGCCGCGCGAGGGTCGAGGTGCTGAGGGTCTTCCGCGAAAACGGCGCGCGCGAACTCGCGCACCTTCTCGCGACCCACGAGGTAGGGCGGTGTCGGGGGGAAGACTCGGCCGACGAGCTCGGGGTTCACTGGCACCCCGCCATCCTATCGAGCCCTCATCGTGCCGATCGCGGTGTCGCGGTCGGCTCCGGCCTCACTCGGCGGCCGGACGCCGCGTGATCTCGCGCTGCGCGCGGATGGCCCGCACCGCCATCTGCACCGCGATGAAGGTCAGGAAGGCGGCGAACAGGATGTTGCCCACGAGCGGATCGACGATCGTCGCGACCCACGCCCCCAGCGCGGTCGTGGTGCAGGCGGCTGCGCCGATGAGGGCGGCCGCGCGGAGATCGGTGTTGCCGCGGCGGATGTTGCCGATGGTGCCGCTCACCGCGGTCGGGATCATCATCAGCAGCGACGTGCCCTTGGCGATGAGGTCGCTGGCGCCGAAGATCAGGACGAGCACGGGGACGACGATGATGCCGCCCCCGACGCCGAGCAGGCCGGCCAGGATGCCGGTGATGACTCCCAGCACGACCAGCCCGATGCCGGTCGCCCAGTTCAGCTCGAGCACGGCGTCGCGCGAGGGGATGACGAGGAACAGGCTCACGATGACGACCGCGAGGAAGGCGACGAACGCCCAGCGCAGCGCCACCTGCGACAGCCGGGGCAGCAGCCACGTGCCGACCTGGGCGCCGCCGACCGCGCCCACGGCCAGGATGAGCGCGGGAATCCACGCGACCGACCCCGTCACCGCGTAGGAGATGACGCCGACGGTGGCGGTGGGGACGATGGCGGCGAGCGAGGTGCCGGCCGCGAGCCGCTGGTCGAACCCCAGCAGCAGCACGAGCAGCGGCACGATGACGGTGCCGCCGCCGACGCCGAAGAGACCGGAGAGCAGGCCGGCCGCCAGGCCGATCCCGATGCAGGTCAGGATGAACCGCGGCGTCATCCCCGCGCGCGGAGGCGCCTCACTCACGCGGTCACTCTTCGACGTAGACGGTGTCGTCGATCAGCCACTGGCCGTCCGACTCCACGAGCGTGTAGTCGATCGTCGAGATGGCGTCGAAGGCGGGCACCTCGTTGCCCTCGTCGTCCTGATAGCTCGTGTACGTCTCGTCCGTGCGCACCGTGATCACGCCGGCCTCGGTGGTGACGTCGGTGACCTCGAGCTCGTAGTCATCGGTCACGTCCTGGAATCCGGCTGATGCCTCCTCGAACGCGGCGCAGTCCTCGAGGGCGAGTGTCGAGCGCAGTTGCTCGGTCGTCGCGGCCTCGAAGGACTCGCAGTCGGCGGACTGCCAGGCCGCGTCGTAGGCGGTCACCGCGTCGACGGCCGCGCGCTCGTCGCCGCTGTAGCCACCGGCCGCGATGGACTTCACGAGCATCGGGACGAAGATGATGGCGAGGATGACCAGCAGCAGGAAAGAACCGCCGAGGATGACGGGGATCAGCCACCCGCGCTTGGCCGGGGCGGGCGGAGGCAGCTCGGCGGCCGTCTGCGTGTAGGCGCCGGGAGCCACCGGCCCGACCGGCCCGGGAAGGGTTCCAGGCGGAGCGGGCGGCACCACGGGCGGAAGCAGCCGTGCGTCGGAGTCCGGCGTCTCGACGGAGTCCTCCACGGGCACCGCGGTGACCGCGGGCGCAGGAGAGTCATCGGCGGCGGCGAGACCGGGCTCATCGGATGCGGCGGCACCGGCATCCGGACCCGCACCGGCGGCGGACTGCGTGTGCTCGGTCCATTGGTCGCCGTCCCACCAGCGCAGCGAACCGTGGCCGTCGTCGTACCAGCCGGCAGGTGTGGATGTCATCGTGCCCTCGTCCGCAGGGAGGGAGGCCCCGCCATCACACCCTATCCGTGGCGTTCACGAAGCGAAGGCGCTCACTCCGGCCGGGAACGCCATCGGTCACGCGCGACCAGCCGACAGCGCTCTGCACCTCGTACGAGCGGAACGCGCACGGCACGCCCCGCGCCGTCAGCGGGTCGGCCGAGTCCATCAGCTGGAAGTGCAGGTGGGGGCTCGTCGAGTTGCCCGTGTGCCCGACCCGGCCGATGACGTCCCCCGCGCGGACGCTGCCGCCGACGGCGACGCTCAGCGTCTGCGGCGCGAGGTGCGCGAACCCCGCGTAGAGGCCGCCCGAGCGGATGATCGCATGATTGCCGAGGATGGCATTGAGCCGGGAGGGGGTGAAGGTCAGCCCGTTCGCGACCTGGCGCACGGCCTCGCGCAGCGGGTGGATCCATTCCCGCTCCGCGATGCCGTCCAGCACCGCGACCACCTCCCCGTCGAACGGAGCGTGGATGGGCGCTCCCCACGCGTAGCAGTCCCTGGCCCGGACTCCCCGCACGGCGCCTGCGAGGGCGCTGCCGGGGTGGAACATCTCCCCCGGGCGCTCGTCCACCACGAGGAAGTCGTACGCGTAGCGCTGTCCCAGCGCGTCGACGCCGTGGCTCGGGATGCGGGCGGCCGGCGTGGTCACGGCCAGCCACCCCTGCCCGCGGAGGGGGAAGTCGACCACGACCGCGTGATCCAGTTCGCTCGACATGGCGAATCGACTCCACACCCGCCGATGTCGATCCGTCAAGCCCTGGGCGTGAACGACCGGCCGAAACTACAGTCGGCGGCATCCATCCAGAGAGAGGACACTCCCATGACTGTTGCACGCGACATCATGAGCACCGACCCCCGGTGCGTCCGCGAAGACGAGACGCTCGTCGACGCCGCCCGCCTCATGCGCGAGCTCGACGTCGGCGCCCTGCCCATCTGCGGCAACGACGAGCGGCTGAAGGGGATGATCACCGACCGTGACATCGTGGTGAAGTGCATCGCCGACGGCGGCGACCCGTCGACGGTCACCGCGGGGAGCCTCGCCGAGGGCAAGCCGGTCACCATCGGCGCCGACGACGACATCCGCGAGGCCCTGCGGGTCATGCAGGACTACCAGGTGCGCAGGCTTCCGGTCATCGACGGGCACGACCTCGTCGGCATCATCAGCCAGGCCGACATCGCCCGGTCGATGTCGGCGACGGAGACGGGCGAGACCGTCGCGGAGATCTCCGAGGAGTGACCGGCCCTAGAGTGAAGCGGCCGCCACGAACGATGTGATGGCCGACGCGACAGCGCGCGGCGCCGTGTACTGCACGACGTGGTGGTGCCCCGGCACTGCCACCAGAGAGCCCATCCGCGCGCTGTCGCGCACGCGCCGGCACCACTCGACGCCGGCGATCGGGTCCTTTCCGCCCCTCATCACGAGCAGCGGCACCCCGAGCGCGCCGACCCGGTTCTCGAGCCGGTAGGCGAGCATGTGCCGCAGCTGCACGGTGTACCAGACCGGTCCCGCGCGCAGGTAGTCCGTGAACACGACCGCATTCGTCAGCGGCGGCTCACCGAAGGTGTCGCGGCCGAGCGCCACGGACTGCGCGACGACGGAGCGGAACCGGTCGTCGACGACGGGGCCGATGATGACGACGGATGCCGCGAGCTCCGGCCGCTGCAGCGCGAGTTCGACGACCCACTGGGTCCCCATCGAGTGACCGATCAGCACCCCGGTCGTCACGCCGATGCGCTCGAGCGCCACCCCGAGGCGCCGCGCCATCTCCTCGACGGTGAGGTCGACGGACGGTTTGGGCAGGCCACCGAACCCCGGCAGGTCGACGGAGTAGACGTCGGCCTCCGCAGCCAGCGTGTCGTGCAGCGGCACCGAGTAGCGATGCGAGACGCCGATGCCGTGCACGATCACGTACGGGATGCCGGACGAGCCGGCCGGCCCCTTCGAAAAGAAGAAGCGGAATGCGGCGCCGTCGACGTCCACCGATCGGGTCGCAGTGGTCGTGCTGGGCGCGGGGCTCACCGGGCCATTCTGTCAGTGCGGCGGCCGATGGCCGTGATCCGGGTCACCGCGAGTGGCTCGCGGCGGGGCCGGCGGCGTGCTGCTCGTAGACGGTGACGACGCGTTCGAGGTAGCGGGTGATGGCGTTCTGCTCCTCTTCGCTGAAGCCGTCGAGCTCGGCGTCGACCCCGAAGATCATGGGCATCAGCCGACCCATCGCGCGCTTGCGCGACGCCTCGGCCGGGACCACCAGCACGCCGCGACGGTCGTGCGGGTTCGGCTCGCGGCTGACGTGGCCGAGAGCGACGAGCCGATCGATCGCCGTGGTGGTCGACGCGGTGGAGATCCCCAGTCGATGCGCCAGCTCCGTCGGGGCCAGTGGGCCGCTCATGAGCAGGTGCTCCATCGCCTCCAGGTCCGTCGCGTTGACGCGCAGCTCGGCGCCGAATGCCTTCTCGAAACGCTCGCTCACGTCGAGGAACTCGCGCAGGAGCTCGGTTGCGCGGCGCACGCGCCGGCCGCCGGCATCCGTCATCGGCACCGGCCCCGGCTCGGCCGTCGATGCGTCCCGCTTGGCTTGCATGCCTTCGACAGTAGCGCTAATCTCTCTAGAGTTCCTGATAATTAGATAATCTAGTTATTAGACCCTCTCGCTACCCTCCAAGGACCGCCATGTCATCACTACTGCGCTTCATCACGTCCGCCAAGACATCGTGGATCGTCCTCGTGCTCACCGCCCTCGCGGCGGGAGCGCTGTTCGCCTCCAGCGGCGGCGACGAGGGCGAGACCGCCCCGAGCGTCGGGCTGCCCGACTCGGCCGAGTCCGTCCAGGTGGAGAAGCTGCAGGAGGAGTTCCCCAGCGCCGATGGCACATCGGCACTGCTGGTGTTCGCGTCGGATGACGGCGAACTCCCGGTCGATGCCCTGGCCGCCATCGACGCGAAGGTCTTCGGCACGCTCACCGACTTCGCCCGCGACGGGTTCGTCCCGCCCGCGCAGGTCTCGGAGGACGGCACGGTCGCCCTCGTCGCGGTGCCCCTGGACCCCGAGACCGATGTGGCCGCGCAGGCCGAACGGGCCCAGGAGCTGCGGGATGCCGCAACAGAGGATCTCGACGGGGTGCGCGTCTACCTCACCGGGGCGGAGGGCTTCGAGGTCGACATCGCCGCGGTCTTCGCCGGGGCCGACTTCACGCTGCTGCTCACCACCGTCATCGTCGTCGCCGTGCTGCTGCTCATCACCTACCGCAGCCCCTGGCTGTGGCTCGTGCCGCTCGTCGTCATCGGCCTCGCCGACGCCCTCGCCGGGATCGTCGCCGGCCGTGTCGCCGGTGCGGCCGGGGTCACGCTGGATGCCTCGATCACCGGCATCCTCTCCGTCCTGGTCTTCGGAGCGGGCACGAACTACGCTCTGCTGCTGATCGCGCGCTATCGCGACGAGCTCCGCCTGCACGAGAGCCGTCGGATCGCGATGCAGCGCGCCGTGCGCGGCGCCGGTCCTGCGATCATCGCCAGCGGATCGACCGTCGCACTCGCGCTCGCGACCCTCCTCTTCGCCGAGCTCTCCGGCAACCGCGCGCTGGGCCTCGCCTGCGCCGTGGGCGTCATCGTCGCGATGGCCTTCGCCCTTCTCGTGCTGCCGGCCGCTCTGGTGCTGTTCGGCCGCGGCCTGTTCTGGCCCTACATCCCCCGGTTCGGCTCGCCCGACGCCATCTCCCGCAGCCCGTGGGGCAAGCTCGGCCGCGCCGTGTCGAAGCGCCCCGTCATCGTCGCGACGAGCGGGTTCATCGTGCTCGGCGTGCTCGCCAGCGGGCTCTTCTCGGTGCAGACGGGGCTGTCCCAGAACGACCGCTTCCGCGAGAAGCCCGAGGCGGTGCAGGGGCAGGAGGTGCTGGCCGAGGCGTTCTCCGCCGGCGCGACCTCGCCCGCCGTCGTCATCGCTCCCCTCGACGAGGCGGAGCAGACGGCGTCGGCACTGGCCGACCTCGACGGGGTGGATGCCGCCGTCGTCGGCGAGACGACCGACGACTTCGCGCAGATCGATGTGACGCTGAGCTCCGGCGCCGAGACGCCGGAGGCGTTCGCGACGGTCGAGCTGATGCGCGAAGAACTGGACCGCGTCGGCTCCGGCGATGCGCTCGTCGGCGGCCTCGACGCCAGCGCGCTCGACGTGACCAACGCCCAGGCCCGTGACCAGGCGCTCGTGATCCCGATCATCCTCGCGCTCGTCTTCATCGTGCTCGTCGTGCTGCTGCGGGCGATCGTCGCGCCGCTCCTGCTGCTGATCGCCGTCGTCGCGAGCTTCTTCTCGGCGGTGGGCGCGAGCTGGTGGCTGTTCCAGACGCCGCTGTTCGGGTTCCCCGCGATCGACACCAACGTGCTGCTGTTCAGCTTCCTCTTCCTGGTCGCCCTCGGCGTGGACTACAGCATCTTCCTCGTCACTCGGGCGAAGGAGGAGGCCGAGCACCTCGGCACCACGCAGGGCATGATCCGCGCGCTCGCGGCGACGGGCGCGGTCATCACGAGCGCCGGCATCCTGCTCGCCGCCGTCTTCGCCGTGCTCGGCGTGCTCCCCCTCATCACGCTCACCCAGATCGGCGTCATCGTCTGCATCGGCGTGCTGATCGACACCCTGCTCGTGCGCACGGTGATCGTGCCCGCGATGGCCTTCATCACCAAGGACCGCTTCTGGTGGCCGCGCCGGCCGTCGCTGTCCGACTCGGATGCCGCGGCGCGGGGCGCCGACGCGCTGCGCGCGCCGGAACCGCCCGCGGCGGCGGAGGAACCGGTGCGGGAGCCCGCGACAGTGTGAGCCGCATCGTGCGGCACCCCGGTCTGATCCGCCGGGGTGCCGCACGATCGCGACGCGCCTTTACCGGTGCTGTCAACCCGGGGCTTTCGCGCAGGCAGACGCGCGTAAAGTTGCACTTCTGATGAAGCGAGCCCGACCGGCTCGTGCAACGGAGGTTTCGTGGCCGGCAATGCGACCACTCGCTTCGACAACGTGTCTCTCTTGTCGGTGGCGAGTGCCCTACCCAGTCGGGTGACGACGTCCGGCGAGATCGAGGAGCGACTCGCCGGGGCCCTGTCACGGCTGCGACTGCCCAGCGGGCTCCTGGAGCGCGTCGCGGGAGTGCTCGAGCGGCGCAACTGGGCCGCGGGCGAGTCGTCCGACGACGCCACGGTGTCCGCCGGCGAGCGCGCCCTGGCCGAGGCGGGCGTTGCGCCGTCGGAGGTCGGCCTGCTCATCAACACCTCCGTGACCCGCAAGCATCTCGAGCCATCCGTCGCGGTGCGGCTGCACCACGGGCTCGGGCTGCCGAGCTCGGCCATCAACTTCGACGTCGCGAACGCGTGCCTGGGCTTCGTGAACGGCATGAGCCTCGCCGCCAGCATGATCGAGTCGGGACAGATCCGGTACGCGATGGTCGTGAACGGCGAAGACGCCGACGAGATCCAGATCAACACGATCGAACGGCTGCTCACGGCGGATGTCGACCGCGACGCGTTCATGAGCGAGTTCGCCTCGCTGACGCTGGGGTCGGGATCTGCCGCCGCCGTCCTCGGCCGCACGGACGAGCACCCGGGCGGCCATCGGATCCTCGGGGGCGTGACGCGCGCCGCGACGCAGTTCCACGACCTGTGCGTGGGCAGCGTCGACGGCATGTTCACGGACGCCAAGGCGCTCCTGAAGGGCGGCCTCGACCTCGTCGTCTCGGCCTGGAAAGAGGCATCCTCCGAGTGGAACTGGTCGTCGATGGACCGCTACATCACCCACCAGGTCTCCTCGGTGCACACGAACGCGATCATCAAGGCCGCGAAGCTCGATCGCAGCCGGGTCCCGACGACGTTCGGGCGGTTCGGAAACGTGGGACCCGCCTCGATCCCGATCACGCTCGTCGAGGAGCAGGCGACGCTCCGCAAGGGAGACCGCGTGCTGCTGATGGGCGTCGGCTCCGGCCTGAACACGGCCATGATGGAACTCGCCTGGTGAGCCAGGGCGCCGCCCTCCCGCCGTCCGGACTGCCCGGCCTCGACCCCCGCTTCAGCCGCATCCTGTCGGTCGCCGGGCGCGGGGCGGACGAGGGCACCACGCGCGAATGGCACCTGCTCGACACCGGTGACGAACTCGCGCGGATCGGCGCACCGGTTGCGGGCACGGTCCTCGCGGTGCACGGCAATCCGACATGGTCCTACCTCTGGCGGAATCTGGTCGCAGACTCGGTGCGGGCGGCCGATGCCGGATCTCCCGCCTGGCGCGTCGTCGCCGTCGACCAGCTCGACATGGGCTTCTCGGAGCGCACCGGTGTGCACCGCCCGCTTGCCCAGCGCGTGGCCGACCTCGCGGCGTGCACCGACGCGCTGGCGCTCGAGGGACCGGTCGTCACCCTCGGACACGATTGGGGCGGCGTCGTGTCGCTCGGCTGGGCGGTCGATCATCCCGCGGTCCTGGCGGGTGTGATGCTGCTCAACACCGCCGTGCATCATCCGGACGGCACACCGATCCCGCTGCCGCTGCGGGTGGCCGGCGCGCGCGGTGTGCTCGCGGCATCCACGGTGCGCACCTCCGCCTTCCTCGAGACCACCCTGGCTCTCGCCGCGCCCACGCTGGACGGGCCGGTGAAGGACGCCTACCGCGCGCCCTATCGGTCCCCCGGCCGGCGCGAAGGCATCGGCGGCTTCGTGGCCGACATCCCTGTGGATGCCGCGCACGAGAGCTTCCCCGAACTGACGCGCATCGCCGCCGGCGTGGCCGCCCTGAGCGTTCCGGCCCTCATGCTGTGGGGCCCCGGGGACCCCATCTTCAGCGATCGCTACCTCGACGATCTCGTCGACCGGCTGCCGCACGCCGACGTCCATCGCTTCGAGGGGGCGAGCCACCTCGTCGCCGAGGACCGTCCCTACGCCGACGCGGTGCTCACGTGGCTGGGCGACAACGCCGACCGCCTCACGGGCGCGGCTGGCGCGCGGGCTGTGCACACCTCGTCCGTGGCCGAGCCCGGGGTCGACGCCGGCGGAGATCCGGGAGCTGTCGCGCCGTTCCTGCCGCTGTGGCACCGCCTCGACGAGCGCCGGGAAGACGACGGGATCGCCGTCACCGACATGTCGGGCGCGGCGAAGGCAGCCTCGCGGCGCGTCAGCTGGCGGCTGCTCCACGACCGCGTGCAGAGCATCGCCGCCGGGCTCTCGAGCGTCGGCGTTCGGAAAGGCGACCGCGTGTCGCTGCTCGTGCCGCCCGGACCCACCCTGACCGCCGTCGTCTACGCTTGCCTGCGCATCGGAGCGATCGTGGTGGTCGCCGACGCGGGATTGGGGGTGAAGGGCCTCACCCGGGCCGTGCGGGGCTCGTGGCCGGACTTCGTGATCGGCGAGGCGCCGGGACTGATCGCGGCGCGCGCCCTCGGCTGGCCGGGGATCCGCATCTCGGCCGGACGGCTCCCCGCCGCGACCCGCGCGGCGCTCGGCGTCTCGCACAGCCTCGCGGAGATCGCGGCGATCGGCGCCGGCGCGGCCGTGCCCGCCCCGCCCGGACCCGAGGACGACGCGGCCATCCTGTTCACGTCGGGTTCGACCGGGCCGGCCAAGGGCGTCGTCTATACGCATGCTCAGCTCTCAGCTCTGCGCGACGTGCTGGGCAGCCACTTCGATGTCTCCGCCGACACCGGGCTGGTGACCGGCTTCGCCCCCTTCGCTCTGCTGGGGCCCGCCCTCGGCACGCGTTCGGTGACGCCCGACATGGACGTCTCGTCGCCCCGCACCCTCACCGCGACGGCCGTCGCGGCCGCGGTCCGGGAGTCCGACGCGCGCATCGTCTTCCTCTCCCCCGCGGCGATCCTCAACGTGGTCGCCACTGCCGACGCCCTCACCCCCGAGGACCGCGGCGCGCTCGGGCGAGTGCGCACCTTCCTCTCGACCGGCGCCCCGATCGGCGAGGGACTGCTCGCATCCGCCGGTGAGCTGATGCCGAACGCGACGCCGCACACGCCCTACGGCATGACGGAATGCCTGCTCGTGACCGATGTGACGCTCGACGGCATCCGGTCGGCGGCGACGGCGCCGGATGCCGGGGTGTGCGTCGGGGCTCCGATCGGCTCGAACCGGGTGCTCATCAGCGCGCTCGACCGGGACGGGAATGCGGTCGGCGCCCCCGGCTCGGCTCCCGGGGTGCTCGGCGAGATCATCGTTTCCGCGACCCACCTCAAGGATCACTACGACCGGCTCTGGCTCACCGACCGGGCAGCCGAGCGCGGGACCGGGACGGACGCCGACGTCCCCGGCGACCGCTGGCACCGCACCGGCGACGTCGGGCACCTCGACACCGAGGGCCGCCTGTGGGTCGAGGGCCGCCTGCCGCACGTGATCGTGGCCTCATCCGGGCCGATCGCGCCGGTGGGCGCCGAGCAGGACATCGAGGGCGTGCCCGCCGTGCGCCGCGCCGCCGTCGTCGGCATCGGCCCGCAGGGGCTCCGGCAGGCGGTCGCCGTCGTGGAGACGGTGGCCCGCACCGCGCGGCCGGGGCTCGCGGACCCCGAGGTGACGGCGGCCGTCCGCGCGAGCACGGAGCTGCCGCTCGTCTCGGTGCTCGTCGTCCCCCGGCTTCCCACCGACATCCGCCACAACTCGAAGATCGACCGCACCCGCCTCTCCCTGTGGGCCGAGCGGATCCTCGCCGGCGGACGGCCGGTCGCGCCGTGATCGTCCTCGTCACCGGAGCATCGGGCTTCCTCGGCCGGGCCGTGGCGGGCGAGCTCGTCGCCGCCGGCCACGACGTGCGCACCCTGCAGCGGCGACCGTCGGGAGTGGACGGCGCCACGGACGTGATGGGCTCGATCACGAACCCCACCGATGTCGCGCGCGCCATGGACGGCGCCGAGGGCGTCGTGCATCTGGCGGCCAAGGTGTCGCTCGCGGGCCCGCCGCAGGAGTTCCACGCCGTCAACGTCGAGGGGACGCGCTGGCTGCTCGACGCCGCCGACCGCGCAGGGGCGTCGCGCTTCGTGCAGGTGTCCTCGCCGTCGGTCGCCTACGCGGGCTCGGCGCTGGCCGGTGTCGGAGCGGAGCAGGCATCCCCCGCGCGCGCCCGCGGGCACTACGCGCGCACCAAGGCGCAGGCGGAGCTGCTCGCGCTCGCCCGCGACTCCTCCACGATGCGCGTCGTCGCCGTCCGCCCCCACCTGGTGTGGGGCCCTGGCGACACCCAGCTCGTCGGACGCATCGTCGACCGGGCCCGGCGGGGACGGCTGCCGCTGCTCAACGGCGGCACCGCCCTCATCGACACGACCTACGTCGACAACGCCGCGACCGGGATCGCCGCCGCGCTGCACCGTGCCGACGAGGCGCACGGCGGCGCCTACGTCCTGACGAACGGAGAGCCGCGCCCGGTCGGCGAACTGCTGGCCGGCATCTGCCTCGCCTCGGGCGTGCGCCCCCCGCGATGGAGCATCCCCGCCGGCCTCGGGCTCGCCGCCGGTTCGGCGATCGAGCGGGTCTGGGCGATCCGGCCGGGCACGGACGAGCCGCCGATGACGCGCTTCCTCGCCGAGCAGCTGTCGACCGCGCACTGGTTCGACCAGCGCGAGACCCGTCGCGCGCTGGCATGGTCGCCCTCCGTGTCCATCGACGAGGGCCTCGAGCGTCTGGCGTCCGCCGCGCGCTGAGCCGCGCCGCCGGGCCGGCGGGAAGCCGGGCCGGCGGCGGGACGCCTACTTGATCGATCCCCGGGTCACGCCGGAGATCACCCAGCGCTGAGAGAAGATGTAGACGATCAGCAGCGGAGCCATCGCCATCAGATAAGACGCGAAGGCGACGGTGTAGTCGGTGTTGAACTGCCCCTGGAAGACGTACTGCGCGAGGGGCAGCGTCCGCGCCGAGGGCTCGGTCAGCACGACCAGCGGCATGATGAAGTCGTTCCACGCCCACACGCAGGTGAGGATGCCGACGGTGGCGTTCATCGGCATGAGCAGCGGGAAGATGACCTGCCAGAACACGCGCCAGGTGGATGCCCCGTCCATCCGGGCCGCCTCTTCGAGCTCGATCGGGATCGAGCGGATGTAGGCGGTGTAGATGAAGATGTTCAGGGACAGGCCGTAGATCGTGTACAGGATGATCATGCCGACCTGGTTGTCGAGCCCCAGGATCGCGGTCTGCTTCACCAGCGGCAGCATGATGATCGGGAACGGGATGAACAGCGCGGCGAGCAGGTAGAAGAAGACCCCCTTGAAGAAGGGACGGTGGATGTTGCGGGCCAGCGCGTAGGCGACCACAGAGCTCGTCAGCAGGGTGAAGACCACCGAGCCGACGGTGATGAATGCCGTGTTCGCCAGCGCCTGCGGGAAGTCGGTCCTCATCCAGGCATCCGCGAAGTTCTCCCACCGGATCGGGTTCGGAAGCTCGAAGCCGGTACCGGCCGTCAGCTGCTCCGGCGTCTTCAGCGCCACGACGACCGCGAGGTAGAGCGGGACGAGCACGGTGAGGGAGCACACCGCGATGAGGGCCGTCGCCCACCAGTTGGTGCGGCGGGTGTCGTCGTCGCGGTCGGCCGCTCCTCGGCGGGCCGCCTTGGTGTCGACGGCCGCGGCGTCGTTCTCGAGCTGCTGGGCGGTGTTGGTCATGCTGGTCATCAGAAATCGGCCTCTCTGCGCTGAAGGACCCGGAATTGGAAGAGCGAGACGATCGTGATCACGATGAAGAAGATCACCGCGTTGGCCGTCTGGTAGGCGAACTCGCCGCCCGAGAATCCGCCACGGAAGATCAGCAGGGTGACGGACTCGGTGGACGTGCCCGGGCCGCCGTTCGTGAGGGCGACGATCGGGTCGAACACCTGCAGGAAGCCCTTCAGGCTCAGCACCACGTTGATCGTGAAGAACGCACCGATGAGCGGGAAGGTGATCGAGGTGAACTGCCGCCACGCCGAGGCGCCGTCGAGCGATGCCGCCTCGTACATCTCGGCCGGGATGGTCTGCAGCCCGGAGAGGTAGATGATGATGGCGAATGCGCAGGCCTGCCAGACGGCGAGCGCCACGATCGCCGTCCACGCCCAGGTCTCGTTCGTGAGGATGTTGTCGCGAAAGAGGGGGATGCCGGACAGGATCTTCGGCAGCGAGTTCGAGAAGAAGAACTGGAACACGTAGCCGATCACCAGGATCGCCAGGATGTAGGGCACGAAGTACACGCCGCGCCAGAAGTTGCGGCCCTTGATCTTCGCGTTCAGCCCGAGCGCGATCGCGAGGGAGAACGCATTGGTCAGGACCGTCGCCACGATGGCGAACAGGAACGAGAAGCCGTAGGCCTGCAGGACCCGGTCGTCCTGGAAGAGGTTGAAGTAGTTCGACAGACCCACGAAGTTCCACGCGCCGTAGCCCGCGTAGTTCGTGAAGCTGAAGAAGATCCCCACGAGCACCGGAATGGTGTGGAAGGCGGCGAAGGCGATGACCGCCGGCCAGACCATCCAGTAGTAGGCGGATGACGCGCGCTTGGTCTCCGAGCGGAGACGGGACGCTCGCCTGGGCGCCTTTTCATCAGTGGCGGTGCTCCGGACCGCTTGGGTGATCGTCATTGGTCTTCTCCCGTCGTGACCGGAATGGTGCGAGCGGCGACCTTGCGCCACTCGTTGTCGAGTGTCTTGAGTGCTGCTTCCGCGTCGCCGTTGAACAGGAACTCCTGATCGATGGGGATGAGCGGAACCGCCGGCGGGATCTGGTGATCGATGAAACCGGTGATCCTGCCTTCGTCGAAGAACGGCTTGACCGACTGCAGTGCGGGGTCATCGCTGAGCTCGGCCCCCTCGACGGAGGGAACCATGTTCTGCGAGGCCGCGAACTCCTCGATCACGTCCTGGGAGAAGGCGTACTCGATGAAGCGCATCGCAGCGTCCTCCTTCGGGTTGTTCTTCCCCATCGTGAAGACGACGTCGACACCGGAGACGAGCAGCCGGTCGTCGGGGTCATCGGTCGCCGGGTAGGGGAAGATGCCCATCTCGATGTCGGGGTTCACCTGCTTGATCGGGTTGGTGGCCCAGATCCCCTGCAGCAGCATCGCGACCTCCCCGTTCGCGAAGGCGGCGTTGCCGTCGTCGTAGGTGCGCCCGCGGTACCCCTCCTGCATGTAGGAGAAGAGCGTGAACTGCTGCTCCATCATCTCGGCGAAGTTCTTCTGGAACGACACCTCCGAGTCGGGCCCGACGTCGGTGCCCTGCTCCCGCATCTTGTCGAAGAAGTCGTCCTGGGCCGGATATGCGCCCAGGGCGTTCCACGACGGGATGCCCGTCCACGAGTCCGCGAGCGTTCCGTAGAACGGGGTGATGCCGGCCGCGACGAGTGCATCGCACACGGCGATGAACTCGTCCCATGTCTCCGGCACCTCCAGCCCCTGCTCTTCGAAGATCGCCGTGTTGTAGATGACGCCGTTGGCGTTGTTGACGTAGCCGAGACCGTTCACCTCGTCGCCGTAGGTGCCGAGGTCCTTCAGGATCTCCTGCACCGCGGGGTTGATCGTCTCCAGCACGGGCTCATCGGAGAAGTCCCGGAACACCCCGGCCTGCGCGAGGCGGCCGAAGTTGCCGTTGGCGTTGAGCGTGATGATGTCGGGAACGCGGTCCTTGACCAGCAGCGTGCGGATCAGGGTGTCGGCATCCGCCACCTGGTTCTGAACGATCCGGATGTCGGGGTTCTCCGCCTCGAAGTCCTCGATCATCTGATCGAAGTCCTCGAGTGCCTCGCCCTTGAACTGGAAGAAGTTCAGGGTCGTCACGTCGTCGGAGGCGCTGCCCGCGCAGCCGCCGAGGCCGATCGCCAGGGCCGCGACGGCGGTCGCCGCCCCCACCCGGATGTGCTTGCGGTATCTGTAGGTCATGGTGCGCCTCCTTGCGCGTCGTGCTGGTCGTGAATTCGCGGTCGGTCGTGCGGTCAGTTCTCGGCCGTCAGTTCGACGACGGTGGCCTGCTGGGGGAACTGCACGGGCGGGCGGAGCCCGGCGGACTCCAGCTCCCGCCCCGTCAGGATCGTGTCGTGGTGGGCCCACTCGAGGGCGGACTGCCCGGGCGCCTCACCGTGCTCCCCCGTCGCGATCACGCGAACGCGGTACCGGCGGTCGGCCGCGAGCCCGGGCACGCGGACGCGGCCGGCGGGGTAGGCGACCGAGGTCTCGGTCTGGGTGATGGCGAAGACGGCGGATGCCTCGTCGGCGGCCACCATCCCCCGCACATCGATGCCGGGGTCGGTGCCGTCCACGTGCACGACGCGACCGGTCGCGACGAGCGGTCTCAGCCGCTTGGCGAGCGCAACCCACCACGAGATCCGCTCGCGGGACGCGTCGTCGACGGAGGTGAGGTCCCACTCGATGCCGAAGTGCCCGAACAGCGCGACGGCGCCGCTCAGGGCCAGGGACACGGAGCGTCCGGAGGAATGCACGACGGGACTGGTGAGGTGCATGCCCATCAGCTCGGGGGGCACGACAACGCCGGTGTACCGCTGATTGGCCAGGCGCTCGAGCGGATCGAGGCTGTCGCTCGTCCAGATGCGGTCGGTCCGGTCGAGGATCCCGAGGTCGACGCGTGCCCCGCCCGACGCGCAGCTCTCGATCTCGAGCCCGGGATGACGGGCTTTCAGCTCGTCGAGCAGGCGGTACAGGGCCAGCGTGTGGGCGTGCACACGGGCGACGCCCTCCGGGCCGGATCCGGCATCCACCAGATCGCGGTTGTGGTCCCACTTCAGGTACGCGATGGGGTATTCGTCGAGCAGCGCGTGCAGGCGCCCCGAGATGTACGAGTACGCCTCCGGGTGGGCCAGATCGAGCACCTGCTGCTGCCGCGCCGACGGTGGGAGCGCCATCCGCCCGCGCAGGATCCAGTCGGCATGACGGCGTGCGAGATCGCTGTCGGGGTTGATCATCTCGGGCTCGACCCAGAGGCCGAACTCCATGCCGAGCTCGCGGACGCGATCGATCAGGGGGTGCAGGCCGTCGGGCCAGACGTCCTCGTCGACGAACCAGTCGCCGAGGCCTGCCGTGTCGTCGCGGCGACCGGTGAACCACCCGTCGTCGAGCACGAAGCGCTCGACGCCGACGCCTGCCGCGGCATCCGCCAGCTTCGTCAGCTTGTCGAGCGAGTGGTCGAAGTACACGGCCTCCCAGGTGTTGAGGGTCACGGGGCGCGGCCGTCGGGGGTGCTGGGGTCGCGCTCGCCACTCGTCGTGGAAGCGTGCGGACAGCTGGTTGAGGCCGTCGCCCCACGAGCCGATGACCCACGGCGTGTGCACGGACTCTGCGGGCGCGAGGATCACCTCGCCGGGGAGCAGCAGCTCGCCGCCGGAGAGGATCGCCTCGCCCGTGACGACGCGCTCGGCCGCGGTGCGGTGGTTGCCGCTCCAGGCGACGTGGATGCCGTGCACACGTCCGTGCTCGAAGCCGAAGCCGGGGCGACCGGCCGCGAGCAGGAGGGTCGCGTCGGCCCCGGGGCGCCCGCGGCGGCTCTCCCGGACATGCGACCCGAAGGTGAACGACCGCCGCTGCGGGGTGCGCTCGCGCAGGTGCCGTCCCGTGGTGTCGAGCAGTTCGGTGGCATCCCACGGCACGGGGAACGCGGCCTGCAGCGACTGCACCGAGTAGGGCGAGTTGCCGGTGTTGCGCAGCTGGATCCGCTGGTGCAGGAGGCCGCCGGGCCCGATTCGCAGCTCTACCTGCGCGGCGAGACGCGCCTCGCTGTCGACGAGGGCGATCGTCGCGCGATGGTCGTTCGACTGGACGCCGGCGACCTGGAACATCACGCTCACGCCGGCGCCGTCGCGGTGGCCCTCGAGACCGGGCGTGCCCAGCCATCCGCTGGCGGCCGTCGAGATCAGCCCGGGGCGGGCCGTCTCGTCGAGACCGCCCGAGACGCGCTGCGGGCGCGCCGCACGGGCGAGCGAAGCGAGCGTCTCGGGCGTGGACCCGGTCAGCTCCTCGCCCCAGTGCACCATCACCGGGTGGGGCTGGGCGCTCATGTCGAGCACGACGCTGGTCCCCCCGCGATACAGGTGCAGGGTCTCCACCGGTCGGCCGGCGCTCGGCGCAGCGGGGGCGTTCTCGGTGATCGCGTCGTTGTGATGTGCCACGCTTTATTTCTACTGTGGAACTAAGTCGACGTCAAGGGGGAAGTTTTCGCCTCGGTCGCTGGTTGGAGATCGCTCGTTGATGCCAGTATGGAAGAAACGCGGAGGTGACATGCCGGCAGACAGTCCCGAGGCCCTGGCCAGGGAAGTGCTCATCCACGGCCCCATCTCCCGCGGCGCGCTCGGCCGGCGCCTCGGGCTCTCTCCTGCCAGCCTCACGCGATTGGCCAAGCCGTTCCTGCAGCGCGGCATCTTCGTCGAACGCGACGACGAATCGAACGGCGGCGTAGGCCGGCCCGTGCGACCACTGGATGTGGCGTCCGATCTGGGCTCGTTCGCCGGCATCAAGCTCACCGGCGATGCGGTGTACGCCGTGCTGACCGACGCGCGGGCGCAGATCCGGGCCGAGCGCGAGGTCGCCCTGACGAATTCCGATCCCGCCGCGGTGGTCGCACTGGTGCACGACCTCATCACCGGTTTCGAGGCGCTCGGCCCGCCGGCTCTGCTCGGCATCGGCCTCAGCATCGGCGGCGCCGTCGACGACGACGGCCGCGTCGTCCGGGCTCCGTTCCTCGGCTGGACCGACATCCCCCTCGCCTCGGAGGTGTCCATGGCGACGGGACTGCCCGTCACCCTCGAGAACGACGTGGTCGCGCTCGTCGAAGCCGAGAGATGGTTCGGCGCCGGCCGCGGGCGACCCGGCTTCTCGGTGATCACGATCGGCGCGGGTGTCGGCTACGGGCTCGTGATCGGCGGCGAATCGGTGCATACGCGCGAAGCCGGGGTGGGCCTCGGTGGTCACATCCCGCTCGATCCGACCGGTCCCCTGTGCTTCGAGGGCCACCGCGGCTGCTCCAGCGCTCTCATCACCTCGGTCGGCATGTGCGCGCAGATGCAGGCGGCGCTCGGGCGACCGATCGACTACGACGAGGTGCTGAGCCTCGCCAGGGAGGGGCATCCCGCCGCAGCGGCGGTGGTGGATGCCGCGGCACGCGGCCTCGGCCGCCTGATCGCGCTGGCGGCGAACCTGACCATGCAGCCCACGGTCGTGCTCGCCGGCGAAGGTCTCGGGCTCTGGGAGATCGGCGAGACGCGGGTTCGCGCCGCGACGGCGGCCGATCGCGATCCGCTGGCCGATCCGGTGGAGATCCTCGTCGACGAGGCGGGCTTCAGGGCGTGGGCACGGGGAGCCGCCGCCGTGGCGATCCAGGCCGCCGTGGCGCGGATCGGAGAGACGCCGTCGAAGGCGACTCGGAGGAGGCGGAACGGCCGGCCGGACGCGAGCGGAGACAGAGAACGAGCATGATGGCGCACGAGATGAGGTAGAACGTGTGCAGCCCCCAGATGGGGCCGAACGGCAGGGTGAACACGTACAGCGAGTACACGACGTTCGCCGCATTGATCATGACGAGGCTGGCCAGGCTGTACGACGAGACATCCCGGGTGCGCAGCGCCTTGCGCAGCATCGGCAGGTTGCTCACCGCGAAGACCACGGTGGAGATCGTTCCTGCGACGATCGGGATGTCCATGCCGCCACCGTAGGCGCGGCATCCACTCGCCTGCTTCGGTCGAAGCGCCCATTCTTGCGCGATGGGCGGATGGGACGAATTGTGCAGAGCGGTCCGGGAGAGGCCTATGCAGGCCGCAGGCATGCGGACGCCGAGTCAGATGAGTCCGTGCTCGTAGGCATAGGCAGTGGCCGCCGACCGCGATGACAGCCCCAGCTTGGCGAAGATGTTGCTCAGGTGGCGTGCGACCGTCTTCTCGCTCAGCGACAGACGACCGGCGACGGCGCGATTGGTGAGACCCGTGGCAACGAGACGCAGCACCTCCCCTTCGCGCGCCGTGAGCGACGTGGGTGTGCGCTCGCCGGTGAGGGCGGTCACCTCCGCGAGGTCCGGCCCGGCCCCGAGGTCGAGGAATGCGGCAGCGGCGGAGCGCAGCTCTGCGCGGGCGGCCTCGGGCCGTCCGAGCATCTGGAGGATCCGGCCGCGGAGCAGCCGGCACCGCGCCACCTCGTAGGGGGCCGCGAGCATCGCCCACTCCTCGAGCGCGGTCGACACCGACTCCAGGGCGCTCTCCGCATCGCCGTCGGCCAGGCGCACCTGCGCCTCGGCGAAGCCGGCCACCGCTGCGAGCATCGGGGCAGGGCCGGCGAGGGCGAGAGAGGCCAGCTCAGCCGCCGCCCGCCGCGCCGCGGCGACGTCGCCCGACGCGACCTCGATGGTCACGGACGCGGGCAGAAGCCGCCGTCGAGTGGCCTCGTCCGCCCCGGCGGAGCTGTTGCGGATCATCCCCTGGGCGCCCTCGGGATCGCCGGCGATGAGATGGAGCAGTGCGAGACCGGGCTGCGGGTCCCAGCCCGTCTCCCCCGCCCGTCGGTACCGCTCCCGCGCCGCCCGGACCTCGCCGCGGAGGCGGTGAAGCTCGGCGATCTGGTAGTGCGCGACGTAGCCGGCGGTGAAGTCGCCCGCGCGCAGGCGCTCGTCCGCGCGATCCGCGGCGGCGGATGCCTCGGCCCATTCACCGTGCAGCACGAGCAGCTGAGCCCTGTAGGCGTGAGCCTGCCCGCTGTAGGCGACGAGCTCGGGCTGATCGCCGCACCACCGCGCGAAGGCGGTCGTCCAGGTCTCGGCGCGTCGCAGGTCGAATCCCTCGTGCCACACGTCCAGCACCGAACGGTAGAGCACGCACGCCGTGATCGGCGTCACATCGCCGTCGGCCACGATTTCCATCGCCATGTCGAGACTCGCGAAGCCCTCGGCGGTCCGTCCCATCGTCGTCAGACATTTCCCGCGGCCGAACGCCGCGTGCGCGGCGAGCTCGCGGTCACCGCTCTCCGCGGCGATGGCGGCGATGCCGTCGAAGCGCCGGATCGACTCCTCGATATCGCCGACGAACATGGCCGTCAGCGCAGCGGGCACGAGGGCCACCAGCGCCCCCACCGAGCTGCGGCCGGCCAGCCCCACGGTGAGCCGCACACCCCGCGCGACCCACGTGCCCGCCGCGGACACGTCCCCGGCCTCGAGCAGTTCGAGTGCGAGCCAACCCGCCGTGCGGGCAGCCCCCACGTCGTCATCGTCCGCACGATAGGAATGATGCGCGCGGGTCAGCGCCTCGGCCGCAGCCTCAGGACGTCCGCGCAGGAACAGTGCCATCGAGAGCAGCTCGAGATCCGGCGCGGACAGGCGGTCGTCATCCGCCGCTTGCGCCTCGGCGAACCGCTCGCACGCCTCGCGCCACCGCCTCGCCGCCACGGCGGCGCGGCCGAGTTCCCGTGCAACCGACGAGTCCATCGCGCTCCCCTGCGCGCGCGCCGTCCAGGTTGGGCAGAACGCGCCCGTCTTGTGGGGGAACGGTAGCGCCGACTTCGTCCGCGCCGCAAGGCCGCGGACGCGACA
>DASUQB010000004.1:0-2450 GCA_036280835.1 Microbacterium sp. | reverse complement strand
GGGAGGGCGAACGTCAGGTACGGGATGACGAGCCCGATCAGCGTGTTGTACAGGCCGATGTCCGTCCACAGCCGGAACAGCGGCGCCGCGATGGCGATCTGCGGGAACGTCGTGATGGACAGGACCAGCGCCAGCAGCGGGAACTTGTACGGCATCTTCAGGCGCGCGAGCGCGTACGCCGCGAACGAGCCGACCACCACGCCGATGAGCGTCGTGACGAGGCTGACGATCGCGCTGTTGACGACCGACCGGCGGAAGCTCTCGAGCTCGAAGATCGACTTGTAGTTCTCGAGCGACGGGTTCGGCGGGATGATGTCCGCCGACGACAGGTCCGAGCCGGTCTTGAGCGAGATGTTGATCAGCCAGTAGAACGGCAGCAGGCAGAACACGACGATCCCCGCCACGGCGAGCCAGAGCCACCACGGCGTCCCGGGGGCCTTCGGCGGCTTGCGCTTCGTCGCGGTTCGCTCGGTCGTCGTTGCTGCGGGAACGGATGCGGCTTCCACGTCAGTCCTCCGCCATGGCCTTGAGGTTTCCGCCCACGAGCCGGATGTAGGCGAACGACACCGCCATCACGAGGATGAAGGTCAGGATCGACAAGGCCGAGCCCTCCCCGTAGAGCCGGTTCTCCTGGAACGTCCTCGCCGCGATGAGCGACAACGTCTCCGTTCCGTTGGACCCGTTGGTCAGCACCTTCGGCAGGTCGAACGCTCTCAGGGCGTCCAGCGTGCGGAAGATGAGGGCCACGAGCAGGGCGGGCACGAGCAGCGGGAGCGTGATCCGCCGGAACCGCTGCCACGCGGTCGCGCCGTCCACCTTCGCCGCCTCGTAGATCTCGCCGGGGATGACCTGGAGGCCGGCGAGCAGCAGCAGCGCCATGAACGGCGCCGTCTTCCACACGTCGGCGAAGATCATCACGAGCAGCGCGTATGGCTCTTCACCGAGCCACACGATGTCCGTCCCGAGCAACGTGTTCACGAAGCCCAGGTTCGGGTCGAAGATCGTGCGCCACATGATCGCGGTGACGACCGTGAGCACCGCCCACGGCACGAGCACGACGGTCCGCAGCAGGCCCTGGCCCTTGAAGGCCGAGTGCATGATCAGCGCCATCGCCAGGCCGAGCACCGTCTCCAGGAAGACCGACGCAACGGTGAAGACGAGCGTGACCCGTGTCGCCCGCCAGAACTCTGCGTCCTTGAACGCGTCGATGTAGTTGCCGAGGCCGAAGGGCTCGGCCCAGCGAGACAGCCCCGCCTGGACGAGGCTGTACTCGTGCAGCGACAGCCAGATCGCGTAGATGATGGGCCACAACGCGACGAGCGCGATGAGGAACATCGACGGCGCGACCATGAGCGTCGCGAGGCGGCGCTCCGGGATGCCCCGGGAGCGCCGCTTCGCCGGTGTGCCGGCGGGAACAGAGGCCGCCGCCATGGCTAGAAGGTGGCCAACGCCTTGTCCATCTCCGTCTGCGCCTTCTTCAGCGCCTCCTCCGGCGTCGCCTGGCCCGCGAGGGCCGCGTTGACGTTCTCGTAGATCGCCTGGGAGATCTGCGGGTAGACCGGCGAGACCGGACGGGCGTTCGCCTGCGAGATGGCGTCGCGCAGCGTGGTCGCGAACTCGTACTTCTCCTTGACCTCGGGGTCGTCGTAGATCGCCTTCAGCGTCGGCGACTGCGAGGCGGTCAGGAACTGCCGCGTCTGGTTCTCCTCGCCGGTGATGTAGTCGATCCACTTCAGGGCGCCGCCCGGGTTCTTCGAGTAGACGGACACGACCTGGTTGTGGCCGCCGAGGATGCCGGCCTTGCCGCCGCCCTCGAACTCGGGGAAGGGCATGACCTTGAACTTGCCCTTGACCGCCTTGGCCTTCTCACCCAGCGCGTACGCGTACGGCCAGTTGCGCATGAAGGTCGCCTTCCCGCTCTCGAAGTACCGGCGCGACTCCTCCTCCATGTACGTCGTGACGCCCTTGGCGGCGATGCCCTTCTTGACGCCGTCGACCATGAACTGCAGCGCCTTGACGTTCTCCGGCGAGTTGATCTCGGACTTCTTGCCGTCGTCGGACAGCACCTTGCCGCCCGCGGCGAACGCGATCTCGAGGAAGTCGCAGGTCAGGCCCTCGTAGGGAGCGCCCTGGTAGACGATGCCGTCGCCCTGGTCGGCCATCTCGTAGGCCTCCTGCCAGGTCTTCGGCTCGGTCTGGACCTGGTCGGAGCGGTAGTACAGGAACGCAGCGTCGGTCTGCTGCGGCATGCCCCAGTACTTGCCGTCGTAGTTGACGGTCTCGAGCGTCGCCTCGATCAGCTCGTCCTTGCGCGTGTCGACGTACGGCGTGAGGTCGTACAGCCACTTCTGGGACGCGAACTCCGCGGTCCAGATCACGTCGGACGAGAACACGTCGCACTCGCCGGACTTGGCCTCCTGGCGCTGGACGAACTGCTGGCGCTGCTCGTC
>DASUQB010000003.1:0-13306 GCA_036280835.1 Microbacterium sp. | reverse complement strand
GTGCTGTCCCGCGATCCGCGCTGGAGCGCGTGGCGCCTGATCGCGCAGACCTTCCTCGTGGCGACCGCATTGCTCCTGACAGGAGCGATACGCGCGTTCGCGGACTTCGACACGAGCAACCCGCTGACGTGGCTGTATCTCGGCGGCCTGACCGGCACCGCCGGCGCGCTGCTTCTCATCCGCCGGAGCGCCGAGCGGATTACTGTCGGTCCAATCGAACCAGGAGGTTCACGATGGCCCTCGCCCGTGTCGTGACGTTCGACGGAGTCTCGCGCGACCGCATCCAAGAGATGCAGTCCGAGATGCAAGACGCCCAGCCGCCGGAGGGTGTCCCCGCCAAGGAGATCATCCTCCTCCACGATCCCGACACCGAGAAGTCGGTAGTGCTGCTCTTCTTCGACTCCGAGGAGGACTACCGCCAGGGCGAC
This sequence comes from Microbacterium sp., assembly GCA_036280835.1. GTDB lineage: Bacteria > Actinomycetota > Actinomycetes > Actinomycetales > Microbacteriaceae > Microbacterium. The sequence goes on along the minus strand of DASUQB010000003.1, from coordinate 12,878 downwards.
GAGACGCTCAGCGCGATGGACGCCGGCGAGACGCCAGGGCAGCGCACCGGGGTCGCGAAGTACGAGGTGGCCATGCGGATGGCGACCTAGAGCTGAGGGCGGCCTCCGCCCTCGGGTACCAATCCGGGTACCAATCTGAGCGCAACTGAGGTCAACTGAGAGCAACTCATTCGGCTCTGGAGGGTCGAATCTGACCCCACGCAACCCATTCGAACCAGCTCATAACCCGAAGGTCGCGGGTTCGAATCCCGCCCCCGCTATCCGCCGACGATGACGGTGACAGCGCCGTCGCCGACGGCACCAAAAGCCCCGCACAAGCGGGGCTTTGGCGTTAAGCGGCGAGACCTGTCTGCAGGGCTCCGGCAACACGCCGGAAAGCGGCTGGCGCACATCCGTCGGAACAGGCGTAGCGTCCAGGCTAACGAGGCCCGGGCACGGGGAGCCCTAGGCCGACAAAGGAGGAGGGGACTATGACGTTCCGTCTCTTGCTGTGCGCGCTCTGCGCCGCGTTGATGCTGCCCGCCACCGCGGCGGCACACCCGTCGAATGCGACGAACTCCTTCGCCTACGGGCTCGGGGGCGCATCGGCCTGGCTCACGAGCTCGGCCGCGACCGACGACGAGGCCGCGCGGTTCACCACCTCGAACAACATGGTGTTGAGGAGCTTCACGCCGCGTGAGCCCGGCACGCCGAACGTGTTCAACGACTTCATCTCCGACCTCGCCTTCTGGGGCGACAGGGTCTATCAGGGGACGTTCGACGGTTTCCGGATCATCGACGCCGCCGACATCGACAACCCGGTGGTGCTGCAGGACTTCGACGACTGCTCGAACGCGAACGGCGCCGGCCAGGGCGACGTGGTGGTCTGGGGCTCGATCCTCGTCCGGACATGGGACTCGAACACCTCCGCGACCGGCGTCACCTGCGACGGCAAGCCAGTGCAGAACGGCCCGTCGGGCGGGGCTCCGGGCACGGGCGGCTTCGAGGGTCTGCATGTCTTCGACGTCAGCAACCCGAGCAATCCCGATCTCATCGCGTCCGTCGACCTGACGTGCGGCTCGCACACGGCGACCGGCGTGCCGGATCTGAGCAGCGGCCGCCTGCTGGTCTACTCGACGCCGTCGAGCGGCAACTGCGATGGCATCGACATCGTCGAGGTGCCGCTGGGCGCCCCGGCGCAGGCCAAGTTCCTGCGCTTCGAGCCCGCCGGCCCGAACGTCGCGGGCGCGGACGGCTTCGCGTGCCACGACACCGGCGTCATCCTCGGCTCCGCGATGAAGGCCGCCTGCGCGGGCGGCGTGGGCTTTGCGGTCTGGAGCCTCGGTGGGGAGGACGGCGGTTCGCTCGAGGACCCGCAGTTCCTCTACAACCACGCGCTGCCGGAGATCGCCGATCGCCCGCCGAACCCGGAGAGCGTCGACAACCCGACAGGCCACTCGGCCGCGTTCTCGTGGGACGGCGACACGATCATCTTCGGCCACGAGCCGGGCGGCGGCGTCAACCCGCGCTGCCAGCAGATCGGCGCGCCGGTGAGCGGTGCGAACGGCCCGGGCGTGCAGACGGCCAACATGAAGTCGTTCTTCTTCTTCGACACCGACTCGGGCCGGCAGAAGGGCAAGTGGACCCTGACGCGCAACCAGTCGGCGACGGAGAACTGCACGCTGCACAACTACAACGTCATTCCGCTGGAGCGGGACGACATCTTGGTGCAGGGCTCGTATCAGTCCGGCACCGGGGTGCTCAACTTCGACAAGCCGTCGAGCGCGCGTGAGATGGCCTTCGCGGACCCGGCGCCGCTGCCCGATCCGCCGGGCCCGGCGACCATCCACATCGGCGGCAGCTGGGCGACGTACTTCTACAACGGCTACCTGTTCGACTCCGACATCACCCGGGGCCTGTACATCTGGGAGCTGGACGAGAAGGAGGCGCAGGACGCCATGCAGCTGGACCACCTGAACCCGCAGACGCAGGAGTTCACGATCAGCGACGGCAAGGACGATTAGCGGGGCGGCGACTGAGTTCGCAGCTCCGCACCGACGCGCGTGAAGGGCGGCCTCCGGGCCGCCCTTCGGTGTCGAGGTGCTCCTGCTGTCGGTAGTGCTGCTTGTTCCGTCGAATGGCGAAGGGGCGGGCGCAACCGGCATGCCCGCGCGAAGCGGGCGCTCGCAGCAGCCTCGCCGAAGCCGGCCGCCTCGAAGGGTGGCTGGGCGGGACCGTGTCCAGGCGGTCGTGCTCGCCTACGAGGCCGGACTGGTGGCGCCTGGCGACGCGGCGCAGCCGCGTTCCTAGCTTTCGAAGCGGCTGTCCCCGAAGTGCGCGTCCGACGTGGGCGCCGACTCCTGACGATCCGCAACTACCGGTCGGTCTACCGCTGAGTCAAGCGACCTGCTGGCCGCAGGTGCCGCACACGGCGCCGCGGGAGCGGAACTCGGTCGGCGCGCGCCGGCGGTCGAGCTCGACGTGGCAGCACTCGAGCAGCTGCTCGCGCAGCTGCCGGCGTGCCCGCTGGACCCGCGCCTTCATGCCCGACACCGACAAACCCAGCTCGGCCGCGGCCTCGACCTGGCTGAGGCCGCCGAGCTCCGTCACCTCGAGCGCCTGCCGGTACAGCGGCGGCAGGCGCTCGATCAGCGGCACGAGACACGCCGCGAGCTCCCGGCGCACGTCGTCGACGCTGCCCTCCGCCGCCGCGGGGGGCGGCTCGCTCCCGAACTCCGGAACCTCGGTGGCCTGTCCGGAGGGCACCTCGCGTCGCGCCGGGCGGCGGTAGTGATCGGCGATCGCATTGGCGGCGATCCGGTGCACCCACGCACCCATCCGGTCGACGCGCTCCAGGTCCGCGCTATGGCGGTGAATGCGCAGCATGACCTCCTGCGCGATGTCCTCGGCGTCCTCGCGGCTGCGAACCCGCCGCGAGACGAACCCGAGCACGCGCATCTGCAACTCGCGGCGCGTCTCCTCTGCACTGGGGCCGGTGGTGAGCGGTGCCATTGAGGCTCCGATCCTCGCACCGCCGCCTGCGCTCGGCAACGGTTCAGCCCGTGTGCCGGCGCACGGGCCCCGGAGTTGCTACTGGCATCCGCACCTGGTCGGTCGCGGATCGCCTCCGCAGCAGCCGGCCTTCTCGGACGGCGCGCAGCAGGTGGTGCTCTGCGCCGGGCTGCAGCAGGGTCGCTCCGCGCCGGTGACGGGCGGGGGTGGCGTGGTGTCGGTCGGTTTCTCCATACCCGGTAGACGGTGCAGGGCCGGAATGGACGCATGATGACGGCGCCGGGTATCGCTCAGCACGACGACGCCCCGGCCGGAGCCGGGGCGTCGGGGTACTGCTCGGATGCTGTGACGGCTACCTGACGAGCTTGTCGCCGCGCCAGTCCGACTCCTTGGTGGAGCCGGACGAGCCCTTGTCGGTGCCGTTGACGGCCGACGTGGTCTGGGCGAACGTGAGGATCGCGTGCACGGCCGCGTCCTTGTGCTCCGCGTAGCCCTTGTCGTTGATGTTGGTCAGGTCGTCGCAGAGCTGGTGGTAGCACGTGTCGAACGCGTCGCCGGCGGTGCCGCCGTAGAGCAGCACCTGCTCGGGCGTCTTCTCGACCTCGGCGCCGGCGAAGATGCCGCCGGCGGGGATGCCGTTGTCGATGAAGGCGTCGTAGTCCGAGCGGCCGTCGAACGGGATCGTCTCGTAGGCGAGGCCCTGCGAGTCCCAGAAGGACTTGAAGACCTGCTCGATCTGACCCGAGCCGTTCGGGCCGGAGAAGCCATGGTCGCTCCCGTCGCCGTCGTAGACGAAGCGGGCGTAGTTGGGCGAGGCGAGCATGTCGTAATCGAGCATCGCCGAGATGCTCGACAGCTGCTTCTTGGGCAGCTGCGAGACGTAGTGGGCGGAGCCCAGCAGGCCCTGCTCCTCGCCGGAGAAGAAGATGAAGCGCGTCTTGTTGACGGGCTTGATGCCCAGCGCCTTCATCTGCTCGGCGGTCTCGATCATCATCGAGACGCCCGAACCGTCGTCGTTGATGCCCGGGCCCTCGTAGACGGAGTCCAGGTGACCGCCGACGACCACGGTGCGGTCGCTGCGGCCGCCGGGCGTCTCGGCGATCACGTTGTCGGTCAGGACGTTCTCGTTGATGAAGCCGTCGACCGCCACGCGCAGGCTCACGTCGCCCGCGGCGTCGAGGTCCACGAGCTCCTTGCCGGTCACGTAGTCGGTGCCGACGACCGGGACATCCGTGGCGTCGTAGCCGGCCAGCGTGGGAATCAGGACGTCGTTGCGATCGGCGGCGCCGATCGTGCCCTCGTTGAAGAGCACGACGCCGGAGGCGCCGGCGGCCTTGGCGTTCTCGACCTTGAGGCCGAAGTCGCACGTGCCGCGCTGGAGCAGCGCGATGTCGCCGGCGGGGAAGCCGGCGAAGTCCTCTGGCTCGCAGCCGGAGTCGGACGCGCTGGCCACGGTGGTCGGCGGCGTGAAGTCGACGACCGTCATGTGCGCGGTGCTGTCGCCGTCACCAGAGAAGTCGGCCACGTACCAGACGCCGCTGTCGCCGTCGTAGCGCTCGTAAGCGAGCGGGTTCGGCGACGTGCGCTCGAACGCGGCCGGGCCCTCCTCGAAGAAGATGTCGGCCTCGAACTGCTGCGTCGAGACGTCCAACCCCGCCGCCTTCATCTTGTCGATGACGTAGTTCTGCGACGCGACGTGGCCCGGCGTGCCGGTCGCCCGCGTCGGGATGTTGCGGAACGGGTTCGCCTTCGCGATCCCTTCGAGCGCGACGAGATGCTCGCGCATCCCCGCGACGGTGACGGCGTCACGCAGCGGCTTGGTGTTCGTGGGTGGGGCGGCGACGGCGGTGCTCGCAAGGGCGAGCGCGCCGAGGACCGCAGCGGCACAGGCCAAGGGCCGGTGCTTGCGCATAAGTTCGATCCCCTCTGTCGTGTGGCTCGACCGCAACGCCCCTCCGGCGCCGCGACCGCATTGGCGGAGCAACGTACACCGGTGCAATCCACGAAGCAAGATCCCGTATTACCCGACGATGAGCGCAACATGAGGCTCACTCATCGACGCGTCTTCATCTCAATATCGGTTGTGACGTCGATAGGCTCGCGCGGATGGCCGACGATCGCTGCGAGCTGCTGTGCCTCGACCTCCCGGAGGCCGAGCGGCTACGCGCCGGGCGGCTGCCGCTCGAGGCGGCTTCGGGTCTCGCGGAGCGCGCGAAGGCGCTCGCGGATCCGACGCGGCTGATGCTCGCCCTCGCGCTCGTCGATGGCGACGAGCTGTGCGTGTGCGATCTCGCGTGGGTCGGCGAACGTTCCGAGAACCTCGTGTCCCACCACCTGCGGGTGTTGCGTGCTGCCGGCCTTGTGCACAGCCGCCGCGACGGCAAGATGGTCATGTACGCCGTCACGGACTCGGGTCGTGGGCTCATCGACGCGGTGCGGGCGACGTCTGGAGCAGCCGCGTGACCGCGCTTCCGGTCGCGGCCTCGCCGGCTTCGCCACCGCGAATCGATCGAGCCACCTACGAGCGGCTGGCGCGGCGGGCCCGGCTGCTGTCGTGGCTGAGCTTGGCGTGGATGACGGTCGAGGGTGCGGTGGCGATCTCGGCCGGTCTCGTCGCGTCGTCTATCGCACTGGTCGGGTTCGGCCTGGACAGCGCGATCGAGGGGTTCGCCTCGCTGGTCATCGTCTGGCGCTTCTCGCAGTCCCGGATGTTCTCGGCGGCCGCCGAGACCCGCGCACAGAAGCTCGTGGCGATCCAGTTCTTCCTCCTCGCCCCGTACGTCGGCGTGGAGTCTGTGCGCGCCCTGATCAGCGGCGAGCGGCCGGACGAGACCTGGGTCGGAATCGCGCTCGCGGCCAGCAGCGTGGTGCTGATGCCGCTCCTGGGAATCGCCAAGCAGCGCATCGCCGATCAGATCGGCTCGGCGGCCACGAAGGGCGAGGGGCGCCAGAACATGCTCTGCGCTTACCTCGCCGCCGCGCTGCTGGTCGGGCTGATCGGCAACGTGACGGCCGGCGCCTGGTGGCTGGACGCCGGGGTCGGGCTGCTGATCTCCGGGGTGGCGATCAAGGAGGGACTAGAGGCATGGCGCGGCGAGGGCTGCTGCGTGAGCTCGCCGCTCGACGGCGCCGGCTTCGACGAACGCTGCGCCGGCGACTGCTGCTCGCACGGATGAAGGAGACCGTTGCCGGTTCCATACTGATGAAGGTGCCCCGAACACGGACGATCACGACCCTCGCCTACCTCGTGATGCTCGGGGCGGTGTTGGGTGGCTGCGGCGACGATTCGCAGGTCACGTTCGCACCGCCGAGCGGCAAAGGCGTGGGCGACGACGGCCCTCAGCACGTGCACGGCCTAGGCGTCAACCCGAGCGACGACGCACTGATGATCGCGACTCATTCCGGGCTCTTCCGTGCCGCGGCCGGCTCAGACGTGGCTGAGCGGGTGACCGATCAGCGTCAGGACACGATGGGGTTCACAGTCGTCGGCCCGGACAGGTTCCTCGGCTCCGGCCATCCCGATCTGCGCGAGAACCTCCCTTCGCTGCTTGGTCTCATCCGCTCCCAGGACGCCGGGCAGAACTGGGAGCCGGTGTCGCTGCTCGGTCGCGCCGATTTCCATGTGCTGCGTGCCGCGGGCGCGCGGATCTACGGGGTGAATGCGACCGATGGCCGGCTGTACGTGTCCGCTGACGGTGGGCGTACTTGGGCCAAACGAACGCCGCCCGCGCCGCTGTTTGATCTGGCGACGGCGCCTGGTCGCGCCGAACAGGTGATGGCCTCCAGCGAGGATGGGCTGTTCGTCAGCCGTGACGCCGGCCTCAGATGGCGTCCGATGAACAGCGAGGCCGCGGGCCTGCTGGCCTGGTCGCGCGACGATGCGCTCTACCTGGTCGACGGCACCGGTCAGGTGTTCCTGTCGGCCGATGGCGGTGGCTCCTGGCGTGAGCGTGGAGGCGTGGGCGGTCGGCCGGCAGCCTTCGTCCACGACGGGCCGGACCTCTATGTGGCCCTGCACACCAACGAGGTGAAGGTGTCGACCGACGGAGGGCGGTCTTGGCGAACCCGCGTGCGACCGTGATCAGCGCGTCGGTCGGCGCGCGCCGCCGGTCCTGACCCCGGCGGGCCGGCCACTGCGGGCGGCCGCCAGGCCGGCGGTCATCTGCTCGTCGGAGATGGTGCCGATCACATGGGCGACCACGTCTCCGTCGGCGCTGACGAAGAAGGTCTCCGGCGTGCCGGTCACACCCCAGGCACGTGCCGTCTCCTTGCCGGGGTCGCGGACGGACGGGAACGTGACGCCGCGATCGGCGAGGAACGCGAGCGCGTCATCGCGCGCGTCCTGCTGGTTGATCCCGAGCACGAGGACGCCGGCCGGTTCGACGTCCCGCCATCGACGTTCCAGCAGTCCGATCTCGGCACGACACGGATCGCACCACGACGCCCAGAAGTTGAGCACCACCGGTGCGCCACGCAGCTCCTCGAGGCGGACGCGGCCGTCGGCGCTCGCTTGGCTCCACACCGCGCCGAGGCTTCGCGGGCTCCCGGATCGCAATGCGACCAGCTCGAATCCCGGTGCCGGGAGGGCTTCGCCGCGGCTGAGCGCCTCATCCACGCTCACGGTGCGTGCCTTCGTGGTGAGCCCGTAGCCGAGCAAGCCGACCACGGCCAGCACCACCAGCACTCCAGCAGCTCGCTTCATCACGATCGGGGGCGCTCCTCGAGGCTCTTGCGCCAGCCGTAGCGCGTCACACCTCGTGGCTTGTAGACCGCGAGGCCGGTCGCCGCGAGCAGGAGCACGAGCGCGGCGGCTGAGTGCAGGACCGGTGAGCTGCTCGGCAGTCCGACCGGAGCGCCCGAGCCTGTCGTCGCGCGGTCTGCGAGCAGTTCGAGCGTCTCCGTGTAGAGCACCAGGACGACGGTGGCGACGAGGGTGATCGAGAGCTTGATCACCACCCAGTAGTGCCGGAACAGTCCCCACTTCGTGCTGAAGGACTCGACGATGCCCGTGATCAACGTCGCGAGCGCGAAGGGCACGAGCGCGAACCAGCTGGTCGCGTCCATCGCGATGTAGGCCGCTCGCACGGTGTCGGGGTCATCGCTGCGCAGCCCGACGAGAGCGAGCCCGAGGAACCCGGCCACCGCGCCGAGCCAGCCGACCGACGACGCGATGTGCGTCGTGAGCGCGAGCTTTCGGACGCCGGGAGTCATCATCAGCTCGGTAGGGAGGGCTCCGCCGACGCCAGAGTCGGCTGTGCCTCGCCAGAGGACACGTGCCGCCCGGGGCCATGCTCGCCGCCGGCCACGAGCGCGACGATGGCAATCAAGATCAGCAGGACGACGACCACGCCGACGACCTTGACCCATCGTGGCGTCGCAGGCGGCGTGCCCTGGTGGGACGGAGGTGACTGGCGCGCCATGGGGACCTCGGATCGTCGGGAGCCGGTCAGGTTACGATACAGAGTGTCGCCATATCATCGTTGTGTCACGACCCGGGCGTCACGTAGCATCGTGTCATGCCAAAGCTGTGGGACGAGACGATCGAGGCGCATCGGCAAGCCGTCCGTCAGGCAGCCTTGGATGCCACCGCGGCACTGGTGGCCGCGAACGGAATCCGGGCGGTCACGATGTCAGGGATCGCCGAGAAGACCGGGATCGGGCGCGCGACGCTCTACAAGTACTTCCCGGACGTCGATGCGGTCTTGGGCGCGTGGCACGAGCGGCTGGTCGCGAGTCACCTCGACCGGCTCGACGCGCTTGGACAACGCAGCGGCACGCCCGGTGAACGCCTGCGTGCGGTGCTCGAGGCGTACGCGCTCATCCGGCAGCAGCAGGACGGCGGCGAGCTCGCCGCGCTCCTGCATCGGGGGGCGCACATGGATCACGCGCACGCGCGACTCAGCGGGTTCATCCGGGACCTACTGGTCGAGGCGGCCGCGGCAGGACATGTCCGAGACGATGTTCCGCCGCACGAGCTTGCGGACTATTGCCTGAGCGCGCTCGGAGCGGCCAGCAGCCTCTCGTCGCGAGCCGCTGTGCTCCGACTCGTCGAGGTCACGCTGGCCGGCATGCGAATACAGAGGTGAACGCGCTACGGCATGGACGGGGCGTGCGGCTCGGCGCCATGCGCGGGCGGGTCGTCGTCGAAGGCCTCGGCGATCAGCACGCTCGAGCCAAAGAGGAAAGCGAGGGCCGCGACGGCGCCGACGACGCGGACCGGGAAGTTGGGGTGGTGGCCGCTGTTGTGCAGTACGGCGTGGCCTTTCCCGCGGGTGATCAACCAGCGGTTGACGGGATAGGCGATGACGCCGGCGACGACGAGAGCGAAGGAGAGCGCGCCCCAGAAGAGGATGTCTCCGACGCCGGACTCCATGGCGCCCGGGATGGAGAGCATGATCGCGTTGTCGACGATCTCCATGACGGCGATGCTGAAGGTGTCGGTGGCCAGGGCGATCGGCACGACGGCCGACAGCGCGAGCCCGGCGCGCAGCAGCGGGAGACTGGTCAGCGAGTAGCCGAACAGAAACGCGAGGCCGACAGCGAGGCCGACGGTGCCCCACTCGGAGAAGCCGAGGGCGGTGCCGATGACCATGCCCAGGACCTCGCCGATCGCGCAGCCCGTGAGGCAGTGCAGCGTCGCGCTGAGAGCCACGGCGTCGAGCGCGCGCCCTGAAGTGGGGAGTTCGTGGTGATGATGCCCTTGGCGGGTATGAGTCTCGCTGGTCATCGTTGGGTCCTCACATGTAGCGGGCCTTGGTTGCGATCCGGTGGTGACTCGAAGGTCACCACCGGATCTGGGTTGGGTCAGGCGGCGATCGGCTCGCCGGCCTCGGTGGCCTGATCGCCGGCCTTGGTGCTGGTCTTGGGGGTGCGCAGGAGCGCAGCGGCGAGGGCGGCTCCGGCGACGGCGATGGCGGCGGCGCCGAGGAAGGCGGCCGAGTAGCCATCGGTGAGCGAGGCGACGTCGCCGATCCGGTCGGCGCCCTGGGCGCTGGCGAGGGCGGTCATGGCGGCCAGGCCGAGCGCGGAGCCGACCTGGTAGCTGGTATTGACGATGCCGGACGCCAGGCCGCCCTCCTCGGGGCGGGCGGAGGAGATCGCGGTGCCGAGCGAAGGGATGAACGCGAGCGCCATCCCGGCGGCGGCGATCAGCGAGGCGGGCAGGACGTCGACGAGGAAGGTGCCGTCGGGGCGCACGAGCGAGAGGATCGCCATGCCGGTGGCCAGCAGCAGCAGGCCGATGACGATCGGCGTCTTGAAGCCGAGCCGGTTCACGACCCGCGGCGCGACGACGATCATCAGCAGCATGATCGCGGCGGTCATCGGCAGCAGCGCCGCTCCGCCCTCGAAGGCGCCGTAGCCGAGCACCTGCTGCAGGTAGAGGTTCAGGAAGAACCACATCGGGATCCAGGCTGCGCCGAGCAGCACCTGGATGAGGTTCGCGGCGGCCAGGTTCGGGGTGCGCAGGATGCCGAGCCGCATCAGCGGCTCGCGCCGCGCCGCCTGGATGGCGACGAACGCGGCCAGCAGCGCGAGGCCGCCGGCGATCGCCCCGAGCGTCGCGGCCGAGCCCCAGCCCTCCTGGGGCGCGCGGACGACGCCGAAGACCGTGAGGGCGAGGCCGCCGGTCGCGGCGAGCGCCCCGCCGATGTCGATCGAGCCACGACGGGCGGGGGAGGCGGGCAGCAGGGCCGGGATCGCCGCCAGCACGGCGATCGCGATCGGGATGTTGACGTAGAAGACCCACGGCCAGGAGATCCACTCGGTGATCACCCCGCCCAGGAAGACGCCGGCGGTGCCTCCGGCCGGGGCGGCCGCGCCGTAGACGGCGAAGGCCTTCATCAGCTCCTTCGGCTCGGAGCCGAAGAGCATCATCAGCAACGTGAGCGCGGATGGCGCGATCAGCGCTGCGCCGGCGCCCTGTGCTGCACGGGCGGCGATCTCGATTCCGGTGGTCTCGGCGAGCCCGGCGGCAAGCGAAGCGCCGGCGAGGATCGCCCAGCCGGCGGCGAACACGCGCCTGGCGCCGAGCAGGTCCGAGAGGCGGCCGCCGAGCAGCAGCAGCCCGCCGAAGGCGATGACATAGGCGTTGAAGACCCACGAGAGGTCTCCGGCGCCGAAGCCGAGATCCGTGCGGATCTCCGGCAGCGCGACGCCGATGATCGAGGTGTCCATGATCACCATGAACTGCGCGAGCGCGATCAGGCCGAGCGCGGCCCAGCGCCGCGGGTGTGCGGCTTGCATGAGGTTGCCTTTCTTGAAGGGTTGACGTGTCGAGGCTGGAAGCCGCCTGACGGTCAGCTGACCGTCAGGCGGCGGCGACACATCGCCCGCAGCCGGCGACGCCGGTGCGAGCGGACCAACGGCGGAAGGTCACGCGCGGACTCCAGTGATTGACGGGATGGTGGCGGCGGTTTCGCGATCCGCCGTCGGCGCGGCGCTGCGCACCGCGCGGAACCGCCGCAGACGCAGCGCGTTGGCGACGACGGAGACGCTGGAGAAGGCCATGGCGGCGCCGGCGATCACCGGGTTGAGCAGGCCGGCGGCGGCGAGGGGGATGGCGGCGACGTTGTAGCCGAACGCCCAGCCGAGGTTCTGCTTGATCGTGCGCAGGGTCGCCCGGCTCAGGCGGATCGCGTCGGCGGCCGCCCGGAGGTCGCCCGAGACCAGCGTGAGATCTGAGGCCTCGATGGCGACGTCGGTGCCGGTGCCGATCGCCAGTCCGAGGTCGGCCGCGGCGAGGGCGGGCGCGTCGTTGACGCCGTCGCCGACCATGGCCACGACGCGGCCATCGGCCTGCAGGCGACGGATCACGTCGGCTTTCTCGGAGGGCAGCACCTCGGCGATGACTTCGTCGATGCCGACCTCGGCCGCGACCGTACGGGCGGTCGTCTCGTTGTCGCCGGTCAGCAGCACCGGACGCAGGCCGAGCGCCTTCAGCGAAGCGACCGCCTCGGCCGACGTCGGCTTGACGGTGTCGGCGACGGTGAGCACGGCGCGGACCTCGCCGTCCCACGCCGCGATGACGGCGGTGCGGCCGGCGGCTTCGGCGTTGGTGCGAGCGGTGTCGAGCGCGGCCGGGATGCCCAGGCTCCACTCGGCCATGAGCGACGCACGGCCGATCTGCACGCCGTGGCCGTCGACCACGCCTTCGACCCCGAGGCCCTCGCGATTCGTGAAGCCCTCAACGGCCGGCAGGTCGCCGAGCTCGTCGCGGGCCGCGCGGGCGATCGCCTGGGCGATCGGGTGCTCGGAGGCGTCCTCGAGCGCCCCGGCGATGCGGAGGACGTCCTCGCGGGACGCGCCGGCGGCGGTGACGTCGACGAGCGCCATCCGCCCGGTGGTGACGGTGCCGGTCTTGTCGAGCACGATCGTGTCGACCTGGCGCGTGGACTCGAGGATCTCCGGGCCCTTGATGAGCAGGCCGAGCTGGGCGCCACGGCCGGTGCCGACCAGAAGCGCCGTCGGGGTCGCGAGGCCGAGCGCGCACGGGCAGGCGATGATCAGCACCGCGACGGCGGCCGTGAACGCGAAGGCGAGGTCCTCGCCGGCGCCGATCCAGAAGCCGAGGGTGGCCAGTGAGATCGCGATCACGATCGGGACGAAGATGCCGCTGATGCGGTCGGCCAGGCGCTGGACCGGCGCCTTGCCGGTCTGTGCGTCGGTGACCAGGCGGGCGATCTGGGCGAGCGCCGTGTCGGAGCCGACCTTGGTGGCGCGCACGACGAGCTGCCCGCCGGCGTTGATCGTCGCCCCGGCGATGCGGAGGACGTCCTCGCGGGACGCGCCGGCGGCGGTGACGTCGACGAGCGCCATCCGCCCGGTGGTGACGGTGCCGGTCTTGTCGAGCACGATCGTGTCGACCTGGCGCGTGGACTCGAGGATCT
>DASUQB010000002.1:0-3130 GCA_036280835.1 Microbacterium sp. | reverse complement strand
CCGGACTGGCTGACACGCGAGCAGCCACCGGCGTCCTCGAACTCCAAGCATCAGTACCTGGAACCCGGCAACGAGGACGTCGCCCTGATCTTCCTCGCGGAGCCCGTGGCCGGCGTGACGCCGTCGCCGGTCGCCGACGCGGACTACTGGGAGGGCGTCGACATCGGCTCGCAAGACTTCACTGTGGTGGGCTACGGCACGGACGCGTACATCACTGGCAGCGTGGCCGCGAATCACCCCATCGTCGATTACGATGGCGACCGCAGCTATCGCGAGGTCTCGGCGATACCGGCGCGTGACGCGTTCCCTGACCGCTTCATCAAGGTCGGAGCCGGCGTCTGCTTCGGCGACTCCGGCGGCCCGCTGTTCCATGAGGGCACGGTCGTCGGGCTCAACGCTTGGACGTTCAGTTACCGCTGCTCCGGGCCCAACCTCGAGTACCGCCTCGACTCTCCCGAGGCGCAGGCGTTCCTCGACCAGTACCTCTAGCCGAATCTGAAGGGGGCGCGCGCGTGGCGCCCCCTCGACATTGCGGATCAGCCGAGGCCTCGTCGAGGGCGGGGCGAGACAAGCCGAGCGGCAACGTCGAGACCGACGCTGAGCACGAACATGGGAGCCGACCGTACCGTCTCGCGACCCGGCTCCCTGTAGCGTCGAGCCATGAAGCGCAGCGTCGAGCCCGACCGGCAGCGCGAGACCCGTCACACGCAGGAGGCGCCGGAGCGTGAACCGGACCCGATCGCCGCGGAGCTACTCGCGCTGCAGCGCAGCGCCGGAAACCGTGCGGTGGCAGCGATGCTGGCCCGGGACACCAAGGCGCCGCCGAAGCCGAGGGCGGGCAAGGCGGCGCCGCCGAAGCCCACGGGTCCGCGCGTGACGATCGAGGGCATCGGCGTGATCCCGCTCGAGTCATTCCAGTGGGGCTCACACCAGGGTGCCGGCGGGCACGGCGGCGGCCAGCCGCACGTGACCGAGATGCAGTTCAGCTCCAAGATCGGCCCGCATTCCAACGACCTGTCCCGCGCCACGCTGAGCGGCGAGGCCCACGACGCGGAGATCGTCTACCCGACCGAGGACGGCGAACTCCGGATCAAGCTCGAGGCCGCGATCGTCGTGAGCTACAGCATGAGCGGCGAGGGCAAGGACGCCATGGAGAGCTGGACCCTGAACTTCACGGGTGTCGAGTTCAAGAGGCCCAAGGACGGCGAGGCCAAGCAGGACGACGTCAGGGCCTGGGACCTCCGCGAGCGGTACCCGGGCTGACGGGGTCGGCGCCACCACGCTCGCCGTCGACGGTTCGCGTCGGCGCGGGAGAGCAGCCGGCCGTCGCGCATGCGCTGCTTCGGGGACCGTGTGAACCCCGTGTATGGGCCGCGCTCTCTCGAGATGGGAGACTCGGCCGATGCGTGCCGGTGAGCCCGCCGCACTGCGCGCGATTCTCGATCGTGCCGCGGCCGAGTCGCGAGCACTCAGACATGGCTACATCGGATCCGAGCACCTGCTGCTCGCTTTGCTGGGCGTCGCCGGATCGCGCGCGGCCGAGCGTCTGGAAGCGGCCGGCGGACGCTATGAGGAAGTCAGTGCACTGATCGTGCGGATCGTCGGCCGAGGCGACGAGCAGATCCCCGAGCAGATCTGCCGTACACCCCGAACGCAGCAGCTGTCGTTCGCCAGATCCGCCAGGAGGCCCAGCGGTCAGACCCTGACGCGATCGGCACCGAGCACATCCTCCGTGCCGTTCTTCTCCGGCGCGACTCGGTTGCGGTCCGGGTCCTCGGAGACTGCGCCGTCGACACACGCAGACTGGCGCATGGGCTCAGGCGTGCGTGACCTCGCGTACTGCGAGCAGGCGAAAAACAACAGCGCGTCGGTCGGCGCGTTGCAGCTCCCGCCGCGACGGCTCATTCCGGGTTCCCACGCGCCCGGCCGTGGTGTCCCGCGCTCCTACGCGAGCGCCTTCGCCTTCAGCGCCTCGAACTCCTGCTGTGTGATCGCGCCGGCGTCGAGCAGCTCCTTGGCCTGCGCGATCTCACCGGCCGACCCGCCGCCCGCCGTCTCGCGCACGTAATCGTCGAACTCTCGCCTCTGGGCCTGCGCCTGCTTGATGCTGCGCTCTCGCATCCCGTCGTGCTGGGCGATCAGATAGACCAGCACCCCTAGCCACGGCAGGATCACAACGAAGATCACCCACGCCGCCTTGGCCCAGCCACCGATGTCGTCGCGGCGGAAGACGTCGATCAGCACGGTGATCACGATCCAGATCCAGATCACCCAGAAGAAGAAGATGATCATCGACCACAGCACGTCCATGAACGGATAGTCAGCCGCAAACACCATCTCCGCGCTCCCTCCGATCGCCCGCGAGTCCAGCGCGGATACTCGCCCATCGATCGGATGGACACCAGCACCCGGGCGCAACGTCGCCGCCTCACAGCCGCCGACTGCGGGCAGCGAAGCGCCCGCGCAGCCTGCCTGTCGCGGCTGCTTCGGACGACCAGGGCAGCGCCGGCCAGGGGCGAAACGGGCGTCGCGGCGCTATCGCAACGAGGCAATGCGATAGCGCTGGAAGCGACCGCGGCGCCATACTCGTTGCATGGACGCTCGATCAGAGGGCGACCCGGCGATCTCCGCCCAGCCCGGCGGAGCCGACTGGCGTTTGCACGGGGTTCGGGTCGTGCACGCCGACGAGCTCGATCCGAATACGCCGCAGACGCCCGGCATGAACCGCGCAGCTGCGATCACCACCGCTCGGGCCGGGGCCGAGAAGCTCTGGGCCGGCACGGTGCTCATCCACCCGGACGCCAAGACCGGCGCTCACCACCACGGCGCGCTGGAAAGCGTCATCTATGTCGTGAGCGGCCGGGCGCGAATGCGCTGGGGCGACCGGCTCGAGTTCATGGCCGAGGCCGGCCCCGGCGACTTCATCTACGTCCCCCCATTCGTGCCCCATCAAGAGATCAACGCCAATCCGGACAGCGAGCTGTCGTGCGTCGTCGTCCGCAGCGGGCAAGAGCCGGTCGTGGTCAACCTGGACCTGCCCGATATCGAGGCCGAGCCCGAGCGGGTCCACTGGGTGGACGACATCCACCGCGAGCCTGAGCAACCCGCAGGTCGAGCAGCGGCTGTTCCT
>DASUQB010000001.1:0-15020 GCA_036280835.1 Microbacterium sp. | reverse complement strand
CGAGCTCAAGACGCCATCCGGCATTGTGCTCTTCGCCCAAGTCATGGAGCCCCTCGCGACGGAACCACTTGTCGTACTCGCGAGCGCGAGCCCGATAGTAGGCGAGTTGCTCGGCGAGAATCGGATCAGTGTTCGTCACAGCGCCACTGGATACGCGTCAGGACCTCGGAGAAACGTCGGCACCGCACACGGGGCATCGTCCGCCACCCGAGAAGCCTGACAGACCCATGGTTAGCGGCCTCTACGGACCCGACACTCGAACTGCGCGCAAGCCGTACGCAACCGATGTTGGGCTTCCATCGGCTGCCCCCTCAGCAGTGACGCGCGCTCGTTGATGGGCGCGTGCTGACACTCCTGACACTCTCCTCTACCGATGGGCAACGCAAGGCGCTGGCGGACGCGAAGTGTCGTTCTCGCCTGCTAGCGACCGGCTCGGCCGGCTGAGCGCTGCTTCGCGCGAGAAGGAGCTGCCAGCGGAGGCTAATCGCCTTCCTCGCCCGTTGATCACGCCGGCATCGCCGGCGACAAAGCCTTGCCGAGATTGGGCACTCCGGTGTTCAGAGGCGAGACCCACCCTGATCGCGCCCGCAGGCACTGATCCGTCGCGCCGCTCCCGCCGAGCCGCCGCGGATCGCCTCTACGTCGCATGCCCTGAGTGCCGAGGCCAGCGAGACCGAAACGGACTCTGGCAGCCCGCTGCGCGGGCAGTTATGTCGGCTCTGCCAACTCACAGCGACCTCGTTGTCAGCGGCCAGTAGGGCTGAGTGGCCTGGAGGGCGACGTGCGGTGCTCGTGTCAGTCCTCGAGGGTCCATGCCGTCGCGTGCTCGGGGTGCTGGACGCGAAGGGCCCACGCAGTCTCGGGGCGCGGGTATGCGCGAAGGGTCAGGGGTGCCCGACCTGGGGTGAAGATCTCGATCATCGACCCATCGACGAAGATCCGCACGACGTGCGGCAGTCGCGACCGCGGGAGCTCCGTGAGAAGGTGCTCCGCGGAGCCCTCGCGCAGCCGGAGCGACGCTGCGCCGGCATCTGCGCCGAGTTCGACCTCGAACGCACGGGCCGTGATGGGCGTGTGCGCGTCTATGACGTCGCCGCGAAGCAGCGCCAGCTCGTCAGCAGGGCTTGTGACGAGGCGGCCGCCGTCCAGCGACAGCTCGCGGGCAAAGGTCAGCGTGCCCGCCCAGCC
Source organism: Microbacterium sp. (assembly GCA_036280835.1). Taxonomy (GTDB): domain Bacteria; phylum Actinomycetota; class Actinomycetes; order Actinomycetales; family Microbacteriaceae; genus Microbacterium. The sequence continues at coordinate 13,832 of DASUQB010000001.1, read as the reverse complement.
CGCCGCCTCGATGTCGGCCTGTGAGCGTCCATGCTCGCGGGCCCAGCCCCACATCAGCGTGCGGCCGCCCTGGCGCAGGACGTGAGGCGCGTAGAAACACGGGCCGTCGTCGAGCGAGCCCCCCGCCGTCGGCCTGAAGCGGGGGCGGCCGCGATGCGCCTCCAGGTCACCGACGAGATACCGCGCGCCTCCGAGCACATCCGTGCCGGCGATTCGGCTCCACAGCGAGATGATCAGCACCCAACGATCGCCGAGCGGCATGAGGTTCGGGCACTCCCAGATCCGCGCCGGCGCGACTCGGGCCGCGATCGGGTCCTCGATCGTGAGCAGCGGACCGAGCTCGGTCCAGGCATTGAGGTCGTCGCAGTCGTAAAGCAGGATGCGCGCCGCGCCGGGACGCTCGGCGTGGCCGGCGCCCTGGATCGCATAGCGATGCCCGTCGAACTCGAAGACGAAGGGATCACGAGCGTGGGTGATCGCCGGGTCGCGCGGTATTGAGGCCACCGGCGTCCGGCCCTGCCGCCAGGTCCGCATTTCGGCGTCGCTGCGCGCGAGCAGCACAACGGACCGGGCACTCTGATCGGCCACGGCGCTGTACGCGGCGGTGGGGACGCCGCCGTCTTCGACGACGCACCCGCTCCAGCACCCGAACCGATCGAGCTCGTCCGGCCGCGGGACCAGCGCGACCGGCTCCTGCCGCCAGTGGACGAGGTCCTCTGAGCTCATGTGCCCCCAGCAGATCGCATGGTGAGACGGCGCGGCCGGGTTGTATTGAAAGAAGACGTGGTATCGCCCGTCCAGACACGAGCATCCATTCGGATCGTTGACCCACCCGCGGGGCGGCCTGCCATGAAGCGAAGGGAACGCCGGGTCGGGCTCGCGGCTGGACGACTTGGGTGCCGATGGTCCCTGCGGCTTTGCCCTGACCGGTACCTGCCGATCGCCAGTCATCGAAGCCGTCGGTCATCTATGAACGCAGGCATGGGACGCATCATCGAGCACGACGACGCCCGAAAGGACGCTCGACACCGCTCCCGGCCCCGACCTCCGCATGCCACCACGGCAGCAGCCGCCGCCTGCTGCCGGCAGACAGCGCCTAGGTCATTCGGTGGTGGAGTACCGCTCGCACGCTTCGTCGGGCGTGAAGGCTCGTCCGCGCCACTCCTGCCAGATCTCGATCATCTTCGCATGGCACGAGCGGTCAAGGCGGCCGGCCAAGGGTGCAACTCGCGATTTGCAGCAGCCGGTCCGGGTGCGGCTCGTAAACAATCACCTTGAGCGGGTCGGCGCACGACCGGCCCGCTCGTGGTGCGCGCGCCGGCTAGCGGTGCTTGAAAACGGCGGTATAGGTCGTGTTGACGGCCGGCGCGATGATGTTGTGCGTCTGCGCGCCACCGTCGGACCAGGACTGGAACTGGTAGGTCTTCTTGCCCGGTCCGGTCTGGGGCGAGGGTGCAGTGATCGAGTTCTGCGAGCCGACGATGACGGTGCGCGTGAAGGACGCCCGGGCGGTCGTAGCATTCACGGTGAGGTTGAGCCCTCCTGGATTGCTGGCGAAGCTCAATGTCACGGTCCGCGGGTCGAGCCGTAGGGTCCTCGTGTCGCTTAGCCCGCCCGAGTCGGTGGCGGTCAGCCGCAGCTCGAGGTAGGCCGGGTATTCGTGGTCCGGCGCGCTGAATGAGCCCGTGCTGACCCCGGTCCAGCTCTGGATCGGGTGGGTGTGGCAGTTGCTCGGGCAGTGCTGTATGACCAGCGACCAGCTCAAGGCGCCGGCGGGCAGTGCTCCGTCCTGGGCGTCGGTCGCCGAGCCGCGGAAGGTGATCTGGTCTCCCACGCGCCAGGTGGTCCCCGACGTCGGCAGCTCGATCGTCGCTGTTGGTGGCGTGTTGCCGACCGTGATTGTCACGCTGTCGGTGGCCGACGCACCGCGCGGATCGGTCACGCGTAGCCCGGCGGCGTAGGTGCCCGAAGCGGTGTAGGTCCAGCTCGCCGTGGCGGTGGAAGCGTCGTCGAACGCGCCGTCGCCGTCGAGATCCCACGCATACGTCAGGCTCTCGCCGTCGGGGTCGCCCGAGCCGGTGCCGTCGAAGGAGACCTGCAGCGGCGGGGCGCCCGTGGTCGGGGTTGCACGCGCGACAGCGGTCGGCGCCTGATTTGCGGCTGTGTAGGTGATGCGGCGGATCGTCCCCCCGTCGAAGTCCGGGTAGAAGAGATCGCCGCCGGGCCCGAAGCTGAGGTCCACCGGATTGGCGGCACCGGCTGCGAATGTGGTGATCGTCGAGGGCGACGGCAGACCTTCTGCACCGGCCGTCATGGCCCAGATGCAGTCGCGGCTGTTGTCGGCGAAGAACAGCGCGCCCGCGTAGTGCGTGGGGAACGACGTGGTCGCGGGCGTGAAGGCGAGTCCGGCAATCGCCGAGCTGCCGGCCGGGCACGTCTCGTTTGGTACGACCCGGGCCGCATGGTCGTAGGTGTAGTAGGGGGCGCGCGCCGGCCGGAACGCGTCCGTGTAGAGGTTCTCGCAGATGCCCAGGTTGGCGCCGTCGTAGCCGGGCTGGCGCCCGAAACCTTCGTAGCACGGCCAGCCGAAGTTCACGTTCGGGCCGATCGGGTCGAGCCGGTTGATCTCCTCCCACGTGTTCCAGCCGACGTCACCCAGCCAGACCTCGCTCGTGCCCGGCCGGACGGTCATCCGGAACGGGTTGCGCAGGCCCCAGGCCACGATCCGCCGGGCGTTCGGGTCGCTGCTGGAGGCGTTGGGGTTGTCCGGCAGCGCCTCGCCCGTGATCGGATCGAGTCGCAGCACGGTCCCGTCGAGGCCTGCGGGGTCACCGGTGGTGCGCACGTCCTGACTGCGCAGCGCGCCACCCTCGGCCGTTGGCGGCGTCAGAACCGTACCCGGCGGCCCGGGCGGGTCGCCACAGGGGTTGACCGGGCTGCCGTCCTGGCCGTAGTCGGTGAAGTTGAAGCTCGCTCCGTCGCCGCCGGTCACGTACAGCGCTCCGTCGGCGCCGAAGGCCAGGGAACCGACCGAGTGGCTCGGATACTGCTGGCACCAGTCCTCGATCAGTACCTGCTCGGCGCCGGTCATCACGTCGCCGGCGGCCTGAAGCCGCGACAGCCGGCCCGAGATCACGCATCCGTCGCCGGTTGCGCCGGGCGGGCTCGGGCAACCGTCGGATGTCACGCCGGGCGAGCCCCAGCGCGGCGCGGTGCCGCCGATCACAGCGTCGTGTGCGTAGAGCACGTAGACGGACGGCGTCGCGGGGAAGTCCGGGTGCAGCGCCATCCCGAGCAGCCCGCGGTCCCAGAAGTTGTGCACCTGGGTGCGCAGGTCGGCGAAGGTCGTCGGCGTGGTGTCCTGAAGCGACGAGAACACCTTTATCAGCCCGCTCTTCTCCGCGATGAACACGCGCCCGTCGGGCGCGAAGCGGATCACGGTCGGGTTCGTCAACCCGCTGAACGCGGCACTCTCGCTGAACCCGGCCGGCAACGTCGTGGCGGCGGCTGACGCCGGAAGGCATGTGGCAATGACGGCGGCGACCAGGGCCACCGAGCGACGGCGCGACATAGGACTCCTCTCCTTGTCGCGAACCTACGCCGCGGTTGCGCGGCGCGCACTGGACGGTCGTCCAGCTCCGGATGGATGATCACCGTCGGCTCCGTCGCGTGCGCGGTAGGGAAATGCCCCAATGGTGCTCGGAGCCGACCGCGCGGTGGAGCGTCCGAGGTTCTCCGGGTTTCCGTTCTCTCTCGGTGTGGCGTCGGGGGCGCCGCTGCCCAATGCCGGGGTGCTGTGGACCCGGCTGGCGCAGGAGCCGCTACGTGGCGGCGGGGCGGGGGACCAGCCGGTGACCGTGCGCCGGGAGGTGGCCGACGACGGGGCGGCGGGCGAGGTGAGTCCCGTGGGGCGCACGCTTGCCGCCCGCTGCCGAGCGCCCTGAGCGGCTGCGGTTCGGCCTGTCAGTAGCGGCACGCGATTGGAGCTGGCTCGGCGGCTCGGACGGCGCGTGACGCGGCCAGGCTAGGCAGCGGCGGGCAGCGCAGGCTCGACAGGTTCGGCCAGCGGCAGCCGAAGCTTGCCGCTCATCACGCCGTCTTGCAGCTTGAGCTGCGCGCCGAATGAGTGAGCGAGCCGTTGCATCACGCGGTTCTCGGGATGAACGTCGAGCGTGAGACCTCGAACTCCGCGAGCGAAGGCGACACGGGCGATCGCGGCGGTAAGCGCGCGGCCCAGACCGCGGCCCTGGTGCGCGTCGATGACGGTGATCGCGAAGTCGGCCATTGTCGGATCGCGCTCGTCGACGACGTAGCGGACGACGCCGATGCACGCGGCGTCGCACATCGCCACAAGCGCGACGTGACGCATGTGGTCGACATCCATCAGGCGGTCGAGCATCTCGGCTGTGAGCCGCGGCAGCGGCGAGAAGAATCGAAGAAAGCGCGAACGAGGCGAGAGCCGCTCGAACGCAGCGACGATCAGCTCGCGATCTTCAGGGACGAGGGCCCGCACCGCGATCGTCGTACCGTCACGCAACGTCACCCCGCCGGGATCCGGGAGGGGGTGCAGATGACCGTAGTGGGGCATGCCTGCAGGATCCCGTCGTGGGCTCGGCGGCGACAGCCGGGCAGCATGCGGATGGTTCGGCGGTCAGCCGAACCCAGAGCCGTCGCTTCGGAGTCGGCGAGTCGACCCTACTCACCCACTCGGCCGGCTCTGCGGCCCCGACTGCTGCAATGCGCGAGGCACACAGTCGTCGCGGGGAGGATCATCAGTTTGGGCCTGCCTCGAAGCGGTTGCGGCCTGCATCGACTTGGCGAGCGGTCGGAGCAGGAACTACTCCGGAATGGGGGTCTTCAGCTCCCACTCCTTGACCCGTACGACGTTCCCCTCCGCGTCCTTGTCGTCCATCTCGCGCACCAGGCCGAAGCCCGTCTTTTCGAGCACGCGACCGCTCTCCGGGCGCTCGAGCGGCGTGTGAGCGACGATCCGATTTACGTCGGCGGTCTCACGAGCTCTTGTCACGATCGCCTCGACTGCCGCGGTCGCGTAGCCGCGGTTCGACTGCGACTTCACAACGGCGTAGCCGATCTCGATCGTCCCCTCCTCGTCGACGAACGCGCCGCCGATCTCGCCGACCACGAGGTCGTCCTCGGTGCGGTAGAGAAAGAAGGGACCGAACTGCCCCTCGGCCCCGACTTGCTCTGCCACGCCCGCGGAGAACTCTGTCGGATAGTCATCGGCGACCCGCACATCGGCGGGCCGTTCGCCAGCGAGGATCGCGTCGGCCGCGTCGCGCGTGACCTCGCGAAGCACGATCGTCATTCCGCGATCCTAGGCGTGCGGAGGGTGGGCTGCGGACTCCAGCCCCGCCGAGCGCGCGGTGCGGTGTCCGGTCTGTGACCATTTGCGCCGCGTGGGTCTCTCGCGCGCGACCGAGCTGGTGCGCCTATCCCGCGGGGGGCTGTGGTGTGCCTCCCCAGTATCGCCCAGCCGACGGGCACTGCGTGCCGAGCCGGGGCTTGCGTTAGGGGCGGCTGCGGACGTAGGTTCGCGCGTGCACGTACACCGAGATCGGAGGTTCTGCCATGAACCCCGCAGCTGCGTTTGGTCGTCGCAAGCTCCTGGCGGCTCTGGTCGCATCCGTCGTCGCGAGCGGCGGCTGGGGGTCGGTTGCCGAGGCCGCACCGATGTATTGCCCGGCTGGCGCGTTGACGCTCAGCGGTGGGACGTCAGCGACCGAGACGATCGGGGTCGATGACGATCTTGAGCTCAGGCTCAACGGCGTCACGATCTACCGCAACGCTGACCAGTTCGCAACGGAACTGCCGCCGATCGCCTTCTCCGCCGATTATGGCGACCAGCTGCGGGTGATCGCTACCAACTCGATCATCTTCGGCGGGCACGAGGGCATCGATCCGCTGTACCTGCACTGTGACGCGACGGGTGACATCCAGGTGCTCGATCCGGTCGGTATCGACATTCCGTCGGGTCCTCCGGGCGAGGTGTTCTCGGATCGCACATTCATCATCCAGTTCGTACGGACTCCGACGAGCAGGAAGCAGTGCAAGAAGGGTGGGTGGCGGGCGTTCCCGCAGTTCCGCAACCAGGGCGACTGCGTCTCCTTCGTGGCCACGGGCGGCAAGAACCCGCCCGCCAAACTCGGAGCGGACGACAGGGCCGCCCGACGGGACGCCAAGAAGCCGGCGGCGGTCCGAGCGCCGCATACGAAGACGATGGGTCGCGACTCGCACGGCCTCGCCCACTGATTGCGCCGACGGGACTGAACCTCTCCGGCGAAGGCCGCCGGCGCTTTGCGCGAGAAGCGATAGCGCTGCGCCTGAGCTGCCGCCATGGAAACGGCGCTCGACGGCATAGACGATGGCCATGATGAGTCGATGATGGACAAAGGGGCTAGGTCACGTTCTTCGCCAGTGCGGGCGTCAAGACGTTTGACAAGTCTCTGAAAGTGCTCGGACGGCTGCGTGCACACTCACATAAGTGTTGTCATATCATCGCGTTCGACGAAGTGGTGGCCAACCGCCGAAAACGCCGGTCGCGAGGCTTGACTGTGGTCGCGCTCGCGGAGTCTTTGACAAATGCCGCGAGCTGGGCGCTTGCTCGGGCGCCGCGACGGCGGCCGGTTTGAGCCGCGCCGCCGTGGTGCCGCCGCCACGACAGGGTGCGTGGTTTGGCCCTCGTGAGCGCCGGGAATCGTCTCCTTGCCGACAATACAGAGTGCATAGCGGAGGACCGTCGTTCTCGCCCGACCCCATCTGAGGGCGGTCGACGCTGCGGTGTGCACTAACGGATAGCTTTACCGTCCTGTCCCTCCTGGCCTCGGAGGATGCCCCATGCAGACCGGTCGATATTCGCGCCTCCGGCGAGTCTTAGCAGTCGCTGCAGCCGGGGTCTTGGTCACGTCGTTGACGGCGTGCACGGGTCGCGGTGGAGGGCAACTGCCGCCAGGGCCGGGATTTTCCGGGGCAGCGTCGTTCGGCTTCAGCTTCAGTTGCGAGGACAGCGGCGGGCTCAATCCGCCTACGGGTCGCCTTCACGTCGAACTGTCGTACAACGACAGGGGCAGCAACCCGATCGGCTCTGCATTCTCGATCCACGGGATCGTCGACACGATCGACCCGGTGACGGAATCCATGATCTGCATCGGTCAGGAGCCGCCGCCGGATGGGAACAGCCTGATCTTCCTCGGGCGTTACTACCTGACGTCCTCAGCACCGACCGGCTTCCCGGCGACGTGCCCGACGCGTGACACCGCGACGACCCCGATGTGCCGTTTCGAGGTCGTCGTTCAGGACAACGACAAGAATCGAGCGCCGTCGACGGGCGACGCGTTCCAGATCACGCTGTCCGGCGGAACAGCACTGTCCAGTCAACTCGCCGCGGAGACCGTGTTCTACACCCGTGGCGGCCTGCTGGCGAGCGGCAACGTCACGGTCGGATAGGCGTCGCTCACCCGATCATCGCGCAAGGAGGACAGGCCATGGAGCGTGAAGAGCGCCAGGACCCGGGTCGCCAAGGCCACTCGTTTTCCCGCCGCGGTTTCCTCGCCGGGGCGGCCGGCCTGTCGGCCGGCGTGATGCTCGGCCGCATGCCGAGCATCACGTATGCCGTCGGAACCGAGGGCGGCCTGCACGGCGTCCCACTTCGAGGCATGTACTTGACGAGCAAGAACCGGCTCGCCGAGGGCCGTTTCGGGGTCATGTTCAAGCAGCTTCCGGCGTTCGCGCCGCCCGACGACCTGCTGCAAGCCCTGGCCACGACGATGGTCGAGGACCAGACCATCCCGGACGACATGAACCTGAGCACCAGCCCGCGACTCTTCGCCGGGTTCACGTTCATCGGGCAGTTCATCGACCACGACATCACGTTCGACACCACGCCGCTGGACCTGCAGCAGGCGGACCCGGACGCGACCGTCAACTTCCGGACGCCGCGCTACGACCTCGATTCGGTTTACGGGCTCGGGCCGGTCAATGAGCCCAAGTTCTACGATCCGGCCGACCGCGACAAGCTGCTGGTGACGACGAACGTCAATGGTGTCGAGGACATGCCGCGTGACGGCGACGGCCACGCGATCATCCCCGAGGGACGCAACGACGAGAACCTGATCATCGTCCAGTTCCACAAGGCCGTCGCCAAGTTCCACAACCGGATGGTCGAGCACGCCCGCGCACAGGGCGTCCGCCGCGAGTGGGTGTTCGAGACCGCACGCAGGCTGACCCGGTGGCACTACCAATGGGCCGTGATCCACGACTTCCTTCCGCGCTTCGTCGGCGACGAGCTCGTCGGCACGAAGGGCAGCGTTTACCGGGAGGTCGCCGGAAAGCCCCCGCTGATCAATCTCGGTCACTACAAGCCGACCAACCGGCAGGGCCGGCCGTTCATGCCGATCGAGTTCTCCGTCGCGGCGTATCGGTTCGGTCACAGCATCATCCGGCCCTTCTACGTCCTCAACCAGACGACGTTGGACAAGGGCGGGGTCCCGATCTTCGGCCCCGAGGGCGGCTTCAACCTCAACGGCGGCCGACCGATCCCTGAGGACCTGGTCATGGAATGGAAGAACATCCTCCCGGTCGACCCGAATTTCCCGGCTCGCAAGCCGCGCAAGCTCGATACCAGGCTGTCGCTTCCGCTGACCTCGCTCCCCGGATCGGTCGTCCCGCCCCCTGACCCGACGGTCCACCTGGCCGTCCGTAACACGTTGCGCGGAAAGCACGTCGGTCTGCCCTCTGGCCAACAAGTCGCGAAGGCGATGCGCGTCACCGCCCTGTCGAACGCCACGCTCGGACTCACTCCCAACCCCGGATGGGGCGGCGAGGCACCGCTCTGGTACTACATCCTCAAGGAGGCGGAGCTCCCGCCCTACAACGCCGAGCGGCTCGGCCCGGTGGGCGGCAGGATCGTCGCCGAGGTCCTGGTCGGACTCCTGCAGCGAGACCCGAACTCGTACCTCTACCTCGATCCCGCGTGGAAGCCGGCCCCGCCGATTACCTCGACCGCCGGCCAGTTCAGCTTTGTCGACCTGCTGAAGTTCGGAGGCTCTGCCTAACCGCCGCGCTGGCGCGGTTGGGCCTTAGCGCTCGGCCGCGCCCCAGTCGCGCGGCGAACCGACGGGCAGGCGTTCTCCCGCCTGCCAGTAGCACTCGAGCGGCCGCGGCGCCGGCTAGCGCTCTGCGCGACGAGGAGCACTCTCGGCGAGCGGCCTCGCGCTATCGCGTCCGTACCTCAGCGTCGGTCAGAGGCTTCGCGCGACCACCACGGTGCAAGCGAGCGCCGTGAGGACCAGCGTGGCGAGCACGGTGAGGATCAGGAGCCGCCGGCGCGCTTCGATTGACCCGCCGGTGCGGCAGTGGTGGTGCAACGTCGCGAGGGTGACGAGTACGCCCAGGCTCAGAAACCACGGCTCGTAAAACAGCAGGTCCCACAGGAACTGCGCTCGCTCGTCACGCTGCGCCCAGCCGTCGAACTGGAGCCGGACGACGCCGACCGCGTGCAGCGGCTTGGTCACGTACGCCGTCAATGCGTGCGCGATTGCGTAGGCCGACCCCGTCAGCGCCGGGACGATGATCAGCCAGCGCGGGATGCGCAGCCCCCACGGCCGTACGAGCGCGAGCGCGCCGATCCCCGCGAGGAGGATGCCGGCACCCGCCAGCAGGCTCGCACGCCGCATCCCTTCCGGATCCTCGAACGTCCCCGCCAAACCCACTGTCCCGCCAAGGCCCTGATAACCGCGCACGCCGATCGCGTACGTGACCGCCCACACGAACGCCGCGTATCCGGCCCAGGCGGAAGACCGCGGAGCCAGCAGTCTTCGGGAGGCGAGCAGGGACATACAGCCAGGGTGGCGCGCTCGCGTCGCATCGAAGTGCGGCCAGCGGGAGTCCAGCAGTGCGGACGTCCGTAAGGGCGCCACCCGCCGATCACTTCATGACGGGCGCCGCGCCAAGGCTTGCTCGTGGGTGAGCTTTCTGCTTAGGGTGTCATGTGAGGTGGCTGTCGCGCGCCTGGGCAGGGACGGGTCGAGCCTTCAACCGGCCGCGGGGCGCCGACGGTCGCAGGGTGCCTACGAAGGCGTTAGGGCCTTGCCTCGCCGGTTTCTACCGGCGCTCTCTGGGTGTGAGCCTTGCCCTGCTCGCGGTCGCCGCTGGATCGATCGCCGCGGCGCAGGGGTCAGAGCCGGCGCGGAGCACGCAGGACCCGCTCGCCCCAGTGGGTGCAGGCCCGCGATGGCTGCCGTGTGAAGACTGGGTCATGTACCACTGGGTTCCCTACGACGAGCGGCGGCTGTTCTCCATGCTGGCGACGGATCGTGCCGCGGTCGAGCTCTGGCTCGAGGATGACGATGTTCACACGCTGGCCCAGCTGATCCGACGACGGGGGCTCGATCCGGGCGACGTCGCGCAGGACCTCGTGTCCGCGTGGGCAGGCGACGCTCCGGCACGGCATCAGGCGTTATTGGTCGACCGCGCGTTGCGCACGCTGACCGAGGGCCACCTCGCCCAGCACGTCTTCTTCCACCTCGCCCACTATCCGGCCGTAGCGCTACGGGCGAGGACCGTCTTCGGCATTGCGCCGCTGAGCTATCAGCGGTTCCGCCTCGCAGGTTGGACCCCGAGCGAAATCGCCGGGCATCACGGACGCACATCGGCGCGCGTGCGGAGGCTGACCGTGCCGATACTCCGGGACGGCGCGCGTGCCGGCGTGGCCGGCTTGGAGACGCCACCAGCGCAGGCGCAGCGGGTGTTCAGTCTGCAGCGATCAAACCTTGCTGCGTGGCTGGAGCAGCGGATCCGGCCACCTGGCCGAGTGCCGCGCATGGATGTCCCGGTCTTGCGCTCCCGGAAAGAGCTGGCCTGCTGGCTGTTCGCCGGGCGCGACGGCCTGCGTCAGGTACGCCGGCCGAGCCCGACGCGAGCGGCTTCGCTCGCCTGCGCACTCCCCAAACGAAAGGACCGGACGTGAACCCGCATCGCAGAACGCTGCAGCTGACGTTCGCTGCCATCGCGCTGCTCACGCTCGCGTTCACCGGGGCGGCGATCAGCGCGAGCGTGGCGCAACACCACGAGCCCCCGCCGAAGATCGACCCTCTCTATCCCGACCTGGCCGCCGCCACCGCGCGGGAACGCCGCCAGGCCAGGCGGCTGTGGCGACAGTCAAAGCGCTCCGCGAAGCGCTTGTTCCCGTCGCCCGCCGCCGCCCGTCGGCACGGCTACAAGGGTCACCCGCACCGGGTCAAGCGGCCGCGGCCGTTCTTCTTCCACTTCCGCAACAACGACTACGTCCACGACGGACGCGAGATCGACCCGAAGCATCCGGAGGCGGTCGTGTACTGGTACGACCCGCCGAAGCCGATGGTGCTCGTCGCCTTCATGTACCGGGCGCGGGAGCACCACGAGCCCGACTTCGGCGGCGGCATCATCCCGTGGCATTCGCACTGCGACGGATGGTCGGTAGTCATGCACACCTGGTTTACGAACGACTTGAGGAGCGGGTTCGCCCGCCTTGCGCCGCGACCGGAGCTTGCCAAGGCCTTCGAACGTGACTTCGGCGACCCGACACCGGACTCGGCGGCCGGCTGCCAACCCAAGCCATCCGCTTGAGGCAACGAAGAAGATCGCGGCGAGCTGGCCACAACGGGGATCGGACGGAGATCTTGCAAGGGCGGAGGTCAAGACGATGATCGCGGCGGTCGGCGTTCTCGCGACCGTGTCGCCGACCGCGTCGGCTCATGACAGCCTCGCTCCACGTGGCGCCCCGCATCAGTGGCCGCCTGTCGAGGAGTGGGTATTTCGGCATTGGGTCCCTTCCGACGAGCGTTCATTGACGCGTGCGCTGAGGCTCCGCGGCGACGAGCTTGAAGGCGTATCTCTACAACGACCACAACACGCTTGCTGACTTAGCTCGGCGGCGAGGGATCGGCCTGATCGAGCTCACCGATGATCTGCTCGCGCCAACTGGGTTCGCAGGCGCGAGAGCGGCAGCCGCTGGTTCAGGCGGACAGCGTGTCTACGGGCTGTGTGATGTGCTCGGCGTCGCCAGGCGAGTAGATGAGCAGGCCGCGCATCGATTGCGTGGTGCGGGCGGTGTGGACGCACCCGCGAGGCACGAACACGAAGGTGTTTGCTCCTGCCACGACCTCGCGATCCGGGAACACGAAGACCATCTCGCCGTCAGCGATGTAGAAGCCCTCGTCGGTGTGCGGGTGCACGTGCATAGGCGGGCCCTCGCTCACCGGTGCTTGGCCAACCATCACGCGATAAGACCCATTCGTGAGATCGTTCTCGATGAGGTCAGGCGGGCCTTCGTGAAAGAAGGCGAAGGTTGCGCCACTGATGGTCTCCATGGCGCGACGCTACAGCGAAGGCGAATCGGCGTCGACTAGAGCACCAGCCGGTCAGACGGCCGAGTGCTGCAATGCGCGAGGACCGATAGACGCCGCGATGCCGGCTGCACTGCCGCTTCTGACTCAAGGCAGCAGTCCGGGGGCAGCCTCAGGGGAGGTGTTGTTACCCGCCGAAGCAGGTTCGTCCTAGGCGCCCGCTGGCCCCCGGTAATCGCCCAGCCGCTCCTTGACGGGCGTGACCACGGTCATCGGAAGCCCGAGCCGCTCGACCCGGCGTGGGAGGTCGCGCCCGAGCCACTTTGAGGTTCGCGTTGGCAGGGTCGAGATGACAATCTCGTCGAAATCGTGCTCTCCCACGGCTCGCTGGATCGACTCCAACGGATCGGGGCCGCCGATCAGCCCCTCGACGGGCCCTCCGGCGACACGTTCGAGCATCGGGAGCGCCGAGTCGAGCGTCCAGTCCGCCGCCTTGCGGTCCGTCACGTCGGGGATGCGCAACGCGAACCGGCACGAACCCGCGCGTGCCCGATGCGCGACCTCTTCCAACAGCGTTGGCGTCGCCGCGGTGCGGTTCGCCACGACCAAGATGTAGCCAGCAGCAGCGTCGGCTCCCTTGCGATGCACCGCCGCGTCCTCGCCGGGCGCTGGCTCCTCGGCCCACGGTCCCTAGCTCGAACCCGCACCAGGCTTCCGACGCTTTGCTGTCGTTCAGGCCAGAGTTCCATCGCGCTCGACCTCCCCTAGGTTGTAGGCCATCGTGACAATCGCAGCCTGCGAAATGCGACGCAAGGCCGACTGTTGCACTCCGCGTGCGATGCGCACCAGTGATTTTCCGCGGCCGTAACGACCGGCGGGCGCTCCTCCCTTCGCCTGCTGGGAGCAGCCCGTTACTCGAGCGGCCGAGTGTCGCTATGCGCGATAAGCGGTAGTTGGCGTCGGTCTATCACGGTGACGGGTCAGCGTGCCAGGGTCGGGGGTCGGTGCGCAGGAGGGAGTAGATCAGGACGTCTTGGTTGCGGCCGTCGTTGAAGAACGCCCTTCGAAGCGTTCCTTCCAGCACGAACCCGCACTTCTCGGCGATATGCCGCGAGGCGTCGTTCTCGGGAACGATCACCAGGTGAATGCGATACCGCTGCTTTGTCGCGAACAGGTGGTCCACCAGGAGCTGAACGGCTTCGGTCGCAAAGCCTCGGCCGGCGAAACGCTCCCCGTAGAGCTGGTAGGAGAGCTCGAACGCATCCCAATAGCTGACGGGCTTGAAGAACTCGATGTGCCCCGCGACCTCGTCGTCCTCCAAGGCGACGATCAGGAGCGTGCCCTCGTCTCGCTGCCAGAAGCCGTGCTCGGCGAACTCCTGCCGAAAGGCGGGCTCGGAGACAACGCCGAGAGGAAAGTGCGGGCCCCGCTCCGTGATGTTCACGTGCGCGTCATACATCGCGTCGAGGTCGGACTCGCGAACCGGGCGGA